>NZ_JALNWM010000219.1 GCF_023230885.1 Desulfocurvus sp. | reverse complement strand
GACCTGCTGGCCACGCGGGGCGCGGCCGGGGGCGGCCGCCTCACGCGGCCGCGCGGCGCCGGGGCCGGGGGCCCCGCCCCTGCCGTGGTCGTGCACGGGCTGAGCGCGCGCCGCCTGGCCTACTCCTTCCAGGGCCAGGACCACGACGTGTCCTGCGCGGGCATCTTCGCCCTGAGCCTGGTGGTGGGCGTGGTGGGCGGCGCCTACGGAATCGGCGGCGGATCGATCATCGCCCCGTTCCTGGTGACGTTCTTCCGCCTGCCGGTGCATACCGTGGCCGGAGCCGCGCTCATGGGCACCTTCGTGACCTCCGTGGCCGGGGTGGGCTTCTACCAGGCCCTGGCGCCCCTCTACCCGCACCTGTCCGTGGCGCCGGACTGGGGCCTGGGCCTGCTCTTCGGCATCGGCGGCACCGCCGGGATGTACCTGGGCGCCCGCTGCCAGAAGCATGTGCCCGCCCGGGCCATCAAGGCCATGCTCGCGGGGGTCATCGTCTTCACGGCCCTGAAGTACGCTGCGGAGTTCTTCCGCTAGTGGCCGGGCGCCGCGCGCCGGGAGGAATCATGTGCATCGGCAGGGCAGGGCCTCCCGCCCCGGCGCAAGGGCCGGAAGGCGACGAGGCCCCGAGGACGCGCGCCGCGCTGGAGAAGGCCGACCGCTGCCGCTCCTGCCCCCAGGCGCTGCTGCTGGACGACGCCGGGCCGGGCTGCCGCTGCACCCGGGCCCTGGCGGGCGCCGTCCTGACCCTGCTGCGCACCCCGGCGCCCGGCCCCCGCGAAATCGTCATGGCCCCGGACGGCGCCCCCCGCCCGGGGAGCCACCCCTGCGGCCGCAGCCCTAATAGAACACCGAAACCATGACCGTCAGCACCGCCAGGAAGAGCAGCGACACGGGCAGTCCCGCGCGCACATAGTCCAGGCTGCGGTAGCCGCCGGGGCCCATGTACAGGGCGTTGACCTGGTGGGTGGGCAGCAGGAAGGAGTTGGACGCCGCCAGGGCCACCACCAGGGCGGACAGGCGCGGGTCCGCGCCCACGGCGGTGGCCATGTCCACCGCCAGGGGCACCAGCAGCACCGTGGCCCCCACGTTGGACACCACCAGGGTCATGGCCGTGGACAACGCCCCGAGCACGAACAGGAACACCCACGGCGCGGGCTGGCCCACCAGGGCCATGATATGCCCGGCCATCCACGAGGCCGCCCCGGTGCGCTCCATGGCCACGCCCAGGGGGATGAGCCCGGCCAGCAGAAACACCGTGCGCCAGTCCACCCCCCGGTAGGCCTCGTCGATGGTCAGCACGCGGCCAAGGACCATGGCCAGCGCCCCGGTCATCAGGCACACCGACAGGGCCAGGTCCGTGGCCAGCACAAGCCCTGTGGACAGCAGGAACGCGCCAACGGCCACCCCGGCCTTTTCGGGGTGCAGCACCTCGTGGTCCAGGGACTGCACGAACAGGATCTCGCGCCGGGGGCGCATGGCGTGGAAGCTCTCCCAGCGCCCGTGCATCAGGATGGAGTCGCCCGCGTGGACGACCATGTCCCAGAAGTCGCAGTAGCGGGTCTTGTTGTCGCGCGTCACGGCCAGGGGCGACATGAGATGGTTGTGGCGGAAGCGGATGTCGGCCACGGTCATGCCGATGAAGCGCGAATGGGGCGGCACCAGGGCTTCAACCACTCCCGACTCCTCGTCGGACATGGCCTGGGCGAACACGTCCAGCCCGGCCTTGACGACGAAACCATGCTCGCGGACCAGCCCGGCCACGCGCGCGGGGCTGCCGATGGCCGCCAGCACCGCGCCGGGGGCGATGCGCATGGCCCGGTCGGGCGGCAGGAGCACGTCGCGCCCGCCCTTCTGCGACAGGGCCACCACCTGGATGCAGTAGGTGTCGATGAGGTCCTGGACATGCAGCTCCCCGGCCAGATCGGCGGGGGCGCGCAGCTCGTGCATGCAGCCCAGGTCGCAGTACCAGGCCATGAGGTCCTCGCCCTGCTCCCCGGTCGGCTCCCCGGCGGGCAGGAGCCGCTGCCCGCCGAAGACGAAAAAGGCGATGCCCGCCACCACCAGGGCCAGGCCAACGGGGGTCACGCTGAACAGCCCGAAAGGCGCCAGGCCGAAAGGCTGGATCAGGTCGTTCAGCATGATCAGCGGGCTTGAGCCCACCAGGGTCACCGTGCCGCCCAGGATGGCCGAGAAGCCAACGGGCATGAGCAGCCGCGACACGGGCACCCCGGAATGGCGCGACAGGCGGCGGATGGCCGGCAGGAACAACGCCGCCGCGCCCACGTTCTGCATGAAGCTCGACACCACGGCCACCGTCCCGGACACAAGGACGGTGATCCGGCCCCGGCTGCGCCCGGCCAGGCGCATCAGCGGGCGCATGAGCTGGCTTATGACCCCCGTGTGGTCAAGCCCCCGGCCCATGATGATCACGGCGATGATGGAGATGACCGCGTTGCTGGCCAGCCCCCGGAAGGCATCCACCCCGTCGACGATGCCCAGAAGCGGCAGGGCGACCATGACCAGGATGGCCACCACGTCCACGCGCAGCCATTCGGTGAGGAAAAGGATCACCGTCGCGGCCACCAGCCCGAGGACGATGGCCATTTCCAGGGTCATGGGAACCAGGGTCGCCGAGGCGAGAACTGTCTGCGCGGTCTGCATGGACGCGGCTCCTGGGCAAAGGGGAAACGGGACACCGCCTTCCAGCATAGCAGAACGACGGGGCCGGGTGCAACGGGGCCGGGGCCGGGCGCTGCGGAGCCAGGGCCGGGGCCGGGCGCTGCGGGGCCGGGGCCGGGGTCAGCGCAACGAGGCGGAACAGGGCGCAGCGGGGCCGGTCGCGCCGCCCCCGGGCGGGCATGGAAGTTGCTTGCGCCCGGGCGCACTGCACATTCTTCCCGGAGACTCCCCATGCGCCTGATCCTCACGTTCCTGCTGCTCTCCGTGCTGGCCGCCTACTCCATCGAAACCTGGAACCGCCCCCGGGCGCGCGCCGCCGCACCGCAATGGTCCGGGCGGGTCTACGAGCGGCTGGAAAGCCGCAACACCCCCCTGTACTACCCCTGGGAGGAACGCTAGCCAGATACCGTCGCAACGGGGGTGAGCCCCCCAAGGAAACACCGGGGCAGACCGTCGCAACAGCCGGGCGCGGGGGGCAGGCCCCCCGTGCCGCCGCCATCGTCGCGCGCACCGCCCTTCAGAGCCCCCCGCGGTCGGCGTCGCACGCACCCTCGCCCCCCCGCAGCTTCCTCCACAGCGAATTGACACTTATCCCCAGCATCCTTGCAGCCTTGGCCTTGTTGTCGCCAGCCATCACCAGGGCTTCGTCAATGATATCCCTCTCATGCTTCCGGAGACGCTGCTTCAGGCCTCCCCGCTCGCCGCCGTCGGCAAGGCAGGGCGCGGAAGATGCCTGGAGCGTTTCGGCCGACAGGTCCTCCATTATCTCAAGGAGCAGCTTCTGGCCGTCGGGATTCGACGCCCTGGCCAATGCAAGATAGCGCTGCACCAGCGAATCCAGCTCACGGATGTTCCCCGGCCACGGGTGCGCAGCCATGCGCGAAAGGACCGGCTGTGACAGCGGCAGGGGGGAAATGCATCGGGTCGTGTCGTAGCGTTTCAGCAGCGATTCCATGAGAAACGCAATGTCCTCGATCCGTTCACGCAGGGGAACCGTCTTGAGCTTGAGCGTCGCAATGCGGAAGTAGAGATCGGAACGAAAGTCGCCGAGCCTGGCCGCCTGGGCGAGATCCTTGTACGACGAGGCGATGATCCTCACGTCGACGGCCACGATCCTGTCGCCGCCGACGCGCATGACCTCTTTCTCCTCGATGGCGCGCAACAGTCGCACCTGGAGCGTCGGGCTCACGTCGGCCAGCTCGTCGAGAAACAACGTCCCGCCGGACGCCAGCTCGAAAAGCCCCTGCTTGCCGCCGCGCTTCGCGCCGGTGAAGGCGCCCTCCTCATAGCCGAAGAGCTCGCTTTCCAGCAGGGACTCGGGCAGGGCCGAACAGTTCACGGCCACGAAAGGCCCCCCGCTTCTGCGGCTGGCCCGGTGGATGCCCTGGGCCAGGATTTCCTTGCCCGTGCCGGTCTCGCCCTGGATGAGGACGGAAGCCTCGGTGGCGGCGTATTGCCCGGCCTTCTCGCACAGCCTGGCCACGGAGCGGCACTCCCCTCTGTAGTCGTCCAGGCTGTAGCGGGCCACGAAGCCCTTGGCGTAGAGCTTCTCCTTCAGCCGCCGGTCGAGGTCCTGGATGCGCGAGACGCGGGTAAAGGTCGCCACCACGGCCCGCGTGCCCTCCGACACGTTGACCGGCATGGAGTTCACGATCATGTCCACGCCGCCGACGCGCCGGAACTGATCGACCTCCGCCTCGCCGCTTTCCAGCACATTGCCCAACCCGGCACCCTGAACGGCCTGGGGCATGGGCTTGTGCAGGACGGCTTCGGCGTCCAGGCGCAAGATGTCGGCGGCCACGGGGTTGATGAGGTCGACCCGGCCCTCGGAGTCGACGCCCACCACACCCTCCTTGACGGAATGCAGGATGACCCGGAGGCGTTCCGCCTCCTGTCTGGCGCGGCGCTGGGACGCGGCGATGACGCGGGCCTCTTCCAGCGCCTGCTGGATGACCCGGTCCCCGGGCACGACCACAAAGCCCTCCGCGCCCACGGTCTCGGCGATGGTCTTGCATATCCCTCCCCCGACGATGCAGCGGTAGCCGTCCTGGACCGCCTGGGTGATGGCGGCCACCAGTTCGGGGGTGGTGCGAAACTCCAGCAGACGCATATCCACGTCCAGAATCCTGGCCATGATGTCCATGCCCGTCGTGGAGCCGCCAAAGCTGGTCAGGCCGATCCGCCGGGAACGTTCCCTGGCGCGCAGGAGCGCCCGGATAACGTCCAGGTCCCTGCGGGCGATGGTCACCACCGGCAGTTTGAGCTTGTCCCGCAGCAGGCGGCCGGTGGCCCCGCCGCCCAGGACGACCTCCACCCCCGCCGCCAGGCAGTCCTTGGCCACGGGCAGGGCGTCCTCCATGCTGGCCAGGCGGATTTCGATGTGCTCCCGTGAGGGGTCCTCGAAGGCCTTGACCGTATTCGCGATCTGGGCGGAGTTGGAAACGAAGGCGAAACGGAAAGGGTTGTCTGCGGGCATGGTTGCGATCCTCCCACCCGGACAGGTGACCCGGGTTTCACGACACTAGCCGCGCTGATCCCGGCTGGCAAGAATGCCCGGGGGCAGGGCGCTCCGGCAGGAAGCGCCCTTGCGCCCGGGCCCCGGCCTAGCCCAGGGCGGCCAAGGACCGCACGAGGATGAACCCGCCGACGACCATGCAGACCACCGCGACAATGGCCCGCAGCCG
>NZ_JALNWM010000218.1 GCF_023230885.1 Desulfocurvus sp. | reverse complement strand
CCAGACCGCCGACGGCGCCCTGGGCGTCATCGACGAAAAGCTCATCCGCATGAAGGAGCTGGCCGAACAGGCGGCCACGGGCACCTACAACTCCGACCAGCGCCTGATCATCGACTCCGAGTATCAGGCAATGGCCTCGGAAATCACCCGTATCGCCAACGCCACGGACTTCAACGGCATCTACCTGCTGAACGGCAACCTCTCCGGAGACACCCACGACGGATCCCCCCTGGCCCCGACGGGCAAGATGAAGATCCACTTCGGCACGGGCAACGACTGCTCGGAGGACTACTACTACATCCGCATCAACACGGCCACGGCCTCGGCCCTGGGCCTGGGCAACCAGTCCTCCGTGGGCGCCGGGTTCTCCATCTCCACCCAGTCGGCCGCGCAGAACGCCCTGGTGGCCCTGAACGAGGCCATCGTCTCCAAGGACACCATCCGCGCCAGCCTGGGCGCGCTGCAAAACCGCCTGGAGAACACCATCACCAACCTGGAGGTCCAGGCCGAAAACCTCCAGGCCTCGGAGTCGCGCATCTCCGATGCCGACGTGGCCCTGGAGATGACCGAATTCGTGCGCCAGCAGATCCTGACCCAGTCGGCGGTGGCCATGCTGGCCCAGGCCAACAGCCTGCCGCGACTGGCCATGCAGCTTCTGGGCGGCTAGGCGGGGCGCACCCCGCCGCCGAGCCGGGCCCCGCCCGGGCCTGGCCCGGCCCGTCGCCCTCCTGGCACCGACCTTGCATCCCGTAAGGCGGCAGCATTGGCCAGGAATTTTTTGCACACGAGGAGCAAGGCGACATGGCCGGCGATTATCTCACTTCGGGCGCGGTGCGCATCACCGGACTTGGCAGCGACACGGACTTCGACGCCATCGTCGACGCAATGGTCAAGGCCCAGGGCGTCCACCGCCAGCGGCTGATCACCTGGCGCACCGATTGGGAGAACAAGCAGGTCGCCTTCCAGGAACTCAACACCATGCTCCTGGACCTCAAGACGCACATGCAGACCATGGACACCATGGACGAATTCTTCGTCAAAACCGGCGACATCTCCAACCCCGCCGTGGTTTCGGCCACGGCGGACAGCAGCGCCGTCCCCGGCACGCACACCGTGGTGGTGACCCAGGTCGCCCAGGCCGACATCTTCACCAACCTGGCCACCGGCTTCGCCACCAAGACCGACAGCGTGACCGCCGCCGACGGCGTGCTGGAGCTGACCTACGGCACGGCCTCCCCCCAGACCATGTCCATCAACGTCAGCGCCGGAACGACCCTCGAAGCGCTGGTCAACCAGATCAACAAGGACCCGGGCAACCCCGGGGTGCGCGCCAGCATCGTCTACGACGGCGCAAGCTACCACCTCCAGGTGCGCGGCATGGACATGGGTCAGGATAAGACGGTGACCATCGGCGCGGGCACGACCCTGGCAGGCTTCGGCGCCGCCGACTGGACCAGGACCCAGACCGCCCAGAACGCCCAGTTCACCGTGGACGGCCTGTCCATCGACTCCGCGTCCAACACCGTGGCCGACGTGGTCGAGGGCCTGACCTTCACCGTCAAGGATGCCGGAACCGCGGTCATCACCGTGGCCAACGACGAGGCGTCCATCCTGAAAAACGTGCAGGGCTTCGTGGACAAGGTCAACGAGGTGCGCACGGCGCTGATCAACCTGACAAAGTTCAACGACCAGACGGCCCAGGGCTCGCTGCTCACCGGCAACTACGGGTTGCAGATCATCAGCTCCCAGCTCAAGGAGATCACCGCGGGCAAGGGCCTGGGCTTCGACTACGACGGCGACGCCATCTCCACCCTGAGCCAGATCGGCATCACCACCGACGCCGAGGAGGGCTCGCCCACGCGCGGGCTTTTGCAGATCGACCAGGAGGACTTCCTCAAGGCCCTGAAGGATCACCCCGAGGAACTGGCCTCCCTGTTCAGCACGAGCTACGAGGGCGAGACCGACTCGCCGGACTTCTCCTTCGGCGGCTACATCAAGGGCATGACCCAGGCCGGAAGCTACGACGTCCAGTACACTACCGACGCCTCGGGGGCCATCGTCTCGGCCACCATCGGCGGGCATGCCGCCACCGTCAGCGGCTCGACCCTGACCGGCCCGGCCAACACGTCCGTGGCCGGTCTGGTGCTCAACGTCAGCAACCTCACGCCGTCGAGCACCATGACCGGAACGGTGCATCTCAAGCTCGGCAAGGCCGGCGAAATCAGCGAAAAGCTGACGGACCTGACCAGCTCGGTGTCCGGGCCGCTGCATATTCTGCAAAAGAACTACCAGAACATCATCAACAACATAAACAAGAAGATCTCCTACGAGGAAGACCGCATCGCGCGCACAGAAAAGTCCCTGCGGCTGCGCTTCGCGCGCCTGGAGTCGACGCTGTCCTACTACGAAAACATGAAGGCGTCCCTGGAAAAGCAGACAAAGCAGCTGTCCTCCTCGTCCTCGTAACGCAAGACCCCGGAGATTTCCCATGCTCAAGGCCGCCAAGGCGTACTTCCAGACCCAGGTCACCACCACAACCCAGGCCGACCTGCTGATCCTGCTCTACGACGGGGCGATCAAGTACCTGAACCAGGCCAAGGCCTGCATGGCCGAACGCGACTACGCCAACAAGGGCATGCTCATCTCGCGGGCCATGGACGTGATATCCGAGCTGGACGAGAGCCTGAACCCGGAGAAGGGCGGCGAACTGGCCGCCAATCTCCACCAGCTCTATTTCTACTGCAACACGCGCCTGCTGCGGGCCAACATGGAGATGCGCCCCGAGGTCATCGACGAGGTCGTCCGCATCCTGGATTCCCTGCGCGACGCCTTCAGCCGCATCAAGAACGCCGTCCCCGAGACCCCCGCCGAGGCGCCCGCGCCCCGGCCCGAGCCCGCCGCCCCCGGCCCCCGCGCCGAAACGGCCCCGGAGCCCCCCGCGCCCCGGGCCCAGCCCCAGGGGACGTACGGCCCCAAGGCGGTGCTGCGCCCGGCGCACAAGGGCGCCATGCCCGGCACCTACGGCCCCTCGCGCCAGGGCTGAGCGGGGCGGCCATGAGCGCTCCGCGCACGGTGCTGCACGTCTGCGGTGGCCTGGGCCTGGGCGGCACGGAGAAGGCCATGCAGCTGCTGGCCGCCGCCCTGGATCCCGGGCGCTACCGCCCCGTGGTCCATGCCTTTGCCGACGGGCCGCGCCGGGCGCAGCTCACGGCCCTGGGCATCCCCGTCCATGTGGGCCCGGACCTGCTGCGCACCGCCGAGCGCACCACCCCGGACATCATCCACCTGCACCGCGCGGGCTGGCCCGAGCCGCGCCTGCTGCGTTCCGTGGCCCTGGCCGGGGTGGCGGCGGTGGTGGAAACCAACGTCTTCGGCCGCTACGACCCCAGCCCCCGGGCCGCCGTCATCGACCGCCACCTTTTCGTTTCCGCCTTCTGCCTGCGCCGCTACGCCGCCGTGCACGGCGTGGACGTTTCAGGCCCGCGCCACCGCGTTCTCTACAATCCCGTGGATACAGCCGCCTTCGCCGCCTGCCCGGGGCCGACCCCCGGCGCCCCGCCCGTGGTGGGCCGCGTGTCGCGGGCGGACCCGGGCAAATGGTCGGCCCTGGCCCTGGAGTTCCTGCCCCGCCTGCTGGCGCGCGTGCCCGGGGTCGAATACCGCATCATCGGCGGCACCAGGCAGGCCCGGGAATGGACCGCCGCCCGGGGCCTGGGGGCGCGGGTGCGCTTCATGGAACCCGTGGCCGACGACGCGGCCCTGGCGGAGTTCTTCAGCGGCCTCGGCGTGCTGGCCCACGCCAACGACACGGGGGAGACCTTCGGCATGGTCATCGCCGAGGCCATGGCCGCCGGGCTGCCCGTGGTCACCCATCCCTGCCCGGGCCTTAGGGACAACGCCCAGCTGGAGCTGGTGGAGCACGGGGTCACCGGCCTTGTGGCCGCCACGCCCGAGGCGTACGCCGCCGCCCTGGTCCGGCTGCTGACCGACCCGGCCCTGGCCCGGCGCATGGGCCAGGCGGGCCGGGCCAAGGCCCGCGCGCTGTTCGACACCCGCGTGGTGGCCGCGCGGCTCATGGACATCTACGACGAACTGCCCGCCCGGGCCGCCGGCATCCCGCGCCGACCCCAGCCCTTCGAGAACCGCCATGCCCAGCCCCGACGCCCATCCCTTCGCGCGCTACACGGCTGAGGTGCTGCGCTTCGGCTTCGCCGGGCAGGCCGCGCCCGCCGCGCCCGCGCCCCTGGCGCCCGGGGCCCTGCGCGCCGCGCGGGACGGCTGCCTGCGCGCCCTGGAGCGCGAGCCGCGCGCAAGCGTGCTGCTGCTCGGCCTGGGCACGGGCGACCTGGCCCGGGCCCTGGACGACGCCCTGCCCCCGGAGGTGACCCTCGTGGTCAGCGAGCTGGACACGGCCCTGGCCCGCGCGGCCCTGGCCGGGCCCGACGCGCCCTGGGCGCGGCCGGGGGGTCGCACGGTCCTGCTGGCCGACACCTCGCCCTGGGCCCATTTCCTGCTCTGGACCCTCCACGGCCTGACCCCGGCCACGGCGCATCTGCGCCTGCACCCGCAGGACCAGCGGCACCCCGGCCGGGCCCTGGCCCGGCGGCTGTTCGCCCGGGCCGGGGCCTTGGGGCCGGCGCCCGCCCAGGCGCCCTTTCCGGCCCTGACCCTGGCGGCCATCCTGGCCCCGGGCGACCCGGGGCTGGAGGAATTCTTCGCCCAGGTGCCCCCCTGGGCCACCGAGGTGGTGGCCCTGTGGGACGCCGACGCGCCCCCGGCGCAGCACCCGGGCTGCGCCGCGCCCGTGCGCCACCTGGCCCGGCCCCTGGGCGACGATTTCGCGGCCCAGCGCAACGCCATGCTCGACGCCTGCGCCACGGACTGGGTGCTCGTGCTCGACGCCGACGAACGCCTGACGCCGCAGGGCTGGCAGGCCGCGCGCGACCTGGCCCGCCGGGGCCAGGCCCACGGCATGGGGCTCTTCCTGCTGCCGCGCCGCACCCTGCACCCCGACGGCGAGCGCGTCCTGGCCGGGCTGGGCCTGTGGCCGGACCTGCAACCGCGCCTTTTCCGCCGCACCCCGGCCCTGCGCTACCAGCGCCCGGTCCACGAGCGCCTGACCGGCGCGCGCGGGCCCTTCGGCGTGGCCCTCGGCCCGTCCATCCTGCACCTGAACCGCCTGCTGCGCGGCCCCGACGCCGTGCGCGCCAAGCTGGCCGGATTCGACCGCGCGGGCGCAGGCGGCGTACGCCACACCCTGTCCGCCGACTACCCGGCCCTGGCCCCGGAGCTGCTGCCCGAGGACGCGGGGCCCGGCGCCCCCCCGGCCGTGACCCTGCCCTTCGACCCCGCCTGAGCCCAGGCCCCAGGCCCTGGCCGCGCCTCCGGCCGGGCCCCCGCGCGGCGCGGCGTGCGCCGCCGGGCGGCCCCGGCCCCGCGCTGTTGATATCCCCCCGGCTTGCATGTATCGTCGCGAACT
>NZ_JALNWM010000217.1 GCF_023230885.1 Desulfocurvus sp. | reverse complement strand
GGGGGCATGGCTGTGGACAGCTATGCAGAGTTGGAAGAGTGTATCAGGCTCTATGATATGAATCGCCCCATAGGCCATATCTCCAAGGTTCAATTGGTTAGAGGAGATGCCACGTGTACCATTCCAGAGTTTATTGAGAACAACAAGCATTTGGTTGTTTCGCTGTTGTATCTGGACTTCGACATCTATGAGGCGACCAGAACGGCCCTGAAACACTTTGTACCGCGCATGCCCAAAGGCAGCGTGATTGCTTTTGACGAATTGAACCACCAGGGCTGGCCCGGTGAGACCCTGGCAGTTATGGATGAACTCGGCTTGAATACCCTGCGCCTGCGCCGGGTGCCGTTCGATACCACCCGGAGCTATGCGGTGCTCGAGTGATGACAAAAATTCTCACGGCCCATCAGCCAGCCTATATCCCTTGGTTGGGTCTGTTTCACAAAATCGCCCTGGCAGACGTTTTTGTTTCGTTCAACCAAGTGCAGTATCTTCCCAAAGATTGGAACAGCAGGAACAAGATCAAGACACCACAGGGCGATATGTGGATGACGGTGCCTGTTTTGAAGTCAGGGCACAGGGACAAGAAGCTGGCGGAGATCGAAATCAACAACTCGACACGGTGGGCCGAAAAGCACTGGAAGTCGTTGCTGGTCAACTATGCTCGGAGTCCGTATTTTCCCAGATACGCGGCATACTTTGAGGAGGTATATCTACGCAGGGAATGGACTTTGTTGGCGGATCTTTGTGAAGAGATGCTTTTGTGGTTTCTCGATGAGCTTGGTCTGCATGTGGAATACCTTGACGCGCGCGATCTCGATTTGCGGGGGGCGAAATCGGAGCTGGTGCTGGACATGTGTCGCAAGATTGATTGCCAGGTATATGTCTTCGGCAAGCTGGGGCGTGACTATGCCGACGTGGAAGCCTTTCGGGCGGCGGGGGTTGAACCTTGCTTCCAAGACTACCGACATCCCGTATATCGTCAACAGCATGGTGCATTCCTGCCGTACATGAGTGTGGTGGACTTGCTTTTCAACCATGGCCCATCGTCGCTGGAGATTATCATGGATGGCAACCTGACCAAGGCCGATGTCCGCCGACTGGCTGGAGGGACGGGGCAATGCGGGATGTGATGTCGCTGAGAGATTGTGCAATTTCAGGTACTCGCGGTGGTACTCCCGGGAAACACGCCAAAGGTGGGTTCAGGCCGTCATTGGCTGGCCTCTTGGGACTGTTTCCAGGGGATCGCAGGTTTTGTTTTGCGGTGGCCGGACAACGGAAATGTTGTTGCCAGTCACTCAATCGGGGAGTGATGCGGTGTGAACCTTGGCATCCGGAGCCCTCTGCGCCTCAGCGAGATGGTCACGGTCATGCATAAGTGCATACTCGCCATCGTTGCCCATCCCGACGACGAGGTTCTGGGTTGCGGGGGAACCTTGGCCCGGCTGGCCGATGAAGGTTGGCCTCTGGTGGCTGCCGTTCTGAGTGCCGGGGCCACTTCGCGCCTGCCGGGCCGGGAAGAGGAGCGGCGTCAACAGGCGGCGCTCAAGGACGCGCTTGGCCAGGCCGCCTGCATCCTCGGCGTCAAGGAAGTCCGTCAGTTCGATTTTCCAGACAATGCCTTTGACTCCGTGCCTCTGCTGGAAATCGTCCGCGTGGTGGAAACCCTTGTCCAGGAATGTTGCCCGTCCGTCGTGTTCACGCATCATTCTGGAGATCTGAACGTGGACCATTGTGTCACGGCCCGGGCCGTGCTCACCGCGACCCGACCCCAGGGGCGCAACCCCGTGCGCACAGTCCTGTCCTTCGAGGTCCCCTCGTCCACGGAATGGAGTTTTGGCGGCGTCCTTCCGGCTTTTACGCCCAACGTGTTCTTCGATGTAACAGCGACTCTGGAGCGCAAACTGGCCGCGATGGAGGCCTATGCCCAGGAAGGGCGTCCCTTCCCGCATCCGCGTTCCCTCGAAGCGCTGCGCATGCTTTCCGGCGTCCGGGGTTCGGCCTGCGGCCTCCAGGCTGCGGAAGCGTTTATGCTTGTGCGTCACGTCGTGGGCGCCGGGGTGTGCTTGGGGAATCTGCTGCCGTGAATGCGACATCCCGCCTGGAGCGCCTGCGTCGGCTCGTCGGCCAGCGCGATTGGCGCTCGGGCTATGCCCTGCTGCTGCTCATCCTGGCCTCCGCCGTGGCCGAGAGTTTCGGGCTGGCGCTGATCATGCCCATCCTGAGCGTCATGTCCGGCGACGTGCAGGCCGGGTCGTGGGGCGGGGCGATCCTGGACGGCCTGCGGACGTGGTTCCCGGGCGAGGCCAGCCTGTTCTTCGCCCTGCTCGGGGGCATGCTCGGCCTGCTGCTGGCCAAGAACGTCCTGATCATCTGGCGCACGGCCTTTTCGGCCAGGTTCACCCGGCGCATCCTCGCGCGCTGGATGGCCCAGATCTTCGAGCGCTATGTGCGTGCGCCTTACGGGTTCATCCTCAACAACGAGGTCGGCGCCCTGGCCAACAACGCGGTGCGCGAGCCCCAGCTCGCGTCCCAGGCCATCAGCGCCATCATCGACTTCGCGGCCCGGGTCGTGCTGGTCGTGTTCCTCTTCGCGTGCCTGCTGGCCACCAACTGGCGCGCCACGCTGCTGGTCTTTGGCGTGTGCGGCACCATCCTTGTGCTGACCCGCCGCCAGCTGGACCGCTACACCCGGGCCTACGGCAAGGAGCGGCTGCGGCTCCAGCAGCAGATGAGCTCCCAGGTCACCGAGTGCGTCAGCGGCGTGCGCCAGGTCAAGGCCTTCGGCCTGGAGGGCTTCGTCCTGGGCCAGTTCGGGGAGCGCCTGGAGCGGTTCGCGCGGATATCCGAAGTGTTTCAGGTGATGAGGGCATTGCCCACCTCCATCGGCGAGGTGATCATGGCGGCCATCGTCCTCGGGCTGGTGGCCCTGATGTACGGGGTCATGGGCGTGAGCCTGCAGGGCATCCTGCCGTTCCTGGGCATGTTCGTGGTCATCTCCCACCGCATCGCCCAGAACCTGATGGTCCTGGTCGGGCAGCGCATGACCATCCTGTCCATGCTGCCCGCGCTGCGCCTGGTCGAGGACATCACCTCCCGGCCTATGGAGGGCGGCGGCGCCCGGGGGCGCCTGGCCGTGGAGGGCGTGCCCGGGGACATCGAGTTCCAGGACGTGGAATTTTCCTATGGCGACAAACCCGTGCTGCGTGATTTCTCCATCCGCATCCCCCGGGGCGGCATGACCGCGCTCATCGGCCCGTCGGGCGCGGGCAAGTCCACTGTGGCCGACCTGCTGCTGGGGCTTTACCGGCCCACCGGCGGGCGCATCCTCGTGGGCGGCAGGGACCTGGCCGATCTGGAGCTGGCCTCCTGGCGCGCGCGCATCGGCTTCGTGAGCCAGGATGTGTTCATGTTCAACACCACCGTGGCCGAGAACATCGCCCTGGGGCGCATCGGGGCGGACGCGGCCGCCATCCGCGAGGCCGCGCGGCTGGCCGAGGCCCACGAGTTCATCATGGACCTGCCCCAGGGCTATGATACGGTCATCGGCGACCGGGGGCTGAAGCTCTCCGGCGGCCAGCGCCAGCGCATCGCCCTGGCCCGGGCCCTGGTGCGCGACCCCGACCTGTTCATCTTCGACGAGGCCACCAGCGCCCTGGACGCCGAGACGGAGAAGGCCATCCAGAAGTCCATCGAGAAACTGGCCCCGGGCAAGACCCTCGTGGTCATCGCCCACAGGCTCTCAACCATCGAAAACGCCGACGTGGTGTACGACCTGGGCGCGCTGCCCGGGACGGACGGGAAACCCCAAGGTAGGACGCAATGATCCGCATAGGTGTGCTCGGCTGCGGCCGGGTTGTGCAAAACAGGTATGTCGACGTGTTCCGCAACGAGCTGCGCGGCGCCGTGGTGACCCGGGTCTGCGATCCGGCGCGCCACAAGGCGGACGCCGTGGCCGGGCTGCTGGGCTGCGCGGCGGTCTACGACGAGGACGCCCTGTTCGGCGCGTCCGACGTGGACGTGGTGCTGGTGTGCACCGAGTCGGGCAAGCACCACGGGCACACCCGCAAGGCCCTGGAGGCCGGGCGGCATGTGATCACCGAAAAGCCGCCCACGCTGCTGCCCGAGCAGGTGGCCGAGCTGGAGGCCCTGGCCCGGGACAAGGGCCGCATGTACGCGGTCATCTTCCAGAACCGCTACAACCCGGCCATGCGCGCCCTCAAGGACGCCTTCGACCGCGGCCGTTTCGGCAAGGTCGTGCTGGCGACCATGCGCCTGCGCTGGTGCCGCTATCAGGATTATTACGAGGACGGCTGGCACGGCACCTGGGCCATGGACGGCGGCGTCATCAACCAGCAGGCCATCCACCACGCCGACGCCCTGCAATGGGTCTGCGGCGAGATCGAGAGCGTGTGCGCCGATACGGGCAACCTGCTGAACAGCCTGGAAGCCGAGGACACCATGACGGCCCTGGCCCGTTTCCGCTCCGGGGCCAAGGGCATCATCGAGGCCACCACGGCGGCCCGCCCCGAGGATTTCGAGGCGTCCATCTCCGTGGTGGGCGAGCGGGGCTATGTGATGATCGGCGGCATCGCCCTGAACAAGGTCCAGACCTGGCGCTTCCTGGACCCCGAGCCCGGCGACGAGCAGGCCCCGGCCCGCTTCTCCCAGGAGGTGCCCACGGGCTACGGCCTGTCCCACGGGCCGCTCATGCAGGACATCGTGGACCGGCTGGCGCGCGGCGAGCTGCGTCCGCCCATCTCGGGCGCGGACAGCCTGCCCGTGGTCCGGCTGGTGCAGGCGCTGTACCGCAGCGACGAGACGCGCTGCTGGGTGTCTTTGGACGACGACCCCCGCTCCGCCCGCCTGGGGCGCTGAAGCCAAGGAGGAGCCATGAAATCCGTCACGGAATGCATCGGCAACGCGCTGCCCGACCTGGGCGCCACCGGGGCCTATGCCGCCATCCTGGGCGAGAGCCCGTCCCGGGGGGCCAAGTCGCCCGTGTTGTGGAACGCGGCCTTCCGGGGCCTTGGGCTGTCCGGGGTCATGCACCCCATGGATGTCGCCCCCGGGGGGCTGGCCGGGGCCGTCCAGGCCCTGCGGGCGGACCGCCGCTACATCGGCGGCGCGGTGACCATGCCCTACAAGATCGACATCGTTGCGCTGCTGGACGAGCTGGAGCCCGAAGCCGAGGCCATCGGCGCGGTCAACTGCGTCTATCGCGGCCGGGACGGGCGCTCGCTGGTGGGCGCCAACACCGACGGCGCCGGGGCCCTGTGGTCCCTGGCCGGGGAGTTCGGCGAGCTGGCCGGGGCGCGCGTGCTGCTGCTCGGGGCCGGCGGTGCGGCCTGCGCCGTGGCGGCCTATGTCGCCCGGGCCGTGGGGCCGCAGGGGCGCCTTGTGCTGTGCAACCGCGACGCGGCCAAGGCCGAGGCCCTGGCGGCCCGGGTGGGCGGTTTCTGCCCGGTGGAGGTCGCGCCCTGGCCGGTGACCCCGGCCCTGGCCCCCGGGCTGGACGTGCTGGTGAACTGCACGGCGCTGGGCTTCGAGACCCTG
>NZ_JALNWM010000216.1 GCF_023230885.1 Desulfocurvus sp. | reverse complement strand
CGGGGGCCGGAACACGCGGGGCGGGGCTATGCGTCCTTGTTTCCCGGGCCCTTGCGGCCTTTGGCGCGGGCCTTGGGGTGGGCGCTGTCGTAGGCGCGCACGAGCTTGTCGACGCTCAGGTGCGTGTAGCGCTGGGTGGTGGTCAGGCGGGCGTGGCCCAGCAGTTCCTGGACACTGCGCAGGTCGGCGCCGGATTCCAACAGATGGGTGGCGAAGCTATGGCGCAGCATGTGCGGATGCACGCCCTGGGGCAGCCCGGCCAGGGCGGCGAGCTTGTCGAGGATGCGGCAGGCCTGGCGGCGCTGCATCCGCGCCCCGCGCACGCCAAGGAAGAGCGCCTTCTCGGCCAGGCTGGCGGTGAATTCGCCGCGCGCGCGCAGGTAGCGCGCCAGCCGTTCGCGCCCGGCGTCGGACAGCGGGGCCAGGCGCTCCTTGGCCCCCTTGCCCATCACGCGCACCACGCCGGAGCCCGGGTCGAAATCGTCCACGTCCAGGCCCAGGGCCTCGCTGATGCGCAGGCCCGAGCCGTAGAGCAGTTCGGCCAGGGCCATGTCGCGCAGGGCCCGGGGGTCCTCGCCGGTCTGGGCCTCCATGAGGGCCAGGGCCTGGTCCACGTTGAGGGCCCGGGGGTGGCGGGATTCCTGCTTGGGGTTGCGCACCCCGGCGGTGGGGTCGGCGCCGACGAGCCCGGCGCGGGCCAGGTACTTGAAAAAGGAGCGCAGGGTGGAGAGCTTGCGGGCCACGGAAGCCTTGCCGGTGCCGCGCCGGTGCAGGTCGGCCATGAAGCCGCGCACATGGTCGCGGGTCAGGGCGGCGGGGTCGCCCAGCCCGGCGCCGTGGGCGGCGAGGAAGTCCTCGAACTGCGCGAGGTCGCGGCCGTAGGCCTCGACGGTCGCGGGGCTGTAGCCCTTTTCCACGTCCAGGTGCCCGAGGAAGGCCAGGGCCACGTCGGGCAGGGCCGGGTCAGGTCCGGCGGCGGTCCAGGACATAACTGCTCCCGGGGGTGGCCTTGGCGCGCTTCTTGAGCTCCGAGGCGATGGACGACGCCTCGCCGTAGTGGACGAGCTTGGCGTCGTGGTTGACGACCACGGCGATGGACACGGCCATGAGCGGGAAGGTGCAGGGGTTGCCGCCACGATCCCGGGAGGCGATGGCGCCGCGGGCGCGGTCGTCGGCGTCGTAGAAGCCGGGGACGATGGCATCGAAGGCGGCGATGAAACGCTCGCACACGGGCCGGGCCACGGCGGCGGGCACGGCGAAGACGAAATCGTCGCCGCCCACATGGCCGACGAACCCGGTGGCCTCGGCGGCCTGGCGCACGGTGTTCACCAGCAGGCGCGCGGCCATGCGCAGCACCTCGTCGCCCCGGGCGAAGCCGTACTTGTCGTTGAATGCCTTGAAATGATCGAGGTCGGCGTAGCCCAGGGCAAAGAGCTCGCGGGCGTCGATGCGCGCCTGCACGGCCTGCATGATGCTCGTGTTGCCGGGCAGCAGGGTCAGGGGGTTGGTGTCCTGGGTGCGCCGGGCGCGCGCCACGGTCAGGGCGATGCGCGCGGCGGCCTCCACGGGGTCCAGGGGCAGGGCCGCCAGGCCGGGAAGCCCGGCGCCCGGCGCGCCTGGCACGGGCAGGCCCGGCTGGCGCAGCAGGAAATCGTCGGCCTGCACGCGGGTCCAGTCCGGCCCGAGGTCCAGGGCCTCGGGGTCCAGCACGAGGATGACCGGCGTGCTGCGGTAGACGTTCTCGCCCTTGACCATCTCCACCAGCCGCCGCCCGTCCAGGGCCGGGGCGTCCCCGCCGTCCGGGCCGTCCACCAGGAGCAGGTCCGGCGGGGCGTTGAGCAGCCGGTCCACGGCGGCGCCGGGGGAATCGAAGAAATGCCAGCGGGCCTCGAAGGGCAGACTGAGGCCCTCGAGCATGTCGCGCAGGTCGGCGTCGGGGCTGACCAGGAAGACCTGGAGTTCGCGGGCGGGGGCGTTCTCGGTCACGCTGTGCCGCCGAAGGTGAACCCGGCCACGTCCACCAGCCGGTTGTCCAGCTCCTGGACGCAGGCCAGCAGGCCGCGCCCGTCGATGCCAAGGAGCTTGAGGGCGCCCTTGTCCAGCCGGGGCACGCCCTGGTCGCCGCCGTCGCCGAACTCCAGAAGGCGCACGCAGAAATCGGCGACGTGGGCCACGCTGGCGTATTGCGGATAGAAGCGGGCCAGCAGCGGCTTGTGGTGGTGCGACAGGGCGTCCTTGATGTTCACGGGCAGGTTCCAGTGCCCGGCGAGCCAGGAGCCGATCATGTCGTGGGAAAAGCCGAGCACACGGCGCTCGGCCTCGAAATAGGTCAGGTCCTCCCGGTCCACCAGGGCGCCCAGCTCCTCGCGCAGGCCCTGCATCTGCACGGCGGCCACGACCTTGCCCAGGTCGTGCAGCAGCCCGGCCACGGCGAACTCCTCGGGCTCCTTGAAGCCCGCGCGCTCGGCGATGGTGCGCGCGGCGGTGGCGGCGCCGATGCTGTGTTCCCACAGCCCGGCCATGGACGTGTTCATCACGTCGAAGACCGAGGTGGAGATGATCACGCCGCGGATGACGTTGAACCCCAGGAGCACCAGGGCGTGCTGGATGGAGGAGATGCGCCCGGGGAAGCCGTAGATGGGCGAATTGACCATCTTGAGGATCTTGGCCGAAAGCACCTGGTCCATGCCGATGACCTTGGCGATCTGATCGGTGGAGGAGTCGGGGTCCTCCACCAGGCGGGAGACCTGGTCGAGGACGGGGGGCAGGGTCGGCAGATCCTTGACGGCCAGGATCTGCCCCTTGCGCTGGGTGCGCAGGTCTTCGGCCATGCTAGCGGCCCTCCTCGCCGGGGGCGGGGTCCGGGGTTTCGCGCAGGGCCGCGTCGCGGGCCTCGCGCTCGGCGCGGGCGGCGGCCTCGCGGGCTTCACGTTCGGCGCGCTCGGCCTCGGCCTGGGCCGCGGCCTTCATGGTGAAATAGCCCTTGAACACCTTTTTGAGCTGCATCATCCAGGGGTCATCGCCGTGGCGGCGGAAGAGGTGGTCCATGCGGGCGGCGCGGGCGGCGTGGCTGGTGCCCCCGGCCAGACCCTCCAGGTCCACCGGGTGGCCCTCGACGACGATGCTGTCCACCCCCATGCCCGCCAGGCGCTGCACGGCGGCCTCGGACAGTTCCGTGCCCTCGGCCAGCAGGACCATGCCGTTTTCGCGGAGCACGGGCTTGGCCAGGACCATGCCGGGCCGGGCGAGCTTGACGGGAATGCGTTGCATGAAGCGGAATCTCCTGGGGGCTTGAGTGTAACCAATCCGCAGCCGCTTTCCAAGCCCGGCGACAGCCCCTCCCGGGGGGGCGCCTGCCCGGGCGACGGGGCGACGGCCGGACGCCGGACGCGCCAACACGGGCAACGCGCAAGGCCCGGCCGGGCGACGGGCGCGCTCCAGGCCCATCCCCGCATCCCGCCCCGGGGCGCGCACAACGCGGACGGCGACGGGCAGGGGCGACGGACGCGGGCGGCGCGGGCACGCGCACGGCACGGGCGGGACAATACTGCCCGTCTCGGGCCCTGTCACCCGGCGGTGCAAACTCCAGGCCGCGTCATGCCAAGCATGACAAGCGCCAAAAAAGTCAAGCGAGGCTGTACTGCATTCCCGGCCACTGGCGAACCTGTCCGCCGATTTCGAGCATGAGCAGTACGCGCGAGAGGCGCGCGGCGTCCCAGCCCAGCTCGCGGCCCAGGGCGTCGATGTGCAGGCGCCTGTCCCCGGCCAGGGCCAGAACAACGGCGCGCTGGTCGGCGTCTTCCGGCAGGGGGCGCGCGCCGGGAGCCCCGGGAGCGGGGCTCCCGCACGTCCCGGATGCAAAAGCGCCGGGGGCGTGAGCGCCTGGCGCCCCGGACACGGACACGCCGGGCCCGCCGGGCGCAGGGGCCGCCGGGGGGCGACAAGGGGCAACACCTGCCCCTGCTCCAGGCCCGCCGGGCGCGGCGGCCGCCGGGGGGGCGGGCGGGGTCGCGCGGGGCGCCCCGGGCCTCGTGCGCCGGGGGGCGGGCCCGGGGGCCGGGGCCTCGGCGCGCTGGGCGGGCCGGGGGGCGGGGCGCAGGGCGTCCGGGTCCAGGGTCAGGTGGCGGGCGCGGCCCGCCGGGGGGCGCGCCGGGGTGTCCCGCCGCTCCAGGGCCAGGCGCAGGCGCGGGGCCAGGTCGGCCAGGATGGCCTCGGCCCCGGCCACGGGCAGGGCGCCCTCCTCGGCCAGGGCCCGGCAGCCCTCGAAATCCGGCATGCCCTCGGGCCCGGGATAGACGTAGACCTCGCGGCCCTGCTCCAGGGCCAGCCGGGCCGTGATGCGCGAGCCGCTGCGCGCGGCCGCCTGGGCCACGACCACGCCCAGGGACAGTCCGCTGACGATGCGGTTGCGCACCGGGAAATTGCCCGCCTCGGGGCCCGTGCCGGGCGCGAACTCCGTGACCAGCAGCCCCTGTTCGCCCAGGCGTTTGAACACGTCCACATTGCGCGAGGGGTAGACGCGGTCCAGCCCCGTGCCCAGCACGGCCACGGACGATCCCGGCCCCGTGAGCCCGGCGAGGTGCGCCTCGCGGTCGATGCCCCAGGCCAGGCCCGAGACCACCGTGACCCCGGCGGCGGACAGCTCGCGCCCGATGCGCGAGGCCGCGAGCATGCCCTCGGGGGCGTACTTGCGCGAGCCCACGATGGCCACGGCCGGGCCGCGCAGCAGGCGCAGGTCGCCCCGGCAATAGAGCAGGACCGGGGGGTCGGGGATGGCGCGCAGCAGGGCGGGATAGTCCGGGTCGGCCCAGGCCAGCGGCCGGAGGCCCAGATCCAGGGCGCGTTCCAGCTCGCGGGCCGCGCCGGGCTCCCAGGCGCGGGCGAGGAAGGGCCGCACGGCGTCGGCGCGCACAAGGCCCAGGCCCCGCCACGAGCGGGCGTCGGCCACGGCCTCGCGGGCGCAGCCGTAGTGCTCCAGCAGCCCGCGCCATGTGTGCGGGCCGATGCCCGGGCTATGGCGCAGGGCCAGGCAGGCCCGCAGTTCCGAAAGCCGGTCCTCGTGCATGGCGCGGCGGTCTAACGCAGGGATTCCAGGCGCTTGCGCGCCAGGGCCGCAGGCTCGGAATCCGGATGGTCCTGGACCAGGGCCTGGAGGTAGAAGCGGGCGTTGGCCGCGTCGCCCAGGCGCTGGTAGGCGTAGCCGATCTTGAGCAGCGCGGCGGCGGCCTTGGGGTGGCGCGGATACTGTTGGTACACGGCCTTGAAGGCGACGATGGCCTGGGCGTCGTCGCCTTCGTGGTAGTAGGTTTCGCCCAGCCAGTAGCGGGCGTCGGCCGTGCGCGGATCCGCGGGGAATTGCTCGACATGCCTGCGGAAACCCGCTTCCGCCGTCGCATAATCGCCGGAAAGGATGAACTCGTAGGAATTGCCGTAGAGTTCTTCCGGATTTGCCGTTTCCGGCAGCGCCGCCACAGTCGTCTCGTCCGTGGCCGGGGATGCGGGCGCCTGCATTTCCATCCCCGGTTGCGCCACGCCGCCGCGCAGGCCCATCGGCTCGCCGAGCGTCACATCCTTCACGCTTCCGTCGGAATTGAGAATGATGGCGCCCAGATTGCGTGGCGGT
>NZ_JALNWM010000215.1 GCF_023230885.1 Desulfocurvus sp. | reverse complement strand
CGAGCTGCACGCCCGGGGCGTGCGCGACTTCGCCGCCCACTTCGCCGCCCACCCCGAGGACGTGCTCCATTGCGTGCGCCTGGTGCGCATCATCGACGTGAACAGGGCCACGGTGGAATTGCTCGAAGCCGGCAGCAAGGAAGAGCTGCTTGCCGGGCTGGACCGCGTGTTCACCGAGGAGTCCCTGCGCGTGGCCCATCAGGAGTTCACCGTCCTGGCCCAGGGCGGGCATTCCTTTTCCGGCGAGCTGGACCACAGGACCATGACCGGCAGGACCATCCGCGTGGCCGTGCACTTCAACGTCGCCCCGGAATACCGGGACACCCTGGGCCGGGTGGTTGTCTCCCTGCTGGACATCACCGAGATCCGCCGCATCGCCGCCGAGCTGGAGGACACCCGCGACGCCCTGGAGCGCCGGGTGCTCGAGCGCACCACGGCCCTGGCCGAGGTCAACGCCCACCTGCGTCGCGAAATCGCCGAGCGCCAGGCCGTGGAGAGCAGGCTGCGCGTCAACGAGAGCCGCCTGCGCCTGCTGGTGGACAGCCTGCCCGTGCTGGTCCACGCCCACGACGAGCAGGGCAACTATGTGTTCTGGAACCACGAGAGCGAGCGCGTGCTGGGCTACAGCGCCCGCGAGATCATGGCCGCCCCGGGCATCCGCGCCCGCCTGTACGCCGATCCGGAGCCCATGCTGCGCGTCGAGCGCGTCCGGCGCGAGGGCGACCTGCGCGACCAGGAGCTCGACACCGTGGCCAGCTCCGGGGAGATGCGCACCATCCGCTGGACCGTCATGTCCGACCGCAGCCCCATCCCGGGCTGGGCCGTCTGGGAGGCGGGCATCGACATCACCGACGTGCGCAAGGCCGAGCGCCGCGTCCACGCCCTGACCCACGAACTTCTGCGCGCCCAGGAGAGCGAGCGGCGGCGCATTGCCCTGGAGCTGCACGACAACGTGGCCCAGAACCTGTCCTCGCTCAAGATCTGCTGCGAGACGCTGTTCGACGACGAGGCCGAGGTCTCGCGGCGCCTGCGCGAGCGCGCGGCCGTCCTGGCAGGCATGCTCCAGCAGTGCATCGGCTCGGTGCGCGACATGTCCTACGCCCTGTGCCCGCCCGGGCTGGATCAGCTCGGGCTGGTGCAGGCCCTGGAGCAGTTCTGCCGCGAGATCGAACACGACGCGGGCGTTCCCGTGGAGCTGACCGTGGCGGGCATGGAGGGTGTGCGCCTGGGGCGCGACGCCGAGATCAACCTCTACCGCCTGGTCCAGGAGGCCCTGCGCAACGCCGTGCGCCACGCGCGGGCCGACCGGGTGGCGGTGAAGCTCGTGGCCTCGTCGCCCAACCTCATCCTGCGCGTGGAGGACGACGGGCGGGGCTTCGACGTGGACGCGCGCCGCGCCGAGCTGCACGAGGACCGGCACATGGGCCTGCAAAGCATGGAGGAGCGCGCCCGGCTGCTGGGCGGGCAGTTCCAGATCGTCAGCAAGGTGGACAAGGGGACGAGGATTTTCGTACAAATCCCCATGGGGGAGACCGAGCATGCACGATGAGACCATCCGCGTCCTGATCGTCGACGACCATCCCATGTTCCGCGAGGGGCTCAAGGCCATCCTCAAGCGCGACGCGCGCTACGAGGTGGTTGCCGAGGCGGGCAACGGGCGCGAGGGCCTGGAGGCCGCAGCCCGCAGGCGCCCCGACATGGCCCTGGTGGACATTTCGCTGCCCGACATCAACGGCATCCGCCTGACCCGCGAGCTCAAGCAGGTCGTGCCCGGGCTGCGCGTGGTCATCGTCAGCATGCACTCCAAGATCGAGCACATCGCCGAGGCCTTCAAGGCCGGTGCGTCGGGCTACCTGGTCAAGGAGTCGGCCTCCGACGGGCTGCTCAAGGGCCTGGATACCGTGGCCCGGGGAGAATATTTCCTGGACAGCTCCGTGTCGCCCACGGTGGTGGAAAGCCTGATGGCCTCGCCGCTGCAAAAGGGCGTCTCGCGCGACGCCGACTACGGCACCCTGACCCCCCGCGAGCAGGAGATCATGCGCTACCTGGCCGAGGGGCTCTCCTCCAAGGAAATTGCCGAGAAGCTGTTCATCAGCCCCAAGACCGCCGAGAACCACCGCGCCAACCTGATGAAGAAGCTCAACCTGCACAGCAACGTGGAGCTCATCCGCTACGCCGCCCGCCTGGGACTCATCGATCTGGACCTGTGGATCGACTCCGGGGAGCCCGCCTAACCCGCAGCCGTTCCGCGGGCCCCGGTTTCCCGTCCGACCGCTGCCGCTCGGGATTTTTTTTCGAAACCATCCGTCGTTTTTCAGTTCCCGGTTTCCTTGAGGTCAAGTGATTTCAGGGCTGTGGAGTTCTCCCCCTGAGCGGTCCGGGAATTATTCCCGGGCAGGCATGGGGATTTCCCCCGGGGGATTTGGTTTTTCTCCCTATGTACAGGAATCGCCGAAAATCCTTACACCACGGTGGAAAATCGATTTCAAACCGTGCAGCAAGGAGTTTGGGATATGACCAAGGCGGCGATGGTGGAACGGATCAAGGACAAGGCCAACCTGGGCACCAAGGTCCAGGCGGAGAAGGTGTTCGACTGCATCATGGACTGCGCCCGCGAGGCCCTGCTGGGCGGCAGTTCGGCCATTTTGACCGGCCTTGGCTCCTTCAAGGTCGTCAACCGCGCGGCGCGCACCGGGCGCAACCCCGGCACCGGGCAGGCCATCCGCATTCCGGCCTGCAAGGTGGTCAAGTACACCATGGGCAAGCGCATCAAGAAGGCCATCGGCTAGCCGGGCCGATGATGGAACGGGAGCGGGACCAGGAGAGGGAACGCAGGCGGCAGCCCCGGGTGGCGGTCTGCCTTCCGGCGGTGGCCTTCGACCGGCCGGGGAGCCAGATTCCCGCCACGGTGACGAACCTGTCCACCCTGGGCTGCCGGATGCGCGCGCCCTGGCTGGGTGGCCCGCCCTCCGGCGGCTTCGCGGATTTCGACACGGCGTTTTACGCCCTGGGCATGCCCTGGCCCATCGTGTTGCAATGCAACGCCGTCTGGACCCGGGAGCGCCACCAGGCCCTGGACATCGGAGTCGTCTTCGACGGCGGCGACCAGGACAGCCACAGCGCGTTGCGGCGCTACATCGAATCGCGCTTGCAGGCTGGCCGGGCGCTGCTCTAGCGGCCGAAGAATGCAGGAAAGCCGCGCATGCCAGGCATGCGCGGCTTTCGTCGTCCTTGGGGCGGCGTCGGGAAGGGGCTGCGGCCCGGCCCGGTGGGCGTTGGCGCATCCTTCCGTGCCCGCAGGCCCGGCGTGGCCGTTGCGGCGCCTCGCCGCCTTCGCGCCCCGTGCGTGTCGTTCCCGTGGCCGCGGTCCGGGGCCCGGCCGGGCGGCGCTGCCTCCCCGGGGGTGCCGGGCGAGGGGCGGGCGGCCTTTCGCGCCGCGCCCCGGGGTGCGGGGGCATGGCCGTTGCGGCGCCGGGCGGCCGGGGAGCGGCCGCGCGCGGCTGGCCGGGGGTTTTCTTTTCGGAAAAAGGGGGATAGGGGTTGGCCCTGGGGCCGGACGGCCCGCCACCCCGCGCCACCGCGCCAGCCCACAAGCAAGGAGCCCCACCGGCATGCAGGCACCAGAGATCGAACCGCGCGTCGCGGCCCTGGTCATCGACTCCCTGGCGGCGGACCTGTTCCGTTTCGCCAAGGGCTTCCAGCGCCAGGGTCGGCGCAGCGAATTCACGGTCAAGGTGGCCGACGACGAGTCCCTGACCGCCGCGTATCTGTTCCGGCCCCGTTCCCAGGTGTTGGAACTGGATGGGCTGCCCGAATCCTTTCGCGGCCAGGTCCGGCCGTTCAACGTCCTGGGCATGATCCGCGACAGGGGCCCGGAGGGCGCGGCCAAGGGCCGGGTGGTCCTGGACCTGCTGGCCGGGCAGTCCAAGCCCTTCGCCTCCCTGCGCAGCCCTGTGGAGATGCGCGCCGCGCTGTACCCCGGCTCGGTGCTGACCTTCGTGAACCACCTCCTGCGCTGCCGGGGGCTGGAGAAGGACATCTCGGAGTTCGGCTACGACGAGTTCCGGGCCGAACTGCGCCGCCGCGAAACCGAAAATCGCGCGCAGGGCCCGGCGCCCTTCCTTCCGCCCCGGCCCTAGCCAGAGGCGCGGGCGCCGCACGGCCCGGCCCGCCCCCTGGGGGCAGGCCGGGCCGCGCGCATTTTTGGCCCCGCCGCGCCCTGCCCCCGGCCCCTGGCCCAGGGCGGCCGGATCGCCAATCTGCGCGCAGGGGGGGCTCCTGGCGGAGTTGGACAGGCCCGACCGGGTGGAACCCGTCGGCCTGGTCTCCGGTCAGCGTCTTCCTGCCTCCCGCTGCTGCCCGGCAGGGCCTTCTGCAGCAACGAGGTCCGCGACGGGCTGTTCACGGACAAGGCCCGGGGGAACTCAAGGCGAGCTGTGGGCAAGGGGCCGCATATGCGGCTTCTGGCCAAGGTCATCCAGAATCCTTGACGGTCCCAAGAGCTTGGGCGGACTTTGTCCGTCCAGCCTGGGCGGGCGCGCCCGGGGCGCGCGGCGGTGTTCATGTCCAAGGCCGGGCGGAGCGAAGCGGCGATGCTGGGCTGTTTGGAGAGGCGGCGGGCGGGAGTGCTTGTAGACCGGAAACGCTCAAGTAAGCCGGTGCCTTGAGCCTGTCGACCAACCTATCCCTCCCCGGCGGGTTGGTTGAGACGACAGCCGATATGCAAAAGCATAACGTTTGGCAACTACGGAGTCAACGATGCCTGAATTGAGAAACGTCTGGATCGTCCGGCTCGGCAGCTGGACCGACAGTGAGGGTGCACCAAGGACTCCGGCATGAGGGAAATGGTGGCATATCCTGCACAGGAAACACAGGGGCGATAGGGAGCTGGAAGGTGGCTGCGGTAGCCCTGCCGGGGCCTCTGCTCGGGGCTTGGCCGACCGGAGGGCGTCAGGCGCCGCGGCCGAGCAGGCGGGCCGTGGCGTCCAGGATGACCTGCATGTCGGCCAGGGGCTTGATGAAGACCTCGTCGCGGGTGATGCCGATGGCCCGCAGTTCGCGGGGCAGCTTGTAGTTGGTGGAGCCGGTGTGGACGATGAAGCGGGTTTCGGGGCTGAGGGCGTGGGCCTTGACGATGAACTCGCTGCCCGCCATGCCCGGCAGGCGCATGTCCACCACGCCGACCATGATCGTGTTGGCGGCCAGGACGTTCAGGGCCTCCTCGCCATTGCTGGCCGTGAGCACACGGAGCCCCTCGTCCTCCAGGAAGGCTTCGAGGTTCTCGCGCACCATCTGCTCGTCGTCGAGGATGAGCACGGTCACGTCGGCAAGGTCGGTCATGGGCGCTCCCGGAATTGTCGGTCCGCCTGTTCTTGGCCATCGTGTCGCTTTTGTTCTCCTTTTCGGCGGGCGACGGCAGGGCGAAGCTTCATGTATGTCTTTGTATCACAGCGGGGGTGGTTCATAAAAGGAAAAAGAGTTGAAAAGCGTCGTCAACAAGACGGTTCGCCTTCGCCGGGCGCCGCGCCGGGCCCGGAGGCGGCCTGCGCCTCGCGCTCCAGCGCCGCGCGGACCATGCGCAGGCGGTCGAAGCCATAGCGTCCGCCCAGGGCCCCGTGGGCCAGGGTCAGGGACGCGG
>NZ_JALNWM010000214.1 GCF_023230885.1 Desulfocurvus sp. | reverse complement strand
GGTTCTTATTACCCGCCGGGGGCGTTCTGTCAAGGGCGGCCCACGGCCCGGGCGGCGGGCCGCCGCAGGCAGGAAGGGACCGTCGGCGGCCGGGGCTCCCGACGGGGCGGCGCCCCGGGCCGCACTGCGGCGGGCGGCGCCGGGGCTGTGGCGGGCGCTGCCCGGGGCCGGGCGGAATCCACGCGGGTCCACGGCGGCGCCTGCCTGGGCGCTGTTGCGTTGCCGCCGCCCGCCGGGGGCGGGGGCGCGGCGGGAAGGCTTCGGCCCGCTTCGCGTTGTGTCGCCCGGAGGAGCCCGCGCCGCTTTGCGTCGCCCGCCGGGGGGGCTTGCCCGGGCCGGGGTCCGGGGGTATTGTCCAGGCGAACCAGAAGGGGCCGCGCCCCGGGAGTCCGCCATGAAGTCCGTCCTGAAGCCCTTTGTGCTGTGTGCCGTGGCCGTCGCGCTGCTGGCCTGCGCCGGGTGTGCCCCCCGCGCCATGTCCCTGCCGGAGGCGCGCGGGCTGTGCTTTACCTACTCCACCGGCGGGGGCCGCAGCCCCCAGAACCCCGACGGCGGCGGCGGAAGCTGCGGCGAGATGACGGCCATCTGCGAGGCGTTCCTGGACGTGGGCCGACTGACCCCCCTGGACCGCGAGGCCTGTCTGGCCGACTGCGCCGCCACGCGCCGGGAGCTGTACATGCGGCACATGGCCGACGGCTGCTGGGTCAACGCCAAGCGTGCTTCCGACCTCTGCCAGCGCTATTGCCGGGGCCTGGAAGACTAGGCTGCCTGCGCCCTTCGCAGGCGCGGCTCGCGGGCCAGCCCCTGCGGGCTCCGGGCCGCAGGGGCCGAGCCTGCGCCGTCCTCGCGGGCCATGTCCGGCCCTGGGGCCCCGTGCCGCGTCTTCAGCCGGGGGGCGGGTGCCTGGGCGCCGGGAACGCCGCCCCCGCCACGGCCCGCCGAGGGAAGGCGGGAGCCGCCCTTGGCGGGAGCGGTGCTGGCTGTGGCGGCGCAGGGCGGCGCAGGGCGGCGCTCACGAAACCGCCCCTTCCGCGGCTTCACGACGAGCGGTCCTCCCCTTGCCCTTCGGCCGCCCCGGGCCCCGGGCCGTCCGTCATGGCGGGGGGCGTCCTTTCGTTTCCCCCGCCCACCTTGAAGAACCCCGCCGTGTCCAGCAGCCGGGCGGCCTGGTCCGACATTTCCCGCGAGGCGGCGGCCAGTTGCTCCGAGGCGGCGGCGTTCTGCTGGATCACGCGGTCGAGCTGCTGCACGGCGCTGTTGATCTGCCCCGCCCCGGCGTTCTGCTCGGCGCTTGAGGCCGCGATTTCCTGGACCAGCTCCGCCGTGCGCAGGATGTCCGGCACCAGTTCGTCGAGCAGGGCCCCGGTCTGTTCGGCGGTGCGCACGCTGCTTGCCGAAACCTAGCTGATGTCCGCCGCCGCCGCGCCGCTGTGCTCGGCCAGGCGCCGGACCTCCGCCGCCACCACCGAGAAGCCCTTGCCGTGCGTCCCGGCCCGGGCGGCCTCGATGGCGGCGTTGAGCGCCAGCAGGTTGGTCTGGCGGGCGATTTCCTCGATGACGGTGGTTTTCTCGGCGATGCGGCGCATGGCGCCCACGGTCAGGCGCACATGCTCGCCGCTGGTCTTGGCGCTGACGGCGGCCTTGCTGGCCAGGCGCTCGGTCTGGGCCGCGTTTTCCGCGTTCTGCACGATGCCCGAGGTCATTTGCTCCACGCTGGCGGAAATCTCCTCGATGCCCGCCGCCTGGCTGGCGGCCCCGCGGGAGAGGGATTCGGCCGTGTCGTGCATCTCGCCGCTGCTGGAGGCCACATGCCCCGCCCCGGCCAGCACGCGGGAAACCACGCCGCGCAGGCGGTCGGCCATGTCGTTGAGGGCGTGGGCCAGCTGGCCGATTTCGTCGCCGGAGTCGATGGCCACCCGGCGCGAGAAGTCGCCCCGGGCCATGTCGCTGGCGAAGGACTTTATGCGCGCGATGGGCCGGACGATGCCCGCGCGCAGGAGCGCCCAGGCCGCCAGGGCCACCAGCGCCAGGGTGGCGGAGGTCCACAGGGTCACGCCCAGGGCCGCCTGGCGCACGCGGGCCCGGGCCGGGGCGCGGGAGGTGATGATCTCGAAGGCGCCGTGGATCTCGCCCGCCTGCCAGCCTTCCTTGACGCCGCCCACTGCGTCGGGCTGGCCCCGGGGGTAGCCGTGGCAGTAGAGGCATTCCTCAGTCAGCCGGACGGGCCGCAGGTAGCGGATCTGTTCGGCTTCGACGATGACCTTTTCCTCCAGCCCGAGGGTCCGGAACTCCTCGATGGCCGCCCTTTCCACCGCATCGGGGGCGTTGGCGGGGTTGCGCGGGCTGTCCTTGGGCGCCTTGAACCGGTAGCCCATCGCCTCGGCGTTCCGGGCGGCCATGCGCATGGCCGTGACCACGGGCACGGCTTCCAAAAGCCGCTCCGGGGGCAGCTCGTCGAAGGGGCGGATGATGCCCGCCTCGAGCTTGCGCGACATGTCGTCGCGCATGGCTTCGGCCATGAGGGTCACGGCCCGGCTTTGGGCCACCAGGGCGCGGGTGGCCTCGCTGTCGATGTCGCGGATGCGCATGACGGCCATGACGACGGCGATGACCAGCGGCCCGGCCACGGCCACGGCCATGATCTTCCATTTCATGCTCATGTTCCTGAACATGTCCTTTCCCTTCCGCGTCCCGGTGCGCGAGGTGTCCCGGCAGGTGTCGATGGAGAACCGATATTGGAACAAGAGTCGCACATGGCGGAGGTTTTGTCACCGCAAAAGGAGCTGGAGGCGGGTTCTGCGCGCGGGCACAGGGCCGCGGGGCGCCCGGGCAGGGCCCGGCCGTGCGGGCGGGGCTTGGCTGCAAGGGCTTCGCGAGCGGGGCGGGGGCGCCTGCCTCGTGCCCGGGGGCAGGCGCGGGCGGCCGCAAGGGCTCCGCGCCCCCCGGGGGATCAGGGCGCCGTCGTGGCGGTCCGCCCGTGCCGGATGGGCAGGCTGATGGTGAAGGTCGCGCCCTGGCCCGGCTGTGATTCGACATCGATGTCGCCCGCGTGGTTGCGGGTGATGATGAAGTAGGCCACGGAAAGGCCGAGGCCCGTGCCGACGCCCGGGGGCTTGGTGGTGAAGAACGGCTCGAACACGCGCCGCCGCACGGCCTCGTCCATGCCGGGGCCGTTGTCCGCGACGGCGAGTTCGACGCGCTCGCCGACCTGGCGCGTGGAGATGCGGATGCTGGCGTCGCCGGTCCTGTCCGGCTGCCTGAACAGGGCCTGGGCGGCGTTGCGCAACAGGTTGAACGCCACCTGGACGATTTCCGTTTCCGTGCATTCCACCAGGGGCAGGTTCGGCTCCAGATCCCGGATGATCGCGATTTTCCGGAAGTCGTAGCTGTGCTTCAGGTCGTAGTCGGATTCGGCCAGGGTGACGGCGCGCTCCACCAGCTCGTTCAGGTCCAGGGGCGAGAATTTGCTTTCGCTCTTGCGGCTGAACCGCAGCATGCTCTTGACGATATCCGCCGCCCGCTGCCCCGAGTCGCGAATGCCCTCCAGCATGGCGTCGATGCCCCGCTGCCGGAGGTACGCCTGCAGGAATTCCATGCTTCCGCCCAGGCCCTGCGCCGCATCCCGGTTGGCCTGCATGTCCGGCGACAGGCGGCGCTGGATGTTCTGCACGCCTTGCAGGATGCCGCCCAGGGGGTTGTTGATCTCGTGGGCCATTCCGGCCGCAAGGCCCCCGACGGAGAGCATCTTCTCCGACTGCACGAGGACCTCCGCGGTGCGCTTGCGTTCGGTGATATCCGTGAGGATGATCAGCACGTCGTCGCCGATGCGTGTGGTGCGGAATTCGATGTCCCTGGGCGCTCCGTCCCTGGTGTGGACGACCCATTCCCGGGGCACGGCGCCGCCCCCGGAGGCGCTCCGGTCCGGGGCGGTGGCCGCGCTCCAGGAGGCAAGGACCTTCTTGCGGTACGCAGGGTCGGGGTAGGCCCTGGGCCACCATGCGTCGAGGGTGGGCACGTCCTGGGCGGTATAGCCGAGCATGCGGGTGAATTCCCGGTTGATCAGGCGGACCGTCCCGTCCCGCGCGGTGACGGCCATGCCGAGGGGGGAATCCTCGACCACGGACTTGAAGTGCTCGCGGCTCTCGTGCAGCTCCCGGGTCCGGGCCCGGACCGCGCGGCTGAGGGACCACATCCAGGCCAGGGCGGCGAGGAGCAGCAGCAGGACGGGCACCCCGGCGTACAGCGCGTAGCGGACCAGCTTGCGCGTGAAAGACCGCTGTTCGTAGACGCCGAACCAGCGGTCGTGGATTTTCTGGTATTCTCCGGAGAGCTGGATGAGCTTGAGCCCTTCGTTCACTGCGGCGAGCAGGGCCTCGTTGCCCTCGCGCACGGCGATGCAGTAGCGGCGGGGTTCGATGGGCGGCCCCACGGTCATGATGTCGTCCAGGCCGTTGACCTTGGCGAGGTAGAGGTTCTGGAGCTTGCCGAGCAGGGCGGCGTCGTGGACCCCGCGGGCGACGAGCTTCAGCGCGTCCTCCTGGGATTCCGTGGTGAACAGGGTCGAGCCGGGCAGGGAGTCCAGGGCGAAGTCGTGCATGATGTCGCCGCGCTGGACGACCACCGTCTTGCCCCTGAGGTCTTCCAGGCCGTGGATGGGCGCGTCCCGGCGCACGAAAATGGCGTGGTTGACGATGATGTGGGGCGAGGAGAAATCCACGAGGCGGTCGCGCTCCTCGGAGTAGTACATGCCCGTGAGGGCTTCGATCTCCCCGCGTTCGAGCTGCTGGCGCACCTCGTTCCAGGGGCCGAGGTCGATCTTGACATCCAGGTCCATCGCCCGTGCCACGGCGCGCATGATGTCCACGTTGAAGCCGGTGGGAACGCCGCTGTCGAGGAACTCATAAGGCGGATAGTTGAAATCGCCCCGAACGGTGATGAACCCGGCGGGAGCGGGGGCGGCGCTGGTCGCGAACGCCGCGAAAAGGATCGCCGCGATGAGCAGCGCGAGGGGGTGGCGTCGTGTCATGTCGGTCCTGGCGTGAAAGGGACCAGAGGAGCAAACAATACCATCCGGCGAGGCCGACGGAAAGAAGTTTGTCCACCGGGATGAAGGCCAGGGCCGTGCCGGAGCCCGCTCCCGGCGGCGCGGTTCGCGCAGCGCGCGGGCGGCTCCGGGGCGGGAGGACGGGCTTCCGGGAGGCAGGCGCGCGGAAGGGACGCGGGAGGATGGGCGCCGGGGGAAGGGCGCCGGGGGAGGGTGCCGGAGGAAGGGCGCCGGGGGATGGATCACCAGGAGGAAGGGCCGCAAGGCGCGGGGCCTGCCCGCCAGCCGGGCCGCGCGCGGGCCAAAGACGCCGGACGATGGCCCCCGCGCCCAGCCGCGGGGCGCAGACATCCGCGCACTGGCCCCCCGCCAAGCCCTGCCCGCCCCGCCGCCAAAGGCCCGCCCCACCGCCACCGCACGGCCTGAATGGGCAACAAAAAAGCCCTGGAATTTCCAGGGCTTTGATTGCCTTGTGGCGGAGAGGAGAGGATTTGAACCTCCGACTGAGTTTCCCCAGTACACGCTTTCCAGGCGTGCTCCTTAAACCTGACTCGGACACCTCTCCGCGAAGGAGTGCCTATGTAGTAAAAAGCCGG
>NZ_JALNWM010000213.1 GCF_023230885.1 Desulfocurvus sp. | reverse complement strand
GTCCGGCGGAGCTGCATGCCGCACACCCGGCGCCCGGAAATGCGGGGCGCCAGGTGTGCGGCTTTTTTCGTGCCCAGTGTTTTCCACCGGCCACCAGGGCATTTTGCCGATGCCTGCGGCGATCAATAATGCAAATTCCAGTGATGCAATATGAATTGTGCGTTTTTTTTGTTTATTTTATTTGACTTTTATGGCGCGCCATAAGAATTAATATTGAGATAGTACAGAGAAGCAAGAGAACGGAAATTGCTTTTTCAGTGAGCATCAAACGGTGCGTGTCGGCATTTTTGATATTTTGTTTCCTGTGCTGATGGAGCAAGTCGGGACGGTGCGCAGCCTGCATCCCCGTGCAGGCGACAAATAAACGCCGAACGGAAAAGATGCAGTCCCGCGCACCGGAGTTGCGTCCGCCGCATCCGCGAAACACCAGGGGGCCTGGAGCATGAACGAGTTCACCGAAACCGACGACGCCCTGTTCTTCAGCGCGTTCACCTACGCGGCCATAGGCATGGCCATCGTCGCCCCGGACGGAACCTGGCTCAAGGTCAACAACGCCCTGTGCGCGATGATGGGCTACGCGCCGCAGCAGCTCATGGGCATGACCTTCCAGGACATCACCCACCCGGACGATCTCGGGGAGGACCTCAGGTTCGTGAATCAGCTGCTCGCGGGGGAGATCGACAGCTACCAGATGGAAAAGCGGTATCTTCACCGCGAGGGGCGCGTCATCCACGGGCTTCTCAGCGTTTCCCTGGTCAAGACCCCGCAGCGGACGCCGCGCTTTTTTATCTCGCAGATACAAGACATCACCCGGAAAAAGGAAATGGAGTCGGAGCTCGCCCGCATGGCCCGGGAGGACGAGCTGACCGGGGTCTTCAACAGGCGTTATTTCATGGAAATGGCAACGCGCGAGGTCATCCGGGGGCGGCGGTTCCGCGAACCCCAGGCCATCATGATGATCGATATCGACCACTTCAAGAAGATAAACGACACCTACGGGCACGAGGTCGGAGACCAGGTTCTGCGCGAAATGGCTCGGGGGTGCAGCGCGTCCCTGCGCGGCGTCGACGTGTTCGGCCGCCTGGGCGGCGAGGAGTTCGGCGCCCTGCTCCTGAACACGGATTCGGAAATCGCCGGGATGCTCGCCGAGCGCATGCGCAGGGGCATGGAAAGCCTGGCCGTGGAAACGCCGGCGGGAACCGTGCGGTTCACCGTCAGCATCGGCATGGCCACGTTCACGGAGCCCGACCTGTCGTTGGACGCGCTGTTGAAAAAGGCGGACGACGCCCTGTATGAGGCCAAGAAAACGGGGCGCAACAGGGTTGTGGCCGAGCGGGCGACGCCGGGGGCGAAACAGCCCGCCAGGGACGGCATGCGGACCTCGTTCGTGCGGCTGGAATGGAAAAAGGAATACGAGTCGGGCTGCCCCCTGGTGGACAGGCAGCACCAGAACCTGTTCCTGCTCGCCAACGACCTGCTCTCGGCCATCGTCTCCGGGCTGCCCGACGACCATGTGGACACCCAGGCCAAGGGGCTTGTGGCCGAGGTGGAGGCCCACTTCCGGGATGAGAGCGCGGCCTACCGCGCCGCCGGGTACCCGGGGGCGGACGCCCACAACAGGATACACCACGCGCTGGTCCAGGACATGCGCGCGACCCTCGAAAGGTTCAAGGGCGGGCGGGCCTCCGTGGCCGAGCTGTTCGAGCTGGTTGCCGTGAGGATCATCCGGGAGCACCTGCTTTCCGAAGACCGGAAGTTCTTCCCGTACATCCAGGCCGCGCAATCCTGCTAGGGCCGCCCCCGCGGGCGCGGGGACGCCGATCCCGGCGAACCCGAATGGGGAAAGGCATGCCGGGGCCTGCGCGCGGGGGAGGTCATGCGCGCCGCCCTGGCGCCCCCCGGGGTTATCTCCCGGGGCCTGCGCGCGGGGAGGTCATGCGCACCCCCTCCCGTCGGCCACGGCCGTGCCCGGCGGCCGTCCCGCAAGCGCGGGAGCGTCGTCCCGACTTCCTGCAACCGCGACGTGAACGAGAGAATTTCCCCGCGAGCGCGGGGGCGTCCGCTGTTGGCTCAGGCTGGTTGCCGCCCGGGGCAGGGCGCGCGTTTCCGGGCGCCTGCAACGGCGCGCCCCGCGGCCTTTGGGGCTGCGGGGCGTCCGTGTCGTCCCGGCGGGCGGGATGAATCAGTCGATTTTTTCGAAGAATTCCTTCTCCGCGCCGCACTTGGGGCAGACCCAGTCGTCGGGCAGGTCTTCCCAGGCGGTGCCGGGATGGATGCCGGTTTCCAGATCGCCCTCGGCGGGGTCGTAGATGTAGCCGCAAGGGCATTCCCAACGTTCCATGGCCATGATGCGTCTCCCTTGTTCGTGTTGCGGGGCCAGCCCTGGTTTTGTGCATAGCCTACCCCAACCGGGGGAAAAAGGGAACCGCGCGCGGGCGCGGAATGCGGGAAATTTCGATGCGGCCCCCTGATCCGGCGGCGGCGCGGACAGGGCGCGCCGCCCGCCGGGTCCCGGGGCTGGGCAGCTGGCGGCGGCAATGGAGGGCGGAGCCCAGCCCCGGCGCCGCAGCCCGGGCCAAACGCAACAGGCCCGGAAGACAGGCTGCCCTGCCGCAGCGGGCCGGGGGCGGGAACGGCCCGCGCCGCCGCGCCTTGCGGGACGGCGCTAGCCGAAGGGGCCGCCCGGGGCGGAGTCGGGGCCGCTGCCCGGGGCCACGGCGAAGCCGGGGATCTCCTGGTTGCGCCCGGGCTGGACATGGGCCAGGGCCCACAGGCTGTAGGTCGCCCGGTCGCGGCGCACGCGCACGGACCCGAAGCCCGCCGCCCTCAGGGCGCGGTGCAGCAGCACGTCGGTGAAGCCGCATTTGTGGAGCATGAACATGTTGCCGCCAGCCAGCAGGCGGTGGTGGCCGTAGAGGATGTCCAGGGCGGTCACGGGGCCCACGGGCGAGGTGTAGAGCGCCTTGGTGGCCTGGCCGGCGGCGATGATCTCCGCCGCGGTCTGCACGTCGGGCAGGGTGACCAGGGCCAGGCCGTCGTCCCGGAGCACGCGGCGGAATTCGGCCAGGGCCGCGGGGATTTCGTGGGGGAAGAGGTGCTCCAGGTTGTGCGAGGAGTAGACCGCGTCCATGCTGGCCGTGTCCACAATGCCCATGTCCGTGATGGAGGCCACGAAATCCGGGCGGGCGGCGGGGTTCAGGTCCAGGCGCAGTTCCTGCCAGCCCGGCGCGCGGAACATGGCGTGCAGGCGGCCCGGCTTCTGCACGCCGCAGCCCACATGCAGCACGGTCCTGGTGGCGGTGGTTTCGGTCATGATGCCTCCCTGGCGCTGGTGCGCGGCGCCGCGCGGGGCGGGCCGACGGGGGCAGGGTAGATGCACGGGCCGGGGCTGTCAACGAGCGGCCGGGCGGGAGGCCGGGGGCGGGGAAATCCGGCGCCCTCCGGCCCGGGGCTTTACCCGGCCCGGACCCTGGCCTATCCTCGGGCCGAGGAGAACAGCCCATGAGCCAGCCCAAAGACCGCGCCATGCACACCGCCGAGCATGTGCTCAACCAGACCATGGTCCGCCTGCTTGGCTGCGGACGCGCCTTCAGCACGCACATAAACCCCGGCAAATCCAAATGCGACTACCACATGGACGCGCCGCCGACTGCCGAACAGGCGCAGGCCGTGGAGGAAGGGGTCAACGCCGTGCTGGCGCGCCACCTGCCCGTGACCGAGGAATTCATGTCCCGCGAGGAGGCCGGGCGCCTCTTCGATCTCGCCCGGCTGCCTCCGGACGCGGGCCGGACCCTGCGCATCGTGCGCGTGGGCGACTATGACGCCTGCCCGTGCATTGGCGAGCATGTGGCCAACACGGCGGAGATCGGCACGTTCCGCCTGGTTTCCCACAGTTTTGAAAACGGCGTGCTGCGGGTGCGCTTCCGGCTGGGATAACCCGGCCCGGCCCTGGGGCGGGCGCGCGTCGTGCGCGGCTGTGCGCGTTGCCCGGGCTGTGGCGGCCGGGATGGAAAAGGGGTCTGCCCCCTGCGCGCGGCGCGTGCCGCCCAAGGTCGCCCCGGCGCCCGAGCCTGAGCCCGTCTGCCCCCTGCGCGCGGCGCGTGCCGGGGCGGCGGCTCGTTGCGCCCGCAATGGACCGTCCGGCCGCCCTGGGCTAGGGTGGTGATGGTCCTGGACCGGGGCCGCAGCCGTGACGCACCCCGCGAAGCGCCGCCCCCGGAAGGAAGGTGATCGAGATGAAGCTGTTGCGGAAACTGCGCGACCCCGTGAGCGGGTTGACGCACCTGGGCGGGGCGCTGCTGGCCGTGGCCGGGCTGGTGCTGCTGCTGGTGGAGTCGGCCTCCCCGGCCAAGCCCTGGCACCTGGTCACGTTTTCCGTATTCGGGGCCACGGCCATCGGCCTGTATGTGGCCAGCACCTGCTACCACCTGATCCCCTACGGCGAGAAGCGCACCGCGCGCCTGCGCAAGTGGGATCACATCATGATTTTTTTCCTCATCGCGGGCACATACACGCCCATCTGCCTCATCCCCCTGCGCGGGCCCTGGGGCTGGAGCCTGTTCGGCGTGGTCTGGGGGCTGGCCGTGGCGGGGCTGGTGCTCAAGCTGTTCTGGATGCAGGCCCCGCGCTGGCTGTCCACGGGCACCTATGTGCTCATGGGCTGGCTGGTGCTGGTGGGCGTGTATCCGCTGGTGCGGGCCATGCAGCCCGGGGCCCTGGCCTGGCTGCTGGCCGGGGGCCTGTTCTACACGGCGGGCGGGGTCATCTACGCCCTCAAGCGCCCCAATCCCTGGCCCGCCCGCTTCGGCTTCCACGAGATATTCCACATCCTGGTCATGCTCGGCACCTTCTCCCATTTCTGGGTCATGTACCGCTATGTGACGCGCATGGGCTGAGGCCGGGCGGCTGTTTCGCGCGGGGCGGGGGCGACGACGCCTCGCCCGCCCCGCGCGCAGCCGGGCGAGCGGACCGGCCGGAGCCACCTCCCGCCAAACCCAGGCTCCGCACGCCCAAGCCCCCCCTCGACCAGCCTCGTCCCACTGCGGGATGTCCCACGGGCAGCAGGCTCCGCACGCCCAAGCCCCCCCCTCGACCAGCCCAGGCTCCCGCCCCGCCCCCGCCAAGCCCCGGCTCCGGCCAAGCCTTCCCACCAGGACCGGGACGCGCGCAAGGCCCTGGTCCGCCGCCCGCGCGCAGGGCCGTACCGGCCGTGAAGTCCCGGAGGGCCCCCGGGCCGTTGGCAGCCCCCCGCCTTTCGGCGGGGGGCTGCTTTTTGGGGGGAGTGGCGGCGGAAGGTCCGCCCCGCGCCGATTCGCTCCGGCGGAGCCCGGTCCGGTTCCCGAAATGCGCCATTTTTGTCCCTCTTTTTCGCCAGTTTTCTTCTTTTTGTCGCAACGGCTCTTTTTCTTGACCATTTACCATGCTAGGCATAATACACTGGGGTTTAGCTTCCGAATAGTTGGTGGGGTGGATTTCCCGGAGAATATCGTCGATCCCGTCGGGGGCATCGACTTGCTGTTGCCGCCTGGGCGGCACCCCGGGAAAAGGAAGCGCTGCAACAAGGATGCAAGACGGCATCCGGCCACGTTGCATGCCCAAGCGAACAAACAAGTGCGTCCAAAACAAGGAGCGCCGGGAATGAAGAATCTGCCGGTCGGCGTAAAGATGGTTGGAGGATTCGTCCTCCTTTTGGTCATGGTCTGCGGCGGGCTGGGATATATAGCCTATGACCGCGCCTCCAGCGCTGCGCTCAGCCAGGTGCGCGTGAACATTCCCCGAATGGCCGCCGATGGGGCTCGGCTTGTGCGCAGCCGCCTGG
>NZ_JALNWM010000212.1 GCF_023230885.1 Desulfocurvus sp. | reverse complement strand
GGCCTTGCCCGCGCCGATGGTCCTGCGGTCCACCTCGCGGATGGGCGTGACTTCGGCGGCGGTGCCGCAGAAGAATGCCTCGTCGGCGCTGTAGAGCTCGTCGCGGGTGAAGCGCTCCTCGATGACCTCGTAGCCCAGGTCCCGGGCCAGGGTGATCAGGGAGTTGCGCGTCAGGCCGTCGAGCACGGAGGTCAGCGGCGTGGTCTTCAGGGCGCCGCCGCGCACGATGAAGATATTCTCGCCCGACGCCTCGGACACATAGCCCTCGGTGTCGAGCATCAGGGCCTCGTGGTAGCCGTCGGCCACGGCCTCGCGCTTGGCCAGGATGGAGTTGCAGTAGTTGCCCACGGTCTTGGCCTTGGTCATCATCACGTTGACGTGGTGGCGGGTGAAGGTGGAGGTCTTCACGCGGATGCCCTTCTCCAGGGCCTCCTCGCCCAGGTAGGCCCCCCAGGGCCAGGTGGCGATGATGGTCTGGATGGGGTTGTCGCCGGGATGCACGCCCATGACGCCCGCGCCGATGAAGGACAGGGGCCGGATGTAGCCCTCGGCCAGCTTGTTGGCCTTGAGGGTCGCGATGACCGCGTCGCAGATTTCCTCCTCGGTGAAGGGAATCCGCATCTCCATGATCTTGGCCGAATTGAAGTGGCGGTGGATGTGCTCCTTCAGGCGATAGACGGCGGAGCCGCCGCCGGTGAGCCGGTAGGCGCGGATGCCTTCGAACACGCCGCAGCCGTAGTGCAGGGTATGGGTCAGGACGTGGACCTGGGCCTGATCCCACGGCACGAGCTTGCCGTCGAACCAGATGCTTTCGGCTTTCTGGACCATGGTTGGGACTCCCTCGGAAAGGCGTAGAGGTTGAGCGCCGGGGAGGCCCGGCGCGGCTCCGCCCGACATGCGGAGCCCGACGGCGCGCGGGGGCGCGGCGTGACAGGGGAAGGTAAGAAAAACCCCGGGTGAGGTCAAGGCGCCCGGGCGGCGCGGGCCGTACCCAAGCTCCCCGCAGGGGCCGGGCCTCGCGCCCGTGATCCGCCCGCGCGCTTTCACGTCGGCCCCGCCCGCCTGCGTCCGCGTCCGGGGGGTGTCCGCCTGCGTCCGGGTCCAGGCCCGGCCCGGGTGTGTTCAAGTCCAGGCCAGCCCGCGCGCCCGCAAGCCAGGGTTCCTGGCGTTCGCGCCCCGCGCCCGGGGCCGGCCCGGGTTGCGCCGAGCCCGCCTGCGCGTACCCCGGGCCGAGGCTTCCCGGGCGTCCGTGTCCCGCGCCCGGGGCCGGGTTCGCGCCCAAGCCCGCCCGCGTACGTTCGCGCCCTGCGTCCGGGGGGTGTCCGCGCGCGGTCCGGCCGGGCGCCCTACCCCCGCCCGCCCTTGCCGGAGCCCTTGCCCGCCGTGGCCTTGCGCGCGCCGGATTTGCCGCCGCCGGGCTTGCGGGCGATGCCCTTGGCCGGGGTGCGGCCCCTGGGTTTGGCGGGCCGGGGGGCGTCGGGCTTGCCGGATTTGGCGGGCCGGGGGGCGTCGGGCTTGCCCTTGGGTGCCTCCGCCTTGCCCCTGCCCTTGGGGGCGGGCGCCGGGGCGCCCTGCTCCGCCGGGGTTTCGGCGGCCTTGGACGCGGGGCCGAGCTTGGTGGATTTCTGGCGCGGCTTGGGCGCGCGGCGGGGCTCGGGGGCCTGGCGGCGCGGCTTGGTCGCCGGGGCGGCCTTCTTCTCGTGGCTGGCGCGGAAGTACACGGCCATGGGCGCCATGCCCAGGCCCACGAACTTGCGCAGCTGCTTTTCGAGATAGCGCTGGTACGATTCCTTCACCAGCTCGGGATCGTTGACGAAGAACACGAAGGTCGGCGGCATGGTCCCGGCCTGGGTCAGGTAGTAGAACTTGGCCCGGCGGCGCTTGATGAGCGGCGGCTGGTGGCGCAGGATGGCCTCCTGCATGATGCGGTTCAGCTCGCCGGTGCCCGCGCGCAGGGAGCACTCGGCCCAGATCTTCTCCGCCAGGGGCAGCAGCCCCCCGAGACCGGCCCGGGTCACGGCGCTGGTGTAGACCACGGGCACATGGCCGACCATCGCCAGCTCCTTGGCGTAATGCTCGCGCAGGGCGCGCATGGTGTCCTTGGGCAGCAGGTCGGTCTTGTTCACGGCCACGATGAAGGGCGTCTTCTCGCGGTCCAGGAACTCGATGAGCCGCTTGTCCTGGTGCGACATGGCCTGCATGCCGTCAACCACCAGCACGGCCACCTGGGCCTTGGCGCTGCTCTTCAGGCTGCGCAGCACCGAGAAGCGCTCCAGGGCGTCCTCGATGCGCGTGCGCCGCCGGACCCCGGCGGTGTCCACGAAGGTGTAGGTCCGCCCGCCGCGCTCGAAGGTCACGTCCACGCTGTCGCGGGTGGTTCCGGCCTCGTCGGAGACGATGAGCCGCCGCTCGCCCAGGATGGCGTTGATGATGGAGGATTTGCCCGCGTTGGGCCGCCCGAGCATGGCGATGCGCAGGCCCCGGGCCTCGGGGTCCGCCTCGGGCTCGGCGGAGGCGATGCCGTGCTCGTCCAGGAAGCGCTCCAGGCGCTCCACCAGGGCCGGAACCCCGTGGCCGTGCTCGGCGCTGACGCAGGCCATTTCCAGGCCCAGGGCATGGAACTCGGCGGCCACGCTTTCCTGCTCGCCGCCGTCGACCTTGTTGGCCACCAGCAGCACGGGCCGCCCGCTCTGGCGCAGGTCGCGGGCGACCTGGGCGTCCACGGGGGTCAGGCCCTCGCGGGCGTCGACCACGAAAAGCACGGCCTGGGCCTCGGCCAGGGCCTCGGCGGCCTGCTCCTCGATGGCCCGCTCGATGTCCACGTTGGACTCGGGCACGAGCCCCCCGGTGTCCACCAGGACGAAGGGCCGCCCCTCCTGGGGGCGGACCACGCCGTGGAGGCGGTCGCGCGTGACCCCGGGCATGTCGTGGGTCAGGGCCTTGTTGCGGCGCAGCAGGCGGTTGAACAGCGTGGACTTGCCGACGTTGGGCCGTCCGATGATGGCGATGGTTGCGAGCATGATTGTCCGTATAGCGCAGATTTGCAGGGAGTGGAACAACAAGGCGCGGGCCGCCCCGGCTCCGGCCGGGGGCGGCCCGTGGTGCTACCCTGGTTCGCCGCCGCGCGCAAGGGGCGGCGCGGCGGGGTCAGCGCCCGGCCAGGGCCGCCGCGATGCTCTCCCCGTAGGGCGGGCGCAGGATGCCCACCTCGGTGACGATGCCCGCGATGAGCTCCGCCGGGGTCGGGTCGAAGGCCATGTTATAGACCTCCACGCCGTCGGGCACGATCTGCGTGGCGCCCACATGGGTCACCTCGCGCGGGGTGCGGTCCTCGATGGGGATGGCGTCGCCGTCGGGGGTGTCGGGGTCGATGGTCGACAGGGGCGCCGCCACATAGAACGGCACCCCGAAATGCCGCGCCAGGATGGCCACGCCCAGGGTGCCGATCTTGTTGGCCGCGTCGCCGTTGGCCGCGATGCGGTCCGCCCCGACCACCACCTTCTGCACCAGCCCCTTTTTCATCAGCAAGGCGCAGGCGTTGTCGCAGGCGACCCTGACGGGGATGCCGTCCTTGGCCAGCTCCCAGGCCGTGAGCCGCGCGCCCTGGAGGAAGGGCCGCGTCTCGTTGGCGATGACGCGGATGTTGCGCTTGCCCGCGTCCCACGCCCCGCGGATGACGCCCAGGGCCGTGCCGTAGTCCGCCGTGGCCAGGGCGCCCGCGTTGCAGTGGGTCATCACCGTGTCGCCGTCGTCGATGACCTCGGCGCCCACGGCGCCCAGGCGGCGGCAAAACCGCTTGTCCTCCTCGTGGATATCCCGGGCCAGGGCCAGCCAGGAGGCGCACAGGGCCTCGATGTCCTGCCCCGGCTCCCAGGCCGCGCGCATGCGCCGCACGGCCCAGGCCAGGTTCACCGCCGTGGGCCGGGCGTTTTCCAGGTCGGCGAGCAGCGCCTCCAGGCACGGGCGCCAGTCCGCCTCCCCGGGCCCGGCCGTGGCCAGGGCCTCGCGCGCGGCCAGCCAGCAGCCGTAGGCCGCCGTCACGCCGATGGCCGGGGCCCCGCGCACGACCATCGTTTGCAGGGCGTAGATGGTGCTGGCCGTGTCCGTGCAGTGGAACCAGTCCTCGCGCACGGGAAGGGTGCGCTGGTCCAGCAGTTCCAGGCGGTCCTCGGCGTCGTTGAAGCGGATATGCCAGTCCACGAAAACCTCGGTGCGGTTGGGGGTCGGCCCGGGCCTCAGCCCAGGCGGGCGGTGATGATCTCGTTCAGCAGCTTGGCGTTGGCCTGGCCCTTGGTGGCGCGCATGACCTGGCCGACGAAAAAGCCCATGAGCTTGGTCTTGCCCGCGCGGTAGGCCTCGACCTCGGCGGGGTTGGCCGCCAGCACGGCGTCCACGGCGGCCTCCAGGGCGGCGGAGTCCGACACCTGGGCCAGGCCGTGCTCGCGGGCGTAGGCCTCGGGGTCGCCGCCCCCGGCGAACAGGGCCGCGAACATGTCGCGCCCGCTCTTCTGGCTCACGGCGCCCTCCTCGACCATGCGCACGATGGCCGCGAAGCCCTCGGGGGCCAGGGCGCAGTCGGCCACGCCGACCCCGGTGTCGTTCAGGCGGCGCAGCATTTCGGAAAGCATCCAGTTGGCGACCTTGCGCGGCTCGTCATAGGCGGCCACGGCGGCCTCGTAGTAGTCGGACAGGGCGCGGTCGGCGGTGAGCGCGGCCACGGCCTCGGGGGGCAGGCCCAGGGCCGACTCGAAGCGCGCCCGGCGCGCGGCGGGCAGCTCGGGCAGTGCCGCGCGCAGGTCCGCGATCATGGTTTCGGAAATCTCCACCGGCAACAGGTCCGGGTCCGGATAATAGCGGTAGTCGTGGGCCTCCTCCTTGCCGCGCATGGCGTGGGTCACGCCCTTGTCGGCGTCGAACAGGCGCGTCTGCTGCACCACGGCCCCGCCGTCGGCCAGCAGGTCCTCCTGGCGGGCGATCTCGTAGGCGATGGCCCGGCGCACGTTGCGGAAGGAGTTCATGTTCTTCAGCTCGGTGCGCGTGCCGAACTCGCGCTGCCCCACGGGGCGGATGGAGACGTTGGCGTCGCAGCGGAAGGAGCCCTCCTCCATGTTGCCGTCGCAGATGCCAAGCCAGGTCACCACCGAATGCAGGGCGCGCAGATAGGCTTCGGCCTCCTCGGGGCTGCGCATGTCCGGCTCGCTGACGATCTCGATGAGCGGGGTGCCCGCGCGGTTCAGGTCCACGAAGGAAACGTTCTCGGCCTGGGAGTGGATGCTCTTGCCCGCGTCGTTCTCCATGTGGATGCGCGTGATGCCGACGACCTTCGGCCCGGCGCCCGCGTCGATGGTCACGCTGCCGCCCTCGGCCAGGGGCAGGTCGAACTGCGATATCTGGTAGCCCAGGGGCAGGTCGGGATAGAAATAGTTCTTGCGCGCGAAGACGTTGACGCGGTTCACGCGGCAGCCCACCGCCAGGGCCATCATCACGGCGTATTCCACGGCCCGGGCGTTGAGCACGGGCAGCGTGCCGGGCATGCCGGCGCACACCGGGCAGACGTTGGTGTTCGGCTCCTGGCCGAAGCGCGTGGAGCAGGCGCAAAAGAGCTTGGACTCGGTGCGCAGCTGGGCGTGGACCTCAAGGCCGATGACGGCTTCGTAGACGGGCATGGCGGCGTTCCTTGCCGCCCTACTCGCCCCGGCGGGCGTAGAGCGCGGGGTTCAGGGCGGGGTCGTTGTACATCTTGAACTGGTAGTAGACCTTGGGGCGGCGCAGGCCCCGGGCGTAGTCGTCCAGCAGCTCCAGCACGGCCCGGGCCAGGTCGTCGCGCTGCTCGCGCAGGACGGCCAGCTTGCGGG
>NZ_JALNWM010000211.1 GCF_023230885.1 Desulfocurvus sp. | reverse complement strand
TAACGGCCACGGACGGGGGCGGCAGGCGACGGCCACGGACAGGGCAACGGCCCGCGAAGCCCTCGGACGGGGCCGCACGGACGAGCGGCGGCCACGGCGACCGGCGGACGACGAAGGGCAAAGGAGACGGAAGAGGACAACGGGCAGGTAACGGCCACGGACGGCGGCGGGGCGACGGGAACGGCTGGTAACGGCCACGGACGGGGGCGGCAGGCGACGGCCACGGACAGGGCAACGGCCCGCGAAGCCCTCGGACGGGGCCGCACGGACGGGCGGCGGGCACATGGCGCAAAAAAACAGGCCGCCCGCCCTCCCCTGCGGGAAGACGGGCGGCCGGTGGCGGCGCGGGCCGCGAAATCAGGCCGGGGCGGCGGCCACGGCAGCACGGGCCGGGGCGGCCTCGCGCGCTCCGGCGGCATTCCCGGCCAGGGTCACCGTGCGCAGGCAGGTGGCGGCGTTGTCCATCAGCAGGCGCAGGAATTCGTTGTTGAAGGCATGGCCCGAGCAGCGGACCTCGAAATGCCCCCACAGGGGCAGCGGCGCCACGGCCATGTCGCCGACGAAATCCAGCACCTTGTGGCGCACGAACTCGTCCTTGTAGCGCAGGCCCTCCTGGTTGACCACGCCGTACTCGTCGAGCACCACGGCGTTCTCCAGGGAGCCGCCCAGGGCCAGCCCGCAGCGGTGCAGGGCCTCCACGTCGGAAAGGAAGCCGAAGGTCCGGGCCTTGGCCACGCGGCGGGCGAAGTTCTCCGGGGTCAGGTCCAGGCGCAGGGTCTGGCGGCCGATGAGCGGATGGTCGAACTCGATGAGATAGTCCACGCGGAAGCCGTCGAAGGGCTCCACGCGGATACGCTTCTCCCCGTCCTTGTGCTCGAAGGGCCGGGTCACGGCCAGCACGCGGCGCAGGCGGTTCTGCTCCTGGATTCCGGCCGAGCGCAGCAGGTAGACGAAGGAACCGGCGCTGCCGTCCATGATCGGCACCTCGTCGCCCTCGGTCTCGATCACGATGTTGTCGATGCCCAGGCCGCGGATGGCCGCCAGCAGGTGCTCCACCGTGCGGACGCTGCCGTCGCCGTTGCCCAGGGTGGTGGCCAGCCCGGTGCCGACCACCTGGCCGGGATCGGGGACCAGACGCTTCACGCCTTCGGCGGTGCGCAGATGGAAGACGATGCCGGTATCGGGTCCGGCGGGATGCAGCTCAAGGCCGACCCGGCCGCCCCCATGCAGGCCGATGCCGGAGCAGCGGACGGATTTCGCGATGGTGGTCTGGTTCATGCCCGGCCCGGAAGCAAGTTCCGTGCCTAGGCCATTGAAGATATAAACCACTGAAAATACTTGTTGTTAAAAAATCTCTAGACCCACTTTTTGTTTCCTGCGCACAACAGGCGTTGTTTTCGTTACACGCCGGAGGGCCTGCGGGCCGAGGCGGAATCCCGGAACGGGAGTGAAAAGAAGCGCTGGGCGCACCCATTCCCGCCGAGCGAAACCGGGAGGGCGGGGGCGACGGGAACACGGCCGCGGGGGCGGCGGGGATACGACTGCGGTGGGCGGCGGGGTACGGCCGCGGGGCTGAGGGCTGGCCAATGCGGCGGGCGGCGGGGACACAGCCGCGGGGGCCACGACACGGCCGCGGCGGGCGGAGGGGACACGGCCGCGGGTCTGCGGGCTGGCAATGCGGCGGGCGGAAAGCCAAGGTCCGCAAGGGCGCCGCCCCGGGAGCATCCGCAGCGGGAGCCTGGGGCGGGGGCAAAGCCGCAGGAGTACGGAGGCACGCGCGGCGGATGGAGGCGCGGGAACAGGCCGGGCCGCAGCCGGAAGGGCACGGGAACCACGAACCGGAGCCCGCAGCATGGAGCCGGACCGGAACCCGGGGCGGCATGCGCCCGGCGGACGAGGCCGGGAAGCGGCAACGCGAAGGGGGGACCGAGGGCCTGCGCGCCAAAACCGACGGGGTACGCCCGGAAAGGCCCGGCCACGGGCGACGCAGGCTTCGGGCGGCGGGGCCGGAGAGGCCGACGCCCGGCGCGGCATGCGGGGCTCCCGACAGGGGGAGCTCCGGAGCATCCAGGAACCCGGGCGCGCGGATGCGGCATGCGGCGCCCCCGGCATGGGGATGCCCGCCCCGCCCGCTCCCGGAGAGAAGCGGAGCCGTCCGGCGGGCCGCCCCGGGGCGCCGCGTGGGGCTCAGGCCCGGCGGGCGGCGACCACGCGGTCCAGCCCGGCCAGATCGGGCAGCACGCGCAGGTCCGCGAAGGCGCCCGTGGCCTCGACGATGGCGCGCACGGCCGCGCCCTGGGCGCAGCCGATCTCGGCCAGCAGCGCCCCGCCGGGGCGCAGGGCCTCGGCGGCCCGGGGCACGAGGGCGCGGTAGCACTCCAGCCCGTCGGCCGCGCCGGGCACGGCGGGCACCAGGGCCGAGCGCGGCTCGAACCCGCGCACCTCGGGCGAGATATCCAGGTATTCCGTCTGGCCGACGTAGGGCGGATTGGCCAGGACGAGATCCAGGGAGCCGGGAACGGCGAAGGGGCGCCCGAAATCGGCGCGCAACGGCTGCACCCGCGCGGCCACGCCGTGCCGCCGGGCGTTGGCCCGGGCCACCTCCAGGGCGGCGGCGCTGGCGTCCAGGGCCAGCCCGCGCGCGGCCGGGAAGCGGTGGGCCAGGGTCACGGCCAGGCAGCCGCTGCCCGTGCCCAGGTCGGCAAAGGCCAGGGCCGCGTCGCGGGGAAAGAGCGCCTCGGCCAGCTCCAGCAGGTGCTCGGTTTCCGGGCGCGGGATGAGCACGGCGGGGCCGACCAGGAAGTCCAGCCCGTAGAACTCGCGCGTTCCGGTGAGGTAGGCCACGGGCTCGCCCCCGGCCCGGCGGCGCACCAGGACCCGCAGACGATCGGCCTCGGCCGGGGCCAGGGCCCGGGACCGCGCCAGCAGCAGCGCGTGCCGCTCCAGGCCCAGGGCATGGGCCGCCAGGACCTGGACCGACAGACGCGGGCTGTCCACCCCGGCCGCCGCCAGCAGGGCCTCGCCCTCGCGCAGCGCGTCGCCCACGGTGGGGCCCGCGGCGCGGCCGGCGGCGATCATGCCTCGGCCTGGTGCTTCAGGGCCTCGGCCTGGAAGTGGGTGATCAGCGCCTCCACCAGCTCCCGCATGTCGCCCTGGAGGATTTCGTCCAGGCGATACAGGGTCAGGTTGATGCGGTGGTCGGAGACGCGTCCCTGGGGGAAGTTGTAGGTGCGGATGCGCCCGGAGCGGTCGCCGCTGCCGACCTGGGCCCGGCGTGCGTCGGACATTTCCTTGTCGGCCTTGTCCTGCTCGATCTGGAACAGGCGCGAGCGCAGCACCTTGAGGGCCTTGGCCTTGTTCTTGTGCTGGGATTTCTCGTCCTGGCAGATGACCACCAGCCCGGTGGGCAGGTGGGTCACGCGGATGGCCGAGTCGGTGGTGTTCACGCTCTGCCCGCCGGGGCCCGAGGAGCGGAACACGTCGATGCGCAGCTCCTCGGGACGCAGCTCCACCTCCACCTCCTCGGCCTCGGGCAGGATGGCCACGGTGACGGCGGAGGTGTGGATGCGGCCCTGGGATTCCGTGGCCGGGACGCGCTGCACGCGGTGGATGCCCGACTCGTACTTGAGCTGGCTGTAGACCTTGTCGCCGGAAATGTTGGCGATGATTTCCTTGAATCCGCCGGTGCCGGTGTCGCTGGAGCTCAGGATCTCCAGGCGCCAGCCCTTGGTCTCGGCGAAGCGGGAATACATGCGGAAGAGGTCCGCCGCGAAGAGCGCGGCCTCCTCGCCGCCGGTGCCCGCGCGGATTTCGAGGATGATGTTCTTCTCGTCCAGGGGGTCCTTGGGCAGCAGGAGGATGCGCAGCCGCTCCTCCAGCCTGGGCAGGCGCTCGCGGATCTCGTCGGCTTCGGCCCGGGCCATCTGGCGGATCTCCGGGTCGGGGTCGTCGAACATCTCGCGGTTCTCGGCCAGGTTGCGGTCCAGGGCCCGGTACTCGCGGAAGGCGCGCACGATCTCGCCCAGGTCCGCGTGGGACTTGGTGAGCTTGCGGTAGCGCTCCTGGTCGTCGAACACCGAGGGGTCGGCCAGCTGGGCCTCCAACTCCTCGTATTTCTTCTCGATGCTTTCCAGCTTGGCGAACATGGGCTGCCCTCCCGGGCGGACTTATTTGTCCACCGCGCCCCGCAGGGCCGCGATGGCGACCTCGAGCTGCTCGTCGTCGGGCTCGAAGGTGGTCAGGCGCTGCAACATGAGCCCGGGCCAGCACAGGGCGCGGCACACGGCCGTCTCGCCCCGGCGCGCGGTGAACTTGATCAGTTCGAAGGACGCCGCCGCCACGGGCACAAGCATCAGGAACTTGGCGCCGATGACATAGACCTGCTTGAGCACGGCGCCCTGGGGCGCGTAGAGCGCCAGCAGCCCCGGGATGAGCACGGCGTGCAGCACGATGGACAGGGACAGGACGAAGAGCAGGAAGGCCGTGCCGCAGCGCGGGTGCAGGCGGCTGTAGCCCCGGGCCCGCTCGGGGGTCAGCTCGCAGCCGCTTTCGTAGGCCCAGATGACCTTGTGCTCCGCGCCGTGGTACTGGAAGACCCGGCGGATTTCGGGCAGCAGCGAGATGGAGCCGATGTAGGCCAGAAAAACCCCGAGCTTGAAAAAGCCGTCCCAGGCGTGGAAGCTCAGGGTCTCGGTGCCGCCGCCAAGGCCCAGGTAGGCCGCGCCGAGGGAGAACAGGTGCGGCAGGACCACGAACAGCCCCAGGGCCAGGACGATGGACACGCCCACCGTGAGCGCCAGGGCCCACGGCTTGATCTCCTCCTCGCCCTCGTCCAGGCTGACCTGGGCCGACCAGTTCAGGGACTTGATGCCGTTGACCAGCGTCTCCAGCAAGACGGGGAAGCCGCGCACGAACGGACGCTGCAACAGCGGCGCCGAGGTCAGGGAAAACCAGGGCCGCGTCTCCAGGTGGATGGAGCCGTCGGGCTTGCGCACGGCAATGGCCAGCCGCTCGCGGTTGCGGATCATGACCCCTTCCATGACCGCCTGCCCGCCGACGGCGGGCGCGGCGGCCAGGGCCGGAACCAGGATCCGCGACGCGGCGCGACGGACGGTGCCGGGCCGGGTGTGACTGGGCGGCTGCTGCAAGGCTGTGCCTCCTGTCCGCGGGACGCGGGGCGGCCACGAAAAGACGCCCCCGCGGGACACGGGTCCGCAGGGGCGGAAATCACGCGGGAAGGCCCCGCCGGGGGCTACTCGCTCTTTTCGAACTTGGCGTACTTCTTGCGGAACCGGTCGATGCGGCCGGCGGTGTCCACGAAGCGCTGCTTGCCCGTGAAGTAGGGGTGGCAGTTGGAGCAGATTTCGACCTCGACCACGTCGCCCCTGGTGGACTGGGCCTGGATCTCGAAACCGCACGCGCAGCGGATGGTGGACTCGAACGTCTTGGGATGGATATCGCTTTTCATGGTGTGCCTCCACAAAGTATCGGAAAAGGCGGGTTACATACCCCGGTCGGGGGGACTTGGCAAGCGTTTTCGCCCGGGGGCGCCAGTGGCGGCTTCCCATGCCCGGGCAACTCGTGTACATACTGATTCATCCCCCCTCTGGCAAGAGGCGGCCGCGCCGCCCCGGGCCGACACCTTCCGGAGGTCCCCATGCATACCCTCGTCCTGCTGCGCCACGGCCAGAGCCGCTGGAACCTGGAAAACCGCTTCACCGGCTGGACCGACGTGGACCTGAGCCCCCAGGGGCACGAGGAGGCCCGGGCCGCCGCGCGGCTGCTGCTGGCCGAAGGCCTGGATTTCGACATCTGCCACGCCTCCTGCCTGCGCCGGGCCATCGACACCCTGTGGACCGTGCTGCGCGAGATGGACCGCATGTGGCTGCCCACGCAGATATCCTGGCGGCTCAACGAGCGCCACTACGGCGCCCTGCAGGGCCTG
>NZ_JALNWM010000210.1 GCF_023230885.1 Desulfocurvus sp. | reverse complement strand
CGGGCGGCGCGAGCTGCTGGAGCGGCTGCGCCCGGTGCTGGCCGCGCCCTCGCGCTGGCTGGCGGACATGGCCCGCGAGGCCCTGCCCGGGCTGGACGTGCGCGTGGTGCCCAACGGCATCCCCTGGCCCGAGCGCGTGCCCGCGCGGGCCGAGGCCCGGGCGCGGCTGGGCCTGGGGCCCTGGCCGCTGCTGCTGTTCGCCGCCCACGGCGGCACCGGGGCGGCCTACAAGCGCGGCTGGCAGTGGGTGGAGTCCTTCGCGCGCATCCGGGCCCGGGTTCCCGGGGCCCAGTGCTTCATCGTCGGCGGCGGGCGCTACGAACGGCGCGCCGACGGCGTGACCTTCTGGCCCTATGTGGACAACGCCACCATGCTGGCCTTCATGCGCGCCGCCGATGTGCTGGTCTATCCCAGCCAGGCCGACAACCATCCGCTGACCGTGCTGGAGGCCATGAGCCAGGGGCTGGCCGTGGCGGCCTTCGGCGCCGGGGGCATCCCCGAGCAGCTTTCGGACCCCGAGGCGGGCATCTGCGTGCACAGCATGCGCTGGGCCGAGCTGGAGGCCGCCGTGGTGGAGCTGCTGTCCACCCCGGGGCTGGCCCGGCGCATGGGCGAGCGCGGCTTCGAGCACGGGCGGCGGCGTTTCACGGCCGGGCGCATGGCTGCGGACTACCTGAAGCTCTATCGCCGCCTGGGCGCCTGAGCCCCGGCGTCCCCCCGGGGGGCGCCGCGCGCGCGCAGGCTTTCATCCAGGAAATCAAGGACCATCGCGGCCGTGGGCCGGTGGAAGACCATGCCCAGATGGCAGACCGGGGCGGTTTCGGCCTCGCGCCAGCCCGGGGCGAGGATGCGTAGTCCCTCCCGGGGCAGGACGATGTTGTCCATGGGCGAGGACAGGCTCAGGCAGGGCACCCGGGGCGGCCTGTCGGCGGCCTCCACCGTCCGGACCAGCGGCCCCCGGAAGCCCAGGGAGCGGCCCAGGGGGCTCATGGCCAGCCCGGCCAGGGCGCTGCCCTGGTGCGGCGCCCCCAGGGTCGCGGCGGCCAGCACGCGTCCGGCCAGGGGGCTCGTGTTCAGGAACTGGCGGATGGCCAGTCCGCCCAGGCTGTGGCCCACCAGGACGACCCCGCGCCCGGGCCGGGCGGCGTCCAGGCGGCGTACCTCGGCCTCCACCCGGGCCACGATGGCCGGGAAGTCGTCGCGCAGGCTGTGGTAGGTCAGGGCGTGCAGGTCGCGGTATCCCGCGGCGCGGAACCAGGCCGAGAAGGGCAGCCAGGCCGAGGCGGTGTGCATGTAGCCGTGGACGAAGAGCACCGGCGGCCCGGCCTGCGGGCCGGGGTCGGCCTGGGGGGGGCGCAGCCACAGCCCCCGGGCCAGGAAGGCCGGATACAGGGCCACGGCCGCCGCCTGGACCAGCAGGCTGGAGGCGAAGGCCGCCGCGCCCAGGCTGGGCACCCGGCCCAGGGAGAGCTGGTGCAGCCGCTGCCGGTGCGCCGGGTCCACGGCGCGCCAGAAGCGCCACCATGTGGCGGAGCAGAAGACCAGCACCCCGAGGCAGGGCAGGGCGGCGAGAAGCGGGAGGAGCGCGGGAGCTGGGGGCATGGGTCTTCCTCGACGGGCGGCGTCGGGCTCATGGTAGGGCCCGGGGGCGCAAAAGGGAAGGGGGCTCAGGCGATGGGCACGAGATTGCCCAGGAACTGCTCCACGCTGCGCTCCCAGGTGTGCTCCAGGGCCAGGGCCCGGCAACGGGCGGGGTCCATCTCCAGGGCGCGGGCCACGGCGCGGCCCAGGTCCTCGTCCAGCCAGCCCGTCTGCCCGTGGGCCACCACGTCGCGCGGGCCGGGCACGGGATAGGCCGCCACCGGCACCCCGCAGGCCATGGCCTCGATGAGCACGATGCCGAAGGTGTCCGTGCGGCTGGGAAAGACGAACACGTCGGCGGCGTCCAGGTGCCGGGCCAGGTCCAGCCCGGTCTTGCGGCCCAGGAAATGGGCCCCGGGGTGGCGGCGGCGCATGGCTCCCAGGGCCGGGCCGTCGCCGATGACCACCTTGCTGCCCGCCAGCGGCAGGCCGAGAAAGGCGTCCAGGTTCTTCTCCACGGCCACGCGGCCCATGTACATGGCAATGGGCCGGGGCAGGTCCAGGGCGGCCTTGCCGCGCGGACGGAACAGCTCCGTGTCCACCCCCCGGCCCCAGTGGCGCAGGTTGGCGAAGCCCCGGCGGGACAGCTCCTCGCGCAGGCTGGGCGTGGAAACCAGGGTCGCCGCCGCCGGGCGGTGGAACCAGCGCAGGGCGCGAAAGGTCCAGCCCGGGGGCAGCCCCGAGCGCAGGCGCACATAATCGGGAAAGCGGGTCATGAAGGCCGTGGCGAAGGACCAGCCCCGGCGCAGGCAGTGGTTGCGCGCGGCCAGCCCCAGGGGGCCCTCGGCGGGAATCATCACGGCCCGGGGGCCGAAGGCGTCGAGCATCCGCCCCAGACGCCGCCCGGGCAGCAGGGACAGGCGGATGTCCGGATAGGTGGGGCAGGGCACGGTGCGAAACAGCCCGGGGTGGATCACCAGGACTTCGTGGCCGCGCGCGGCCAGCCCGGCGGTCATGCGGTTCAGGGTGGTGACCACGCCGCTGGTCTGCGGCTGCCAGGCGTCGGTGCAGATGGCGATTTTCATCGGCTGCGGGCTCCGGGGCGCGGGGTTCGCGAGGGGGGGGCTGCGGGCATGGGTACACCGTACGCGCGGCGGCTACAACGCCAAACAGGACGCAACGTGCCGCCGTAACAGGAATTTCATCCCGGCGTCACCGGGCCGTCACGGGCTGGCGGCGCAAGGCTGCGGGAGAAGGCGACGGCAGACGGCGGGAGAAGGCGGAGGCGAGAGGCGCGCAAGGCGGAGGCGGAGGGGCGGGGAGGCGAGGGGCGCACGAGGTGGAGGCGAGGGGCGGCGCAAGGCGGCGGGAGAAGGCGACGGCAGACGGAGGGAGAAGGCGGATGCAGGCGGAGGGAGAAGGGGAGGCGCGGCGTGGTTCAAGGTGGAGGGTGAAGGGTGCCGCGCAAGGCGGCGGCAGGCGGCGGAGAAGGCGGAAAAGGGGGAGGCGAGGGGCGCAAGGCGCCTGGTGCGGGCCGGGATGCCCCGGGGCCTCCGGGCGCTTCGGCCTGCGCCGGAGCCGGGCGGCAATGTTACATTTTCGCCGTTTCGTTGACACGAAATCGCCCGGGCGCCTATGGTCCGTCCGCCTCCGCCTCGGGGGCCGGACGGAACCAGCGTCCGGCGACCCGCCCGGCTCGGCGGCCAGGAGCAGGAATGATGAACGACGCATGTGCACCCCCGGCCCCGGGCAGGGGCGAGCGGCCCGCGCGTCCGGCCCCCGCCGCGCGCTGGCGCCGGGGGGTGGCCGTGGTGGCCAATCCGGCCGCAGGGCGTCTGCGCGGCGGGCGCTCGCGCGGGCGGCTGGACGCCGTGGCCCGCAGGCTGGGCGCCCCGGTGCTGGGGCTGGACTGCGCCAGCGCCCCGGAGTTTCGCCGCTGCGTGGGCGAGGCATCGCGGGAGTTCGATGTCTTGCTGGTGGCGGGCGGCGACGGCACCTTCACCGATGCCCTGAACAGCGAGCGTGGCCCCGCCGCCCTGGGCTACCTGCCCTTCGGCACGGGCAACGCCCTGGCCTGGGCCCTGGGGCTGCCCGGGGCCCGGGAGGGCTACCTGGAGCGCGTGCGGCGCGGGGCGGGGCGCCCGGTGGGCGTCATGCGCGTGGACGGTGTGCGCAAGGCGTTTTTCGCCAGCATCGGCATCGACGCCCTGACCGTGCGCAAGTACAACGAGGCGCGCCTGGGCCACGGCCTGGGGCGCTACGCCCTGGCCTTCGCCGCCGCCCTGGCCGAGCACGACCCGGCGGACCTGGAAATCCGCGTCGGGGGCGCGGTGCGCCGCGTCCCCCGGGCCCTGGCGACCATCGTGTCCAAGCACCCCTTCTACGGCTACGGCCTGCGGGTGAACCGCGGGGCCATAACCGACCCCTGCCTGCATGTGCGGGCCTACAACCGCTCGCGGCTGGCCTCCCTCAAGGCCCTGGCCGCCGCTGCCCTGAGGGTCGCGCCCACCACGGGCGTCTTCCACCGGGGCACGGCCTTCACCATCGTCTGCGACCGCGACCAGGCTCTGCAACTGGACGGCGAATGGGGCGGCACGGGCCGCGAATTCCAATTCGAACTGCTGCCGGAGGGCGTGAGGCTGATTTTGTAGTCAGAACCTTAGCTGATGTTTCCGGCTTTGTTTATCGCATTAATTGCTTCGATGAGAACAAGCTTCGTTTTGCTCTCATGGCTTCTCCCTTGAAAATTGACTGTGCCAGTCTCGTAAATATTCATTACAAGCCCATCCCTGAACGTGTATTTCGTTTGGATGTCAGTAGGATGCTCGATGGATACATCGGGGAAATTGTCCTGTACGAAAGACTTGAGGCTCTCGATATTGGAGCATTTTATGGGTTTGGGCATGAGACTCTCCTTGCTTCTATGCTTCTTTATAATGAGATCTGACTAAGGGTATGCGGGCCTGTCCCTGAAATAGCATGTAACATAAAATCTATTAATAAATAGAACATATAGCATTGCCTGTCAACGAGGACGACAACAAAAAAACCCCGCCAAAGCGGGGTTTTTTGTTGTCGGACATCCGGCCGGGCGGTTGGTCAGCCGTCGGCGTTGAGCTTGGCCACGATCTCGTCGAGCACCTTGCCCGCGTGCTCGTTGTCCACCTGGCAGGTGCCGACGGCCTGGTGGCCGCCGCCGCCGTAGCGCAGCATGAGCTGGCCCACGTCGGTCTGGCTGGTGCGGTTCAGGATGCTCTTGCCCACGGTGAAAACGGTGTTCTGCTTGTTCAGGCCCCAGAGCACATGCACCGAGATGTTCGCCTGGGGATACAGGGCGTAGATCATGAAGCGGTTGCCGGCGTAGATCGTCTCCTGGTCGCGCAGGTCGATGATCACTGCGTTGCCGCGCAGGGAGGAATTGTCCTGGAGCATCTGGCGGAAGAGCTTGGCCTGCTCGTTGTAGCGGTCCACGCGCTCGCGCACGTCGGGCAGCTCCAGGATCTTGTCCACGGACATGGCCCGGCAGTATTCGATGAGGTCTTCCATCAGCCTGTAGTTGCTGATGCGGTAGTCGCGGAAGCGGCCCAGGCCGGTGCGCGGGTCCATGATGAAGCCGAGCAGGATCCAGCCCTTGGGGTTCAGGATCTCGTCCTCGGTCAGGCGGGCGTCGTCAACCTTGTCCACCGCGGCCATCATCTCATCGAATTCCTTGGGGAATTTTTCGTGCCCGCCGTAGTATTCCCAGATGACGCGCGCGGCGCTGGGGGCCTGCTTGTAGGCGCCCTTGAACTCGAAGTCCGCGCCCAGGCGGGCGGCTTCGGAGGCGTGGTGGTCGAACCACATGCCGCAGCCCTTGACGTAGGGCACGTTGGCCAGGATGTCGTTCTCGGACACTTCGATGGTCCCGTCCTGCAGATCCTTGGGGTGGGCGAATTTCCATTCGTCGATGAGCCCCAGCTCGTTGAGCAGGACGGCGCAGATCAGGCCGTCGAAGTCGGAACGGGTAAGCAGTCTCATGGATGTCCTCCTTGATTCTTGCATCGGGACGCGGCGGGGCGCGCCGGGCGGGCCCCCCGTGGCATTCTATTGACCACCATGTAATATGCCCAATTGAATTTTATTGTCAAAGTAATTTGAAAGGCGCGTCGTCCCGGTCTTTCCGGGCGCGCGGCCCGGCGGCGCCGGGGCCCGGTCAGTCCGCGTCGGCCCTGGCCGCGGCCAGGGCCATGCCGCGCAGCTCGCGCAGGCGGCGCCCGGATTCCCGCCCCAGGCCGCGCCATTTGGCGGGCAGGGTCACGGCCAGCATGGCCCGCAGGTCGCGCCGGGCCAGGGGGGCGTGGTCCTGCCCGTGGTCGGCCTGCACCAGGCGGAACATTTCGTCCACCAGCCGGG
>NZ_JALNWM010000209.1 GCF_023230885.1 Desulfocurvus sp. | reverse complement strand
CCAGACGCGCCAGGAGCTCATGGCCGCGGCGGTGGAGCTGTTCGGCGCGCGCGGGTACGACGCCACCACCGTGGCGGACATCACCCGCCGCGCGGGCTACGCCAAGGGCAGCTTCTACCGCCATTGGCAAAGCAAGGACGAGCTGTTCCTGGACATCGCCCGCGCCCGGCTGGCGGCCTACCGCGCCCGGCGCGACGCGCGCATGGACCAGGCCCGCGACTTGGACCAGGCCGTCCACATCATCTGGGACTTCCTGGAGACGATCATCGACGACCGCGACTGGTCGCGCCTGTTCCTGGAGTTCACCCTCCACGTCTCGCGCGACGAGGCGCTGTGCGCGAAGCTGAACAACGGCGCCTACCGGCTGTCCAACAGCCTGTTCGCCGAGCTGGTGCGCGGACATGTGGACACCGATTTCCCGCCCGAAAAGCTCGGCGCGCTGAACACCGCCCTGTTCGAGGGCCTGCTCGTCCATCGCGCCCTGGGCACGGGCACCCTGGACACCCGCGACGTGCGCGAGGCGGCCCTGGTGCTCATCCGCCACTACGCCACCCCCCGGCCCGGGGCCCCCGCCCCCGGACCCGACACCAACCCCGGAGACCCCGCATGACCAGACCCCTGGCCGCCCTCCTGGCCCTGGCCCTGACCCTGGCCGCCCTGCCCGCCCACGCCGAGGCCGTGAGGCTGACCTACTCCAACTTCTTCCCGCCCACGCACATCCAGTCGCAACTGGCCGAGCAGTGGTGCGCCGAGGTGGAGAAGCGCACCGGCGGGGCCGTGCGCGTGGACTATTTCCCGGGCGGCACCCTGACCAAGGCCCCGGAGATATACGACGGCGTGACCGAAGGGCTCTGCGACATCGGCATGAGCGCCCCGGGCTACACGCGCGGGCGCTTCCCCGTGCTCAGCGCCGTGGACCTGCCCCTGGGCTACGCCAACGGCCCGGCGGCCACGGCCGTGGCCAACGCCGTGTTCGAGAAATTCCGCCCCGCCGAATTCGACGCCGTGGAGGTCATGTACTTCCACGCCCACGGCCCGGGCCTGCTGCACACCGTCAAGAAGCCCGTGGCCACCCTGGAGGACCTCAAGGGCCTGAAGCTGCGCGCCACGGGCAACTCGGCCAAGGTCGTCCAGGCCCTGGGCGCCACGCCGGTGGCCATGTCCATGCCCGACGCCTACCAGGCCATGCAAAAGGGCGTGGTGGACGGCGGGCTGCACCCCGTGGAGACCAACAAGGGCTGGAAGATGGGCGAGGTGGTCCGCTTCATGACCCAGTCCCGGGCCGTGGCCTACACCACGGCGTTTTATGTGGTCATGAACAAGGCCCGCTGGGCGGCCATCCCCCCCGAGGCCCAGGCGGCCATCCGCGAACTCAACGTCGAATGGGCCGCGCGCCACGGCCAGGCCTGGGACGCCAGCGACGCCGAGGGCATGGAATTCTTCCTGTCCAAGGGCGGGCAGGTGACGGCCCTTGGCGACGGCGAGGCCGAGCGCTGGCGCGCGGCCTGCGCGCCCATCCTGGACGAGTACGTCCGGGAGGCCGAGGCCGCCGGCCTGGACGGCAAGGCCATCCTGGAGTTCATCCAGGCCACCCTGCGCCAGGCCCAGGGCGACTAGCCCCGCCCCCAAGCACCACGCGGCGCAGGCGGCCCCCGGCCCGCCTGCGCCCTTTCGCACCAAGCGGACACGCACCATGCACACCCTCTCGCGCCTTCTGGACCGCCTGGAATCCGCCATGCGCGCCCTGGCCTGCTGCTGCCTGATGGGCATGGCCCTGCTCACCGGGGCCGACGTGGCCGGACGCGGGCTCCTCGACACGCCGCTGTTCGGCTCGGAGGAGCTGACCGCCATCCTGGCCACCCTGGCCGTGGCCCTCTGCCTGCCCTACGCCCACGCCCAGGGCGTGCATATCGGGGTGGAAGTCCTCATCAGCCGCCTGCCGCGCCGCGTCCGGCGCCGCGTGGCCCTGGCCACCGGCGCCACGGCCATGCTCCTGTTCGCCGTGGTGGCCTGGCGCATGGTGGACTACGCCCTGACCCTGCGCGCCTCGGGGCAGCTGTCCATGAACCTCGGGCTGCCCACCTACCCGGTGGTCCTGGCCCTGGCCTTCGGCTTCGCCATGTTCACGCTCTTCCTGGCGCGCGACGTGCTGCGCCTGCTCACCGCAAAGGACGGCAGATGATGGACCCGACCCTGGCCGGCATCCTGGGCATCGCGGCGATGCTCGCGCTGTTCATGACCCGCATGCCCGTGGCCTATGTGATGACCCTGACCGGATTCGTCGGCTTCGCGCTGCTGACCTCGTGGAAGGGCGGGCTGAACCTGCTCTCGCGCAGCTTCTACGAGGCGTTTTCCTCCTACAGCCTGTCCACCATCCCGCTGTTCATCCTCATGGGCCAGCTGGCCTTCAACAGCGGTATCTCGCGACGGCTGTACGACACGGCCTACCGCTTCCTGGGCCATGTGCGCGGCGGGCTGGCCATGGCCACCGTGGCGGCCTGCTCGGCCTTCGGCGCGGTGTGCGGCTCCTCGCCCGCCACGGCGGCGACCATGGCCACCGTGGCCATCCCCGAGATGAAGCGCTACGGCTACGCCGACTCCCTGGCGGCGGGCAGCGTGGCCTCGGGCGGCGGGCTGGGCATGATCATGCCGCCCAGCGTGGTGCTCATCGTCTACGGCGTGCTTACCGGGCAGTCCATCGGCGCGCTGTTCGTCTCGGGCATCCTGCCCGCCGTGCTGCTGACGGTGCTGTTCATCGCCGCCGTGGGCGCGCAGTGCGCCCTGCGCCCGGCCCTGGGCCCGGCGGGCCGGCGCTCCACCGGCGCCGAGCGCCTGCGCTCCCTGGGCGGCCTGGTGGACACGCTGCTGGTCTTCGCCCTGGTCATCGGCGGGATGTTCTTCGGCTGGTTCACGCCCACCGAGGCGGCCTCCGTCGGCGTGCTGGGGGTGCTGGCCCTGGCGGTGGCCCGGCGCCGCCTGCCCTGGCGGGCCTTCGTCGCCTCCCTGGAGGAGACCCTGCGCACCTCGTGCATGGTGCTCTTCCTGGTGGCCGGGGCCACGGTCTTCGGCAAGTTCCTGGCCATGACGCGCATCCCCTTCGGCGTGGCGCAGTGGGTGGCGGGCTTCGACCTGCCCGCCTTCGGGGTCATGGCCGTGATCATCGCCATCTACTTCGTGGGCGGCTGCTTCATGGACGCCCTGGCGCTGATCATGCTGACCATCCCCATCTTCTACCCCGTGGTGCAGCACCTGGGCTACGATCCGGTCTGGTTCGGGGTCATCGTGGTCCTGGTGACGCAGATGGGCGTGATCACCCCGCCGGTGGGCATCAACGTCTATGTTGTCTTCGGCATGTCGCGCACCATCGCCCCGGGCATGACCCTGGAGTCCATCTTCAAGGGCACCATGCCCTTCCTGCTGGCCATCGTGACGGGCATCGTCCTGCTCTTCCTGTTCCCGCAGATCGTGCTCTTCCTGCCGGGGCTGATGTACTGACGGGCGGGGGCGCCGGGCCGGGCGGGGGGCTGCCCCCTCCCGGCGCCGCGCCCCCGCGCGTTGACTTGCCCGCGCTTTTCCCCCATCCTGCCCGAGGATGAGCAACCTTTGGCCCGCCGCGCGCGAGGGGAACGCCGCCATGACCAGCATCGCCCAGTCCCAGCCCTGGAAGGCCCTGGAAGAGCACTACCGCGAGATGTCCTCGCTGCACATGCGCGAGCTGTTCGCCAAGGATCCCGAACGCTTCGAGCGTTTCTCCCTGCGCCTTGGGCCGCTGCTGTTCGACTATTCCAAGAACCGCGTCACCGAGCGGACCCTGGCCCTGCTCATGGATCTGGCCCGCCACGCCCGGGTGCCCGAGCGGCGCGCGGCCATGTTCGCCGGGGAGCCCATCAACTCCACCGAGGGCCGCGCCGTGCTGCATACCGCCCTGCGCAACCGCTCCGCCCGCCCCGTGCTCGTGGACGGGCAGGACGTGATGCCCGGGGTGCGCGCCGTGCTGGAGCGCATGGGCGCCTTCGCCAAGGCCGTGCGCGGCGGCTCCTGGCTGGGCCACACCGGGCGGCGCGTCACCGACGTGGTCAACATCGGCATCGGCGGGTCGGACCTGGGGCCGAGCATGGTCTGCCGCGCCCTGGCCCACTACGCCGACGGCCCCGCGCCGCACTTCGTCTCCAACGTGGACGGCACGCATATCCACGAGACCCTGCGCCGCCTGAACCCCGAAACAACCCTGTTCATCGTCGCCTCCAAGACCTTCACCACCCAGGAGACGATGATGAACGCCGCCACGGCCAAGCGCTGGTTCCTGGAATCGGGCGCCGCGAAGAAGGACGTGGCCCGGCACTTCGTGGCCCTGTCCACCAACGCCCCGGCCGTGGCCGCCTTCGGCATCGACCCGGCCAACATGTTCGAGTTCTGGGACTGGGTGGGCGGGCGCTACTCCCTGTGGTCGGCCATCGGGCTGTCCATCGCCCTCACCGTGGGCATGGCCCGCTTCGAGGAGCTGCTGGAGGGCGCCTTCCTGGCCGACGAGCACTTCCGCGACGCGCCCCTGGAACGGAACATCCCCGTCGTCATGGCCATGCTCGGGGTGTGGTACAATAACTTCTTCGGCTGCGGCACCCACGCCATCCTGCCCTACGACCAGTACCTGGACCGCTTCCCGGCCTATTTCCAGCAGGGCGACATGGAGTCCAACGGCAAGAGCGCCACCCTGGACGGCGCCCTGGTGGACTACGGCACGGGCCCCGTGGTCTGGGGCGAGCCCGGCACCAACGGCCAGCACGCCTTCTACCAGCTGCTGCACCAGGGCACCAAGCTCGTGCCCTGCGACTTTTTGTGCGCGGCCAACCCGCTGAACCCGGTGGGCGAGCACCACCCGGCCCTGGTCTCCAACTTCCTGGCCCAGACCGAGGCCCTCATGCGCGGGCGCGACCTGGAGGAAACCGAGGCCGCCCTGCGCGCCGAGGGCCACCCCGAGGCCGAGGTGGCGCGCCTGCTGCCGCACAAGGCCTTCGCGGGCAACCGCCCGTCCAACAGCCTGCTCTACGAACGCCTGACCCCCGCCACCCTGGGCACGCTCATCGCGCTCTACGAGCACAAGATCTTCGTGCAGGGCACGGTCTGGAACATCAATTCCTTCGACCAGTGGGGCGTGGAGCTGGGCAAGCAGCTGGCCAAGGCCATCCTGCCCGAGCTCTCCGGCAAGCCCCGCCCCGAGGCCCACGACGCCTCCACCAACGGGCTCATCGCGGCGTACCGGGCCATGCGCGACAAGGCGAAATGACCCGCCGCGCCCCGGGGCGCGGCGCACGCCAGCCCGCCCCGGGCTTCTTGGTAAATTCTTTTCCCAAAAAGTAGACCGCCCAAGCTCCGGAGAAGTCGCTAAAGGTATTAACAACGAAACCCTTTTCAGTTATTGACAAGAATCTATATCGACACAACCCCATGACGGGAGCGTCTCGTGCAATATTCCTTGTCGGGAGAGGGATCCCAAGAACCTGCCGCTGGAACGCTAAGTCTCAAATTCGCGGGCAAAGCAACTGAAGGGAAATCCATAAATGCCGAGCTCTACGCCCGGGCCCTTCTCGGATTTGACCGTTCATTCAAACGTGTAAATAAAGTCTTATTGGGGCGGTCTACACACCTTGAAGTCAAGGCAGAACAGCCTGGATCGTTCGATGCCGTCCTTGGCTTTCTACTTTCACCAGAAGGGAAAGCCGAAATTGGATTCTGGCTTGCTGCGATGGCCTTTTTCGGGGTTGACGCAAAGTCCATATCGAAAATACCAATACTAATATACAAACTTATTATTGATCTTATCAAGAAATCAAAAGGAAGAAAGGAGAGAATACGAGAAGAGGCACGTCGGCTTGAACTCGACAAGGGGATAACATCGAACCTGATAAAGACAATTGAAAATAGCGACCTCCGCCGTGCCCTAGATGAGATGACGTCATTCCTTGAATATCCAAGAGCCGATTCGATCGAAATAAGGCATTTCGGCAATACAAAAATAGTAATTG
>NZ_JALNWM010000208.1 GCF_023230885.1 Desulfocurvus sp. | reverse complement strand
TGGCGGAGAGGAGAGGATTTGAACCTCCGACTGAGTTTCCCCAGTACACGCTTTCCAGGCGTGCTCCTTAAACCTGACTCGGACACCTCTCCGCGAAGGAGTGCCTATGTAGTAAAAAGCCGGGCGCTTTTCAAGGCTTGGGGGGCTGAAAAATGAAGAAATCCGCATGGGGGCGGATTCCTTCGCTTTTTGACCCGGACGGGCGTCCCGGGATCAGTGGCCTTCGGGGCGTTTGGGGGCTTCGGGGGGCTCGGGCTTGCCGGGGGCCTTGTCCTTGGGGTGCCAACTGCACTCCGCGGCCGGGCCTCAACCCCGGATGCCCAGCCTGGGGAAGACGAGTTTCACCAGTACGATGTAGACGGCGACGACCCCCAAGAGGGGCAGCAGGTTGTCCATTGGGCCTCCTTGCGGCCGCGTGGGCCGCGTATCCGCAAAGCTAAGGCCTGGGCGCGCGGTGTCAATGCCGGGCCGTCGCCGCGCGGCAGCGGCCTTTGCGCCGCCCCGCGCCTCGCGCGGCGCCCGCCCTTCTCAGGACGTGCGGGCCCGGAGGGCTTGGGCCGCGCCGCAGGGCGTCATCTGGTGCGGCCCGCTAGGCGTAGAACGCGCGGATGGCCGCGCAGACTTCTTCCACCTGCCCGGGCTCCAGGCCCGGATACAGCGGCAGGGAGAGCACCTCGGCGCCCAGGCGCTCGCTGAGGGCGAGGTCGTCGGCGCGCATGGGCGCGCGGCCCTGGGCGAAGAGCGGCTGGCGATGCCCGGGCACGGGATAGTGGACGGCCGTGCCGATGCCGCGCGAGCGCAGGTGTTCCATCAGCGCCTCGCGGCGCGGGGCGCGCACCACATAGAGGTGGTAGACGTGGTCGCGGTCCGGCGCCGTGGCGGGCAGGATCAGCGGCGTGCCCGCCAGCAGGGCGTCGTACTGCCCGGCCAGGGCGCGGCGCGCGGCGTTGTCGGCCTCCAGGCGCCCCAGGCGCAGGCGCAGGAACGCGGCCTGCATCTCGTCCAGCCGGCTGTTCACGCCGGGCACGGCGCTGTGGTAGCGGCTGGACTCGCCGTATTGGCGTTCCAGGCGCAGGGCGGTTTCCGCGTCGCCACTGTCGCAGCAGACGGCGCCGCCGTCGCCCAGGGCGCCGAGGTTCTTGGTGGGGTAGAAGCTGAAGGCCGCCAGGGCGCCGAAGGTGCCCGCGCGTCGGCCTTTGTAGGTGGCGCCGTGGCTCTGGGCGCAATCCTCGATGAGCGGCAGGCCGTGCCCGGCGCACAGGGCACCCAGTTCGTCCAGGTCGCAGGGCTGGCCGTAGAGGTGCACGGCCATGACCGCCCGCGTCCGGGGGCCGATCATGCGCGCGGCGCTGGCCGGGTCCAGGGTGTAGGTGTCTTCGCGGACCTCGGCGAACACGGGTGTGCATCCGGCGGCCAGCACGGCGTGGTAGCAGGGCAGGGCCGTATGCGCGGGCAGGACAACCTCGCCCCCCGCGCAGCCCAGGGCGCGCAGGGCCAGGACCAGGGCGTCGGTGCCGCTGTTCATGGCCACGCAGGCGCCCCGGCCGAGCCAGGCGGCGAATTCGGCCTCGAATGCCTCGACCTCGGGGCCCATGAGGAACCAGCCGCGCTCCAGCACGCGCTCGAAGGCGGCGCGCAGGTCGTTCTCGCAGGGGGCGAGCTGGATCTTGAGGCTGTTGAAGGGGACGTTCATGGCGCCTCCAAAGACGGGTTGGGGTGCGGCGGGGGGCGCAGACGGCACGCGCCCCGGGCGGCCCGGCAAAATCCGGCTGCCGCCCGGGGCGCGCTGTCGCGGCCGGGGCCTAGGCCTTGGTGGCGCCCAGGGCCCTGGCGTATTCGGCCTTGAGCGAGGCAATCAGCTCGCCCACGGAGACGATCTCCTTCACGCGGTGCACGTTGGCCCCGGCGAAGGCGAAGCCGTGCTCCAGCCTGCCCTTGACGGCGTTGGTCAGGGCGGCGGCGATGCAGTACGGGCTCTTGGTTATGTCGCAGGTCTTGATGCAGTGGAAGGGGCAGCGGAACGGGCGGCGGCGCCCCTCGCGCACGGCCTCCAGGAACTTGCTGTGCACCGCGCGGCCCGGCAGGCCCACGGGGCTTTTGATGATCTCCACGTCGGCCTCGGTGGCCTTGACGAAGGACTCCTTGAAGCGGATGTCGGCGTCGCATTCGTGGGTGGCCACGAAGCGGGTGCCCATCTGCACGCCCGAGGCGCCAAGGGCCAGCATCCTGCCGATGTCCCCGCCGTCGTAGACCCCGCCCGCCGCGACCACCGGGATGCGCCGCCCCTTCTGCTCCTCGAAGGGTCGCACGGACTCGATGACATCGGCCACGAGCTTTTCCAGCTCGAAGGCGGGGTTGTCGATCTCCTCGGGCTTGAAGCCCAGGTGCCCGCCCGCCTTGGGGCCCTCGACCACGAAGGCGTCGGGCAGGTAGTCGAAGCGCGAGAGCCATTTCTTGCAGATGATGGCCGCCGCGCGGCCGGAGCTGACGATGGGCGCAAGCTTGGTGCGCGCGCCCTCGGTCAGGTAGCCGGGCAGGTCCAGGGGCAGGCCCGCGCCGGAGAAGATGATGTCCGCTCGCTCGCGCACCGAGGTGCGCACCATGTCGGCGAAATTGGTCAGGGCGACCATGATGTTCACGCCGACGATGCCGTCGGTCTTTTCGCGGGCGGCGCGCAGCTCGTTTTCCAGGGCCCGGACGTGGGCCTCGGAGTCCTTGGCGGCGGCGTTGTCCTTGAAGCCGATCATGGCGGCGGCGATGACGCCGATGCCGCCCTCGTTGGCCACGGCGCTGGCCAGGCCGGACATGGAGATGCCAACGCCCATGCCGCCCTGGATGATGGGCACCTTGGCCACCAGGTCGCCGATGCACAGCTCGGGCATCTTGATTTCCGGCATCTGGAGCTGGGGCATCCTGAGTTCGGGCATCTTGAACTCGGGCAGCTTCAGTTCCGGGAGCTTGAACTCGGGTATCTTCACTGGCGTGTCCTCGCTTGCGCGCCCCGGGCCGGGGCGGGCTGTGGGGTCCGGCGCGGGCCGCGCCGGGGGCTCATTTCACGGGAAAGCTCGCTCCGGTCAGGCGCTCGTAGGCTTCCACATACTTGGCCCGGGTGCGCTCCACCACCTCGGGGGTCAGGGCCGGGGGCGGGGGCGTCTTGTCCCAGGGCTGGGCCGAGAGCCAGTCGCGCAGGTACTGCTTGTCGAAGCTGGGCTGCCCCTGGCCGGGGGCATAGCCGTCCACGGGCCAGAAGCGCGAGGAGTCGGGGGTCAGCACCTCGTCGATGAGAATCAGCCCGGCGTCGGTCATGCCGAACTCGAACTTGGTATCGGCGATGAGGATGCCGCGCCCGGCGGCGTAGTCGCGCCCGGCCTTGTAGATGGCCAGGGCAGCGGCCTGGGCCTGGCGTACCACGTCCCGCCCCGCGGCGGTCATGGCCTGTTCCACGGTGATATTCTCGTCGTGGCTGCCCAGCTCGGCCTTGGTGGACGGCGTGAACAGCGGCTCGGCCAGCTTGTCGGACTCGCGCAGCCCCTGGGGCAGGGTGTAGCCGCAGACCTGCCCGGTGGCCTTGTAGTCCTTCCAGCCCGAGCCGGTGATGTAGCCGCGCACGATGCACTCCACGGGCAGGGGCCGGGCGCGGCGCACGATGACCGCGCGGCCCTCCAGGGCGTCGGCGTGGCGCGCCAGGGGCGCCGGGAAGCGCGACACGTCGGATTCCAGCAGGTGGTTGGGGATGATTTCGCCGAACTTGTCCATCCAGAACAGGGTGATGAGGTTCAGGACCACGCCCTTGTACGGGATGGGTTCGTTCATGATCACGTCGAAGGCGCTCATGCGGTCGGTGGTGACGATGAGTAGGCGTTCGGCGTCGATCTCGTAGATGTCGCGGACCTTGCCGCGCGAGAGCAGGGGATATTCGGCGATGTCCGTCCTGGTGACCACTTGCATTGCGGTTCCTCGCTTCGGGAAAATTGTTTTACCTTACGCCAAAGGCGCCGGATTTGGAAGAGGCCCGCCAGCGCCCGGCCCGGGCGGGCTCCCGGCAGCTAGCCCCGGCGGGCCTCGACGGAGCGGGCGTGGGCCTCCAGGCCCTCCATGCGCGCCAGGCGCGCGATCTTGTGCGCGTTGGCGGCGGTGAAGGCCGGGCTTGTGGCGATCACGCTGGATTTCTTGATGAACGTCTGCACCGACAGGGCCGAGGAGAAGCGCGCCGTGGACAGGGTCGGCAGCACATGGTTCGGCCCGGCGAAATAGTCGCCCACGGGCTCGGGGCTGGTGTGGCCCATGAAGATGGCCCCGGCGTGGCGCACGCGGCCAACCAGCGCCCAGGGGTCGGCCACGGCCAGCTCCAGATGCTCGGGGGCCAGACGGTTCACGAGGTCCACGGCGGCGTCCAGGTCCGGAGTGAGGATGGTGGCGCCCCAGGCTTGCAGGGCGCGGGCGGCGATGTCCGCGCGGGGCAGCAGCTCGGCCTGGCGCGCAAGCTCGGCGCGCACGGCCCGGGCCAGGGCCGCGTCGGGCGTGGCCAGGATGGCCGAGGCCAGGGGGTCGTGCTCGGCCTGGGAGAGCATGTCCGCAGCCAGCCAGGCCGGGTCGGCGCTGGCGTCGGCGATGATGGCGATTTCGCTGGGCCCGGCGATCATGTCGATGCCCACGCGGCCCATGAGCAGGCGCTTGGCCGTGGTCACGAAGATGTTGCCCGGCCCGGCGATGACATCCACCGGGGCCACGGTGGCCGTGCCGTAGGCGAAGGCGGCGATGGCCCACGCGCTGCCCATGCGCACCACCTCGTCGATGCCCAGCAGCGCCGCCGTGGCCAGGAGCACGGGGTCCAGGCTGCCGTCGGGGCGCGGCGGCGAGGCCACGCAGATGGAGCCCACCCCGGCCACCTGGGCCGGGATGGCGTTCATCAGCAGGCTGGAGACCAGGGGCGTCTGCCCGGACTGCCCGCCGGGAACGTAGAGCCCCACGCGATCCACGGGGCGGACCATCTGGCCGAGGATGGTGCCGTCGGGGCGGGTGGTCCACCAGGAGTTTTCGCGCTGGCCCTCGTGGAAGGCGCGGATGTTGGCGGCGGCCTCGGCCAGGATGTCCAGGTCGGCGGCGGGCACGCGCTCCCGGGCGGCGGCGATCTCGGCGGCGGGCACGCGCAGGCCCCGGGGGGTCAGGGTCTGGCAGTCGAAGCGCCGCCCGTAGTCGGCCAGGGCCTCGTCGCCGCGGGCGCGCACGTCGGCCAGGATGTCGGCCACGGCGCCGTCCACGGTGGCGCCGGGCTCGGCGCGGGGGGTGAGCCATTGCTCGATGGCGGGCCAGGACTCGGGGCCGGAATATGCCAGATCGCGGCAGGGCATGGGCGGGGTCTCCTCGGCGGTGGATTGCGGCGCGCGGCGCCGTGCGGGTTTGTATAGAGGAGCGCGGGCCAAAAGTCGAGCCGCCAGCCGCGCCCGGCCGGGGCGGGGGGGCGGGGCGGCGCGCCCCGACCGGCGAATGAAAAAAGGGCCGGAACCCGAAGGTTCCGGCCCGTGGTGGTGGGCGTCAGCAGATGGTCAGGCCACAACTAGAAGTTGTAGCGCAGGATGACGGTGAACTTGTAGGCGTTGTCCAGATCGGAGTTGGCGTTGCCCCACACGTCCTCGTCGCGGTCGACGTTGACGTAGCCGAACTTGCCGGCCAGGGACAGGTTCTCGTAGATCTGGTAGGTGGAGTCGAAGTTCACTTCCCAGAAGGAGTCCTCGTCGGTCAGGATGGGGGTGACGCCCAGCAGGCCGGCGCCGTACTTCTTGATCAGGTCGGAATCGGTGGTGCCCTTGCCGTAGGCGATGGTCAGCTTGTGGGTCAGGTTCTCCACGAAGCTGATGTCGTCGATGATCAGGGCCAGGGCGGCGTAGTCGGTGCGGCCGCCCAGGATGCCGCCGGACTCGGTCCAGGCAGCGCCGTCGAAGCCCAGGTGGGTCAGGCCGAAGCCGCCGGAGCCGACGCCGGTGTTGGCCAGGGTGGGCAGCACTTCGGAACCGTCGGTCGGATCGTCGTCGTCACCGGTGCCGTACATGAGGG
>NZ_JALNWM010000207.1 GCF_023230885.1 Desulfocurvus sp. | reverse complement strand
TCCGAGCAGTAGTCGTCCAGGCGGCAGCCCTTGTCCAGCAAAACCGAGCTGTTGTCGGCCAGCACATCGTCGCCGGGGATGGCGTGGGGCAGCGCCCCGTTGGGCCCGAAGGCGGCGATGGTGTCGAAGGACAGGCCGCTTGCGCCCTGGGTGCGGTAGAGCTTCTCCACCTCCCAGGCCAGGGCCTTCTCGGTGATGCCCGGGCGCAGGAACTCCTGGATCTGTTCGAAAACCTTGTGGTTCAGGGCGCAGGCGCGGCGCATGGCCTCCTGCTCGGCCCGGTCCTTGATGTAGCGCTGGCGGGCGACGATGCCCGCGGTGGGCACCAGGCCCACATGCTCGCCGAGCTTGCAGGCGAACTCGTGGCACACGCCGTCGGACTCGAAGCCCAGCGGCCCCTGGAGCACCCCGCGCAAAAAGGCGCCCATGCTCGCGTGGGCCGGGCGGCCGTAGATGAAGATGCGCTCCTCGGGCCACAGCCTGCGGGCGGCGTCCAGGTAGCGCGAATCCGTAAGCAGCCAGTCGTCGCCGCGCCCGGTGATCAGGACGGCCCCGGCGGACTCGTTGCACTGCGGGTCGGACAGCTCGAAACCGGACAGGTAGTAGCGGTTGGCCGCGTGGGTCACGAGCAGGGCGTCCAGCTCCCGCTCGGCCAGGGCAGCGCGCGTCCGCTCGCGGCGGGCGGCGAAAACTTCGGTCATGGACATGGGTGCTCCTTGGGGTCGGAACGGTTTTTCCCCGGGGCGCGGCGCACGGCGCGGCGCCCGCCGGGGCCGCCCTTATAGCGCGCCGGGCCGCGATAGGCAACGCGCCCGGGCGCGCTCACGCGCAATAGACGGTCTCAGGCTCGCCGTGGACCACGCGCCGCGCCCATTCGATGCCCTGCATGACGCACTGGTCCAGCTCGCCGACCTCGTGGCGCCAGCCGCCCAAAAGCCCGCGCGAGGCGATGCCCTGGGCTTCCAGGTAGGGCATGATGGTCCGCAGGGCCGCGTCGCGCCCCAGGTCCGGCAGGGGCACGGCCCGGGACCGCTCGGCGTGCCACAGGGCCGCGACCTCGTCCCGGCCCCCGGGCGCCAGCAGGGATACGTTCTCCAGCCCTTCCAGCACGCTGCGGATCATGGCCTCCACCGGCTCCGGGCGCGGCCCGCGCCAGGACAGTTCGGCCAGCAGGGCCCGGGCCCCGGCCTCGGGCACGCGGCCCGGGGCGAAATTGTGCAGATGCGTCACGCGGTGGAAGGGGCAGTTGTCCTGGGGGAACTCCATCCAGTGCGCCGAGTCCTGCCCCGGGCGCGGGCGCGGGGCCCGCAGGCCCACCCCCACGGCCAGGGCCGAGGCGTGGCGCAGGGCGGCCCCCGCGCGGCGCACGGCCTCGGGCGGGTCGTCCAGCACCGCGCCCACCAGCTGGTCCAGAGGCATGGTGGAGAACAGGTGCGCGTAGCCCACCTCGCCGCCGCCGCGCAGATGCGCCACCCGGGCCACAGGGTCCACGCGCACCACCTCCTGGCCGATGAGGATGCGCTCGCGCAGGCGCTTGCTCATGCGCCGCAGCAGCTCCCCGCTGCCGCCGAAGGCCGGGGTGCGCACGACGGCGTCGGGGCCGTGGCCCGTGTCGTCGCGTTCGAGGATCAGGGTTTCCAGCAGGGCATCCAGGTCCGCCGGGGCGAGGCACTGCGCGGCCCAGCGCCAATCCAGCTCCTCGCAGGGCGCGCCCAGGGCCTTGGCCTGCTGCGGGGCGAGATAGAGCCGGGCGATGCCCGGGCCGTAGGTCAGCTCCAGCCAGCGGGCCAGGGTTTCGGGCTGCGCCGCGCCACCGGGGTCGCCCGCCCGGGTCAGGGCCGCGCCGAGCAGGCCACGCAGGCATTCCAGGCGTTGCAGGGCGGGCAGGTAGCGCAGGTTGCGCTGGAAGGGCTGCGGCACCCAGGCCCCGCCCGCGCGGACCCAGGCCGAGCGGGGGGTCCGGGGCGCGTCGGGGCCGAGCAGATCGTCCACCAGCCGGGTGAAGGTCTTGAACCGCTCGCACAGGGGCCGGGGTTCGGGCTCCCAGAGGAACCCGGAGGCGTCCTTCTCGGCGGCGGCCCGGCCGCCGATGCGCGCCTCGCGCTCCAGGATCAGGAAGTCGTCCTCCCCCAGGCGCGACAGGCCGTGGCCCGCGCCGATCCCGGCGGCTCCGGCCCCGATGATGCAATACGTCGCGTTCACGCCGCCTCCCGCGCCCTGCGCCGCGCCCCCGGGCCGGAAGGGCCGGACGGCGGGAGCGCGGGCGGAAAACTCCATCGTGGGCGCACTGTAGTCCGGCCCCGGGCAAATGGCAATGCGCGGGCGCAGGAGGCGGGGCGACAGGCAGGAGCGAGACGGCGGAAGCGCGGGCGCCGGGAACGGCGAAGGCCGCGGGAAGGGGTGCGGCGCCGTCAGCCCCCGGGCCACAGGCTGCGCATCCGCAGCAGCTCGCGGCCCCCGGCGGAGGTCAGCCCGTGCAGCAGGGCCGCGCCGTCCCCCTCGGGGGTGCAGGTGGCCGCCACGGACTCGGGATGGCGGCATTCGGCGCGAAAGGCGATGTCCACCAGCGCGGGGCGCAGGCGGTCCCGCCCCGGGGGCACGGGCTCCAGGGCCCACTCCAGCAGGTGGACGTTGTTGACGTGGCCGTTCTCGTCCAGGTCGGCCCGGCGGGAGAGGATGGCGCACTGCGGGCCGTCCGGCCCGGGCGCGGGCAGGGTCCGGCCAGTCAGCTCCAGGACGCGCTCGGCCGTCGCCGGATGGCAGGCGGTGACGAAATCCGGCAGGGCCACGGCCCGGCGGCGGACCATGTCCAGAGCCACCCAGACCGAGGTCGCCGCGCCCAGGGGCGCCCCGACGGCGTCCACAAGGCGGAAGTCGCGCACGGCGCGCAGCCCCTCCAGGGCCGAGGGCCAGGTATGCACCGTGACCCGCGAGCCGACGGGCGGGTAGGCGTCCATGCGCAGGGCCAGGCGCGCCAGCACCCAGGCCACCCCGGCCTCGTGCATCCGCCGCGAGGAAAAGCCCAGCTCGCGGGCGTGGGCGGACGCAGCCTCCTGGAGCCAGTCGGCCACGGCGGGCACCCCGGCCCCGGCCATGCCCACGATGAACTCGCGCCGGAAGACCCCGGCGGTCACGCCCCGTCCCCGTCCCGCCAGCGGGCCAGGGCCGCGCCCAGGGCCAGCCCGGTGACGAGCATGGACATGCCAAGCCACCAGGTCCGGTAGAAATCGTGGGCCGAAAAGGCCGTCAGCAGGTAGCCCGCCTGGGCTGCCCACAGGCAGGCGCCCGTGGCGTCGTGGCCGGACAGCTCGCACCCGGCGCCCCTGGCAGCCAGGATGCGCGCCCGCATCCGCCGCCCGGCCCAGACGAGGTTGCCCAGCAGCAGGGCCAGCAGGATCGCCGTGCCCACGATCCCCGTCTCGGCCAGGAACTGCGCGTAGATGTTGTGCGGATGGGGCACGGGCTCGCCGAAGATGCCCAGGTCGAACTGGATGCCCAAGGCCCCGTAGCCCGCCTCGAAGCAGCCCACCCCGGCGCCCAGGATCGGCCAGTGCCGCCACACGTCCAGGGCCACGTCCCAGATGATGAAGCGCGGGGAACCCAGCAGCGCGTCCGCGGACATCAGCCGGGGGAACGCCAGGGCCAGTCCGCCCAGCGCCACCATGACCAACAGCGGGGCCAGCACGGCCCGGCGCGCGCCCAGGTGCGCCCAGGCCAGGGCGCCCATGGCCAGCAGGAAGCCGAACCAGCCGCTGCGCGCCTGGGCGCCCACCAGCAGGAACAGCCCCGGGAAGGCCAGCACCGCCGCCACGGCAAGCCGCGCCGCCAGGGGCCAGCGGGCGGGCAGCAGCGCGGGCAGGGCCAGGGTCACGGGCACGGTCAGGGCCATGAGGTTGCCGATGCGCCCGGTCTCCCACATGGCGTTCACCCGCCCGGACCAGGGCATGGAAAAGAAGAAGTCGAACCCCGTGCACCACTGGTAGATGCCGTCCAGCCCGGTGTACAGGGTCATGATCACGAAGGCCCAGGCCAGGAAGCGCAGATCCCCCGGCCTGCGCACGACCTCCAGCCCGGCCAGGAGCAGGAACGGGCCCTTGTAGCTGTTGTGGCTCAGGGCGTACCAGCTGGCGGCGGGGCAGATGCTGTGCAGCCCCTTGAAGATCAGAAGCGCGAAGAACGCCGCCAGCACCCAGCGCAGGGGGAACCGGCGCAGGCTCGATCCGCGCCAGTCAAGGACGTAGTAGCCGACCAACCCGGTCATGGCGCCCACGGCGCCGATCTCCCGGAAGCTTATGCCCAGGGGGAAGAACAGGATGTAGAAGCCAAGGGCCCAGCGCATCAGCTCCAGGCACAGGGCCGCGCCCCGGCCAGGACGCGGCGAAACGACGGCTGCGGCGCTCACGCCGCCCCCGCCCGGAAGCCCCACGCTCCCCGGGGGGCGCGCAAGCCCCGTCCGTCCTGGCCCCCGAGCCCCCGGCAAGACGCCAGGGCCGGTGTCCTCTTCCCGCCGCCGTTCTCCATCTGGATTTCCTTCCCGAAACTGCTGCGGAAAAATAGACGAGCTTCCCGCCCAAGTCAATCACGCCAGGCGCAATCATTTCGCGGGCGGACGCGGCGCGGGCATTTGATTGATAATCGCAACGGGAAAGGCTAAGAAGACAGGTCATGTCCGCCAAGACCATCCTGTTTCTCTCCAGGCCCACGCCGCTCACCCCGCTTTTCCCGTCCTTCCGGCAGGCCGGGGTGGAGGCCGGGCTGGCGGACACCCTGCGCGCGGCCCTGGATTTCATCGCCAAGCGGCGGCCCGTGCTGGCTTTCGCCGCCAGCGACCTGCCCGGAGTGCGCCCCGAGGACCTGCTCGCCGCCGGGCGCGATGTCCAGGGCTTTCCCCCGGTGATCGTCTTCACCGAGCGCGGCAGCGCCGCCGAGGCCCAGCGCTACCTGGAGCTTGGCGCGCAGGACTACTGGCTCGAACCCCTGACCTGGGAAAAAATCCAGGCCGCCATGCCCGCCGGGGCCGCCCCGGCACGCCCCGCGCCCGGCGCCCCGCCCGCGCCCCCGGCCGCGCCCCCGGCCCCGGGCGTGAGCATCATCGGCGAGCATCCCTCCATGCGCCGCGTCCTGGCCCTGGCCCGGCAGGTGGCGCCCTCCAAGGCCTCGGTGCTCATCTCCGGCGAATCGGGCACCGGCAAGGAAATGTTCGCCCGCTACCTGCACCAGAACAGCACCCGCGCCGGGCGGCCCTTCGTGGCCATCAACTGCGCCGCCCTGCCCGAGCACCTGCTGGAAAGCGAACTCTTCGGCCATGAAAAGGGCGCCTTCACCGGCGCCATCAACCGCAAGCTCGGCAAGTTCGAGCTGGCCGACAGCGGGACCATCCTGCTCGACGAGATCACCGAGATGGATCTCGGGCTTCAGGCCAAGCTCCTGCGCGTGCTCCAGGAAAGCGAACTCGACCGCGTGGGCGGCACCGAAACCGTGAAGGTCGACGTGCGCGTGCTGGCCACAACCAACCGCGACATCGAAGAATCCGTGCGCTCCAAGGAGTTCCGCCAGGACCTCTTCTTCCGCCTGAACGTCATCCCCCTCAAGCTGCCCGCCCTGCGCGAACGCGGCGAGGACGCCTTGCTCCTGGCCCGCTTCTTCGTGGACCGCTTCGCCGATCAGTACGGCCTGCCGCGGCTGGCCTTCGCCGACTCGGCCCGGGCCTGGCTCCTGGGCTACGACTGGCCCGGCAACGTACGCGAGCTGCAAAACCTCATGGAACGCGCCGTGCTGCTGGCCGGACCCGGCCCCATCGACGAACGCCACTTCCTGCTGGACGCCGACACCTGGCCCCTGCCCGAGGAGGAGCCCGCGCCCGCCGCAGCGGCCCCCGCAGAAGCCGCCCAGGCCGCCACGGCAACAACCGCCGCCGCCCCCGCCGCCCCGGGGCTGACCAGCGCCGTGGACGCCCGCGACATCCCCCTGGCCGAGATCGAGCGCATCGCCATCATGCGCCGCCTGGAGCAGACCGAGGGCAACCGCACCCAGGCCGCCGACCTGCTGGGCATCTCCGTGCGCACCCTGCGCAACAAAATTTCGGAATACAAGAAAC
>NZ_JALNWM010000206.1 GCF_023230885.1 Desulfocurvus sp. | reverse complement strand
CATCGACTTCTCCATCACCTACTTCTTCGACGGCCAGAAGCTGCTCGCCAAGAAGGGCCAGTACACCAAGTGGGAGGACTTCGTCGGCAAGAAGATCGCCACCATGCAGGGCACGACCTCCGAGATCAACATCAAGAACCTGCTCAAGAAGCTGGGCGACCCCGACGCCGACAAGAACGTCATCTCCTTCCAGAAGGAATCCGAGTGCTACCAGGCCCTGAAGATGGGCCGCGTGGCCGCCTGGAGCACCGACTCCACCATCCTGCTCGGCTACGCCGCCCAGGATCCCGGCCAGTTCGAGCTGGTGGGCGACTTCTTCTCCAACGAGCCCTACGGCATGGGCCTGCCCGAGGACGAGTCCAAGCTGCGCGACGCCGTGAACTTCGCCATCCAGGACATGTGGGCCGACGGCACCTACATGCAGATCTACAACAAGTGGTACGGCCCCGACACGCCCTACGCCTTCCCGATGACCGAAGAAATCGAGATGTGGCCGTAGGGGGCACGTCGCACACGGTATTGAACGCATGAGCCCGGGCCGCCCCGGGCTCATGCCTGTTTCCCGGACAGACCGCACGCGAAGGGACCATGACACGACTGCTGCTTGAAAAGACCTGGGTGCAGATCGGCCTGCTCCTGTTCATCCTGGCCAGCGCCGTCTACTACTGGGGCTGGGTCTTCGACTTCGGCTACGCCTTCGACTGGAGCGTGCTGTTCACCGTCAACCAGACCTACGGCGAGCACTACGGCCTGCTCCTGCTCATGGGCGTGTGCTGGACGGTGATCATCTCCCTGGTCAGCGCCGCGGCGGCCCTGGGGCTGGGCGTCCTGCTCGGCCTGGGCCGCGTGTCCCGGTTCAAGCCCGTGTACTGGCTGTCCACCGCCTACGTCGAGTTCTTCCGCAACACCCCGCTTCTGGTCCAGCTGCTCTTCTGGTATTTCGCCTTCCCCATGGCCCTGCCCGAGGGCGCCCGCGAGGCCGTGTTCGGCTTCCAGGTCACCTTCATGACCTTCCTGCCCTCGTGGCTGGAATGGATCCTGCCGCCCTGGCTGGCCGACATGAATTTCGGCTTCGAGTTCATGACCGCCGTGGTCGGCCTGTCGGCCTACACCGCCTCGTTCATGGCCGAGGTCATCCGCGCCGGGCTGCAATCCATCCCCAAGGGCCTGCTCGAGGCCGCCTATTCCAGCGGCCTGACCTACCCCCAGGTGCTGCGCAGGATCATCCTGCCCGTGGCCTTCCGGGCCATCATCCCGCCCCTGGGCAGCGAATTCCTGAACAACATGAAGAACTCCTCCCTGGCCATGTTCGTGGGCGTGGCCGAGCTGGCCTGGAGTTCGCAGCAGGTGGAGTCCATGACCTTCCGGGGCTTCGAGGCCGCCACCGCCGCCTCGGCCCTGTACCTGACCCTGTCGCTGGTCATCTCCGCCGTGCTCAACGCCATCAACGTCCGGCTGCGCGTGGGCGGGGGGCCCTGCTCGCCCGCCGAGCGCCTGCTGGCCCGCGTGGTGGAGCCGCTGTGCGCGGGCTGCGCCCTGGCGGCCCGGCCGGTGCGCTGCCTCGCCGGGCGCGCCGCCGCCCGGCGCCGCGCCGCCCGGGCCATGACCTATTCCCCGGCCCGCGCCGCCCTGAACAGCGCCGCCGCCCGCGCCTGGGCCGCCCTGGTCCTGGCGGCCAAGCTCGCCTTCCTGGCCGCCCTGGCCGTCGTGCTCTACAGCACCCTGCGCGGCCTGTGGAGCTTCAACTGGGGCGTCATCGCCGACAACTTCCGGACCATGCTCATCTGGCGCCTGCCCACCGACGATCCCAGCGAGATCATGGGCGGCACCGGCGGCCTGGCCATGGCCGTGCTCATGGCCGTCATCGCCATCACCGCGAGCTTCCCCCTGGGCCTGCTGGCGGGCCTGGGCCGCACGTCCCGGAACCTGCTGCTGCGGGTGCCAAGCACCCTCTACATCGAGGTCATCCGCGGCAACCCGCTGATCATGGTCATCTTCTGGGTCTATTTCTTCATCCCCGTGCTCACCGGGACCTTCCTGCATGTGTTCTGGAGCGCGACCATCGCCCTGACCGTGTTCACCGGGGCCTACCTGGCCGAGATCGTGCGCTCGGGCGTGCAGAACATCGCCCCCGGCCAGTTCGAGGCGGCCTTCTCCACCGGCCTGTCCTACTACCGGGTCATGCGCCACGTCATCCTGCCCCAGGCCCTCAAACAGATGATCCCGCCCATCGTCGGCCAGTTCATCGCCATCTTCAAGGACACCTCCCTGGCCTATGTGCTCGGGGTCATGGAACTGACCAACGTGACCATGGTCCTGAACAACCGGCTGATGATCTACCCCATCGAAATGTACACCACGGCGGCGTTCCTCTACTTCGTATGCTGCTACGCCATGAGCGCCTACGCCCGCCGCCTGGAGCTGCGCCTGTCGCCCGAGCGCCAGAGCCTGCACATGTAAGCCCGCCGCCCCGCCCCGCGCGGGGCGGCCCGCACCGGAGCCCACGCCATGATCCGCATCCTCGTCACCGGCGGCACGCTGGACAAGGAATACAACCAGCTGAACGGCGAGCTGGTCTTCACCAAGACGCACCTGAGCGACATCCTGGTCCAGGCCAAGTGCCGGGCCGAGGCGGCCATCGAGACCGTGATGCTCAAGGACAGCCTGTTCATGGGCGACGAGGACCGCCAGCTGATCCTCGCGCGCGTGCTGGCCGCGCCCGAGGACAAGATCGTCATCACCCACGGAACCGACACCATGCCCGAGACGGCCCGGGTCATCGGCGCGGCGGACACGGGGCGCACCGTGGTCCTGCTGGGCGCCATGGTGCCCTATTCCTTCGTCAACTCCGACGCGCTGTTCAACCTGGGCTGCGCCTTCAGCGCCGTGCAGCTGCTGCCCCCGGGGGCCTACATCACCATGAACGGCAAGGTCTTCTCCTGGGACAACGTGCGCAAGAACCGCGAGCGCGGCGAGTTCGAAACCCTGCGCTGAGGCCGCGCGCCCGGCGCCGGGCCAGCCGCCGCCGGAGCACCCCCGGGGCCGCCTCGCGCCCAGGCCGCCGGGGCACCCGGCCCCCGGCCCCCGTCGGCCCGCCCGCGTCCATCCGCCCCCTCCGTCGGCCAGCCCCGCGCCCGCCGTTTTTTTGCGCCCGGCGAGGCGCCGCCAGCAGCGGAAAACCCCGGGCGCTATCCTTTTGGGCCCGAGTGGGCTATGACTGCCCCGGCAATCGTCACATTGTCGTAACACAACTGTAATAAAGCGCCCGAGACGCCGCCCGGACCACCGGACCGGCGACCCTTTCCGGCACACCCGGATCACGGAAGCCCAAGGAAGGCGCATGGACCTCTACGACCTGTTCTTCCTCCTGTCCCTGGCGGCGGGATTCCTGATGGCCTTCAACCTGGGGGCCAACGATGTCGCCAACTCCATGGCCTCCGCCGTGGGCGCGCGGGCGATCACCGTGCGCCAGGCCGTGTTCATCGCGGGCATGCTGAACTTCGTGGGCGCCGTGTTCCTGGGCTCCCACGTCACGGCCACGGTGAGCAAAGGCATCATCAACCCGGCCGGAATCTCCGACCCGCAGCTCATCCTGCTGGGCATGTTCTCGGCGCTGCTGGCCGCGGCCCTGTGGGTGCTCATCGCCACCCTCACGGGCCTGCCCGTGTCCAGCACGCATTCCATCGTCGGGGCGATCCTGGGCTTCGGGCTGGTGGCTGGCGGCCCCTCGGTGGTCCAGTGGTCCAAGCTCGGCGGGGTGGTGCTCTCGTGGTTCGTCTCGCCGTTCTTCGCCGCCGTGGTCGGATTCCTGATCTTCACCCAGATCCGCCGCCGGATATTCATGGCCACGGACTTCATCCGCAGCGCGCGCATCTGGGGCCCGCGCTGGATGGCCCTGACCATGGTCCTGGTGGGCTTCTCGTTCCTCTACAAGACCCCCGTGGGCGCCCGGCTGGCCCTGGCCTGGTACGAATCCCTGGTCCTTGTCCTGGTGCTGGCGGGGCTGGTGTGGGCGCTGTCGGCCCGCATGGCCTGGAAACTGGCCGCCCGCGTGGAGGAAAGCGCCGAGGGCGTGGAAGCCATCTTCCGCAAGATGCAGATTTTCACCTCGTGCTATGTGGCCCTCTCCCAGGGCGCCAACGACGTGGCCAACGCCGTGGGGCCCATCGCGGCCATCTATGTCCTGGTCAAGCACGGCACCCTGCTGGCCCAGGCCGACGTGCCCCTGTGGCTCCTTGGGCTGGGCGGCCTGGGCATCGCCCTGGGCATCTGCCTGCTGGGCCACAAGGTCATGGCCACCGTGGGCGAGAAGATCACCACCCTGACCAACACCCGGGGCTTCGCCGTGGACTTCGCGGCGGCGACCACGGTGCTCGTGGCCTCCAAGCTGGGCCTGCCCGTCTCCACCACCCACGCCACCGTGGGCGCGGTCACCGGGGTCGGCCTGGCTCGAGGCTTCCGGGCAGTAGACTTCGGGGTGCTTGGCAGGATAGTGGTCTACTGGCTGTTGACGGTGCCCATTGCCGCGTTCACGTCCATCGTCATCTTTCAAGTCCTGCGCTGGACCTTCCTGTAGGAAGGCCGGCGGGGCCCGGAGGAACACATATGCGCGTCCCCTTCTTCGGCCTGCTGGCCGACAGGTCGCCCCTGGACGGGCTGCTTGAGCATTACGAGAAGATCAACGGCTGCGTGGCCATCATCAAGGAATCCATGGAGTGCTATGTGGCGGGCGGTGCCTGCCGCGAGTTCCTGGAGCTTGTGCAGCAGATCGACGAGATCGAGAACCAGGCCGACCTCATCAAGCGGCGCATCCACAACCACATGCCGCGCGGGCTGTTCATGCCCGTGGACAAGACCTTGTTCCTCAACTACACGAAAACACAGGACAACATCCTGGACGAGGCCCAGGAGGCCGTGCAGTGGCTGGCCATGCGCCGGGTGGACATCCCGGCGGAGTTCCAGTCGGACATCATCGAGCTGATCGAGGAGGTGGACGACATCACCAACATGCTCGGCCCGGCCCTGTCCGCCACCCTGGGCATCATCTACACCAAGAACCTGGACCGCCGCGGCACCAAGGACAAATACTGGGCCATCCGCCGCAAGCGCAGCACCGTGTTCAAGATGAAGAACCGCCTCGTCAGCCGCATCTACAACGCCGAGATGCATTTCAAAGACATCTACCAGCTCATCCACTTCGTGGAAAAGCTGCACGGCATGGCCCACTACACCGAAAACTGCGCCGACATCCTGCGCTCCATGATCGCCCGCTAGCCGGACGGCGCCGGGGCGGCCCAGCCCCCCGGAAGCACGGCCCCAGGCCAAAGAGACCGGGCCGGATTCCCCACCAGGGAATCCGGCCCGGTCTGTCTGGGCGCCCGGCGGCTAGAACCGCTGGCAGTTGTGCTTCACGCTGACGCCCTTGACGATGAAGATGACGGTTTCGCCCAGGTTGGTGGACAGGTCGCCGATGCGCTCCAGGCTGCGGGCGGCCAGGATGGTGTTCACGGCGCGGCGCACGCCGGTGACCTCGGTGACCATGTCGTCCATGGTCTTCTTGAGGATGCGCACGTTGAGGTCGTCGGCCTTGTAGTCCATGCGGCACACGTCGGTGGCCTTCTCCACGTTCTCCTCCTGGATGGCCTCCACGGCCACGCGCAGCATGTCCTTGGCCGTGGCCACCAGCTCTTCGAGCATGGGGTTGTGCGGCGTCTGGGAGAGCTTGGAGAGGTAGATGGTCTTCTCCGCGATGTTCACGGCCTCGTCGCCGGCGCGCTCCAGGTCGATGACGGCGCGGCGGCAGCCGGTGATGAAGCGCAGGTCGCGCGCCACGGGCTGGTCGCGCACCAGCAGCCGCAGCGAGAACTCGTCGATGTCGTTCTCCAGCTGGTTGATCTGCGCGTCGCTTTCGATGACGCGCTCGGCCAGCTCGGCGTTGCGCTCCAGCAGCGCCCGGGTGGCCATGTCCACCGCGCGCTCCACATAGGCCGCCATCTGGAGGATCATGATCTTGAGCTCGTCGACCTGCTGATGGAAGTGGGTCTCCTTCTTTATCATTGGGGCTCCTCGCGGCCTAGCCGAAGCGGCCGGTGATATAGTCTTCAGTCTGCTTGTGCCTGGGGCGGGTGAACAGCGTTTCCGTGGCGTCGACCTCGATGAGGCTG
>NZ_JALNWM010000205.1 GCF_023230885.1 Desulfocurvus sp. | reverse complement strand
TTACCTGCCCGTTGTCCTCTTCCGTCTCCTTTGCCCTTCGTCGTCCGCCGGTCGCCGTGGCCGTCGTCAATCCGTGCGGCCCCGTCTGAGGGCTTCGCGGGCCGTTGCCCCGTCCGTGGCCGTCGCCTGCCGCCCCCCGTCGCCCCGCCACCGTCCGCGGCCGTTGTCCCCGTTGCCGTCCATCTCCGCTTGGCTCCGTCCGCCAGCGCTCTCGCCGGGGGGGGGCACCGGGACAAAGGGAGTTTCGGCAGGGCATTATAGATAATCTAGACATTTTCTGGTTCTTCGTGCTAGGCTTCTGGGCGCCTGGGCTGGACCCGCAGGCCGCGTCCGCGCGCCCCCGCCCGGGGGGCGGCGGCGGGCCGCGCCCCGGCCCCGCAGGAGACGCCCCGTGGACGACCGTTCGCCGACCCCGCCCCGCCCCGCCCGCGAAGCCCCGGCCCGTTTCGGGCGCGCGGGCGCGCCTGTCCGGGCCCAGGGCGCCGATGCGCCGAGCCTGGATCCGGCCCTGTCCCGATCCCTGAGCGCCGTCATGGACCGCGTGGCGGGCGTGCTCGAGGGCCAGGCCGTGTACCGCCGCGAGATCACGGCCCTGCACGACGAGGCCGCCGCCCTGCGCGCCGCCCTGGAGCAGGCCCGCCAGGAAAGCCGCCAGGCCCGGGACGAGCTGGAGCGCCAGCGCGGGCGCGCCGAGGCCCTGGAGGCCGAGGTCCGGGCCCTGCGCGCCGGGAACGCCCGCCTGGAGGAGTACGTCCGGCGGCGCATCGAGCAGGACAACCCCCTGCACGCCCGGCCCGGGGATGCCTTCCTGGACCTGCCCCTGGTCATTCGCAGCGGGCGGGGCGAATTCCTGGGCGTCGCCGCCCGTCGGCACGGGCCCTTCAGCACCCGGGCGCTGCTGGCGCTCATGCGCTCCAGCCAGCGCGCCGGGCGCGACGTGCGCCTGGACTGGGACCGCGACGGCCGCCACTGGATCCTGCGCGTGGCCGTGCGCGAGCCCGGGCGCGACCAGAACCTGGCCCTCACGCTGCGCCAGACCGTGACCCCCAGCGGCAACCGCGTGGCGCAGCTGGCGCACATGGTCGTGGACGGCAGCGAGGTGCCCGACGGCGTCCTGGTGTCGCTCTTCCGCCAGATTCGCGACGGCTTCGACTCCTAGCTGCCGGGCCGCGAAACCCGGCGCGGCGCCGTGTCGCGCGCCACGCCGGGCAGAGGGCGCCGCCTGTGGCGGCGCCCGCGCTTTTGGGGCCGTGGCCCGGCGCCGCGCGACGGCAGAAGGCGCCCGCAGCGGCGGGGGCCGCGGGTCAGGGCGCGTCCGGCGGGGGCGGGGCGGGGTCGTTTTCGGCCGGGGCGGCCACAACGCGGTTGCGCCCGGTGCGCTTGGCCTCGTAGAGGGCGTCGTCGGCCAGCTTGAGCAGCTCCTCCAGGGATCGTCCGCCCCGGGTCTGGGCGTGGCCGATGCTGACGGTCAGGCGCAGTTCCTTGCCTTCGTAGGGCACGGCGAGGCCCTCCACGTCGGCGCGGATGCGCTCGGCGATCCGCAGGGCGTCGGGGGCTTCGGTTTCGGGCAGCAGCACGGCGAACTCCTCGCCGCCCACGCGCCCGAGGACGTCCGTGCGGCGCAGGGACCGGCCCGCGCAGGCCACCAGGGCGCGCAGAACCTCGTCGCCCGCCGGGTGGCCGTGGGTGTCGTTGATGCGCTTGAAGCGGTCGATGTCGAGCATCAGCAGGCTGACGGGGCGGACGTAGCGCCCGGCGCGGTCCACCTCGCGCGCGGCCAGCTCCAGGAACTGGCGGCGGTTGCAGGCCCCGGTCAGGGAGTCGCGCGTGGCCAGCTGGCGCAGCACATCCTCCATCTCGCGGCGGCGCGTGGTGTCGTGGGCCACGGCATAGGCCTGGCCTTCGTCCAGCAGGGGCAGGGCGTTCCAGTTCACCCAGCGGAAGGCGCCGTCCTTGCGCCGGAAGCGGCTTTCCACGCCCATCACGCTGTGCCCCCGGGCCAGCTGCCCGAAGGCGCGGCGCACGGCGTCGGCGTCGTCGGGGTGCACGAAGGCCGCCCAGGGCAGGCCCAGCAGCTCGCCGCGCTCCCAACCCAGGATGCGCCGCCAGGCGTCGTTGACCTTGCGGAAGCGCCCGTCCAGCCCGGTTACGCAGAGCATGTCCAGCGACACGTCGAAGAAGCGCTGCTGTTCCTGCTCGGCGCGCTTGCGCGGGGTGGCGTCCTGGAGCAGGAGCACCAGCCCGGCCACCTCGTTCCCCGTGCGGTGCGGGATGCAGGCCGCGTCGAAGTGGCGCGTCGTGCCCCGGGGCGAGGTGAAGGGCAGCTCGAAGTGCCTCGGGGTTCCGGCCAGGGCCTGCTCGCAGTGGGGCCGCATCCGGGCCGCGGCCTGCTCGCCGAACAGTTCGCCCAGGGGGCGGCCCACGATGTCCGCCGGGGTCAGGTGGAAGACCTCGGCGTGGTGGGCGTTGGCGAAGCGGTAGCGCAGGTCGCGGTCCAGGTAGGCGACGAGGGCGGGGGTGTGGTCCATGACCAGCCGCAGCAGGTCGTCCTGGCGGCGCGGGTTTCCGGATTCCGGCGCACACAGGGGCGCGGCCTGGTCGGTCACGTCGGCCATCTGGACCACCGTGTCGCCCAGGCTTCCGGCCACGCCGGGCATCCGGGCCAGGGTCAGGCGGATGGTGCGCGGCCCGGAGGCGTCGCCAGCCTGGATGTCCAGCCGCCTGAGGCTGCGCTCCCCGGCCAGGAAGGCCGCCAGGGGCGCTTCGATCCAGGGCAGCAGCGTCGCCAGGGGCAGGCCCCGCAGGCCGTCGCGCGTGCGCGGGCAGTGGTCGCCGGGGGCCAGAAGGCCGGGCTTTGCCGTCTCGGAATACAGCCCGCCCGGAAGCAGGGGCACGCCCAGGCGGACGGCGGCCGCAAGATTTATGTGGCGCAGGCGGCCCTGGGCGTCCACCAGGGCCAGGGGATCGGGCAGGGCCTCCAGGGCCCCCATGTACAGGTCGCGCTCGCGGCTCAGCTCGCGGTTGCCCGCGCGCAGTTCGTCCAGCGCCGTGTCCTGGTCCGGGGCGGTCCAGCGGGCGCACAGGGCGACCTCGAAGGCGTCGAGGCAGCGGTTGACGAAGACCGGGGCGGCGCGGGGATCGTCCAGGGGGGCGGGGCGTTCCGCCAGCAGGTCGAGCAGGCTGCGCCGCAGGATCTTCAGCAGGCCGAGATACATGTCCAGCCGGGCCCCGCGCCTGCGGCGGGCGCGGGCCTGCCTTGCGGCCAGGGCCTCCAGCGGGCCGGGCGGGGCTGCCCCCGGGGGGCCCAGGGGCGGTGCCTGGCCGTCGTGTTCGCGGATCGTGGCCAGGATCGCCGCGCAGACCTCGGCCACGGCCTCGTGCCAGGAGCCGGCCAGGGGGGATGCCTGGGCGAAGCCCTGGGCCACGGCGTAGCGCGCCACGCGGGTCGCGACCCAGCCCTGGCTGGCGGCGAGCAGATCGTGCAGCTCGTGCAGGTCGTCGTGTCGCGGGCGCTGGGGCATGGTTCCGCCTTGGGCCCGCGCGGGGGGCTGGCCGCGCGGATGATCCCATCCAGTATATAGCACGAAAGGACGGGAAAGGGAATCGGGTGCGGGGGGGCGCCGTGTCGTCAGCCGTGGGCGGGGTGGACCAGGGCCAGGGGGATGTGCACCTTGTCCGGAGCCGTGCTTTCGGCCTGCTCGGGGGGGATGGTCCGGGCCCCGGGGCTTCCTTCGTTGATGGTCACGGGGCCGAGCAGTTCCGCGAGACGCACGCCCGGCGCGGCGCCGAGCAGCTCGATGCGCAGGGTGGCGTTGACCAGCAGGGGAACCTCCCAGCGGTAGGTGTGCTCCCGGCCGTCGGCCAAAAGGGCGTGGTAGTCGCCAACGGGGGGGTGGAAGGGCTGGAGGTAGTGGACGACGATCCGCAGCAGGCCCGCAGCCCCCGGGGGCAGGGTCGCGGCCAGGCTGATCCGCGTGGCGGGCGGCGCGGGCAGGGGCGGGCGCATGGCCTCCAGGCGCGAGAGGTGGCAGGACTTGGCAACGGCTTCCAGCGCCAGGGCCAGGCCCCCCAGGTGGGCCGACAGCAGGCCCAGGGCGCGCTGGAACGCCGGATCCTTGCGGCTGGCGCAGCGGGAGAGGAGGGTCGCGATCCTGAGGGCCAGCTCCCGGGCCCCCCGGGTGACGAGGGTGAACTCCTCCAGGCACGCGCGCAGGGGCGCGGCCGCGTCGCAGGCCGGGCCGGGCAGTATGGACCACGGCCCGGCCTCGGGGGGCGGCGCGTACAGCCGCTCCAGGGCCTCGGCCATCCTGGCGTGCAGCAGCGCCAGCCGACGGCGGGCCACCGTCGGGTCCGCAATCGTGCCGCCCGCCGGATCGCAGTCCCGCGTGAGCGCCTTCAAGGCCGCCTCCTGCAGGGGGGCGCCCGAGGCGGCCGCCTCCAGCAGCATGCAGCGCTTGCGCAGCCGTTCGATCATCCGCAGGCATAGTTCCATCTGGGAAAACGTTCCGGGGCCGACGAACGCGGCGAAACCCTCGCAGTGGCGCCGGGTCAGGACGCAGACCAGCTCCTGGCGCGCCGCGCAGAGGATGTCCTCCCACGCGGCGCCGGGCAGGAGCCCGGCGGCGTCCAGGCGCAGCCGGGCCCGGCTCTGGCGCTTGGCCGCCAGCGTGTCCAGCAGCCAGACGCAGGCGTTTTCGGGGCGGCGCCCGGCGGCGAGCATGGCCCGGGCGGCGGCCACGCAGCGCCGGGCGACCTCGTCCTCGGGGATGGGAGCCGCGGTGTCCCCGGCCAGGGGCCCGGCCGTGAGCAGGTGGCGCGCCAGGCGCATGGCGGCGACGCGGTGGGCCGCCGCCGAGGGATGGCCGTCGGCGGCGGAAACCCGGGCGCCCGGGTCGGCCTTGGCCGCCCGGGGGCCGGTGAAGTCCTGCGACAGGTCCAGAAAGTCGATGCCCAGGGCCCCGGCGGCGCTGCCGACCTGTTCGGCCACGGGGCGCGTCCTGTCGCCGTCGATGCTCCAGAAGCACAGCACCAGGGGCGTGGCCCTGGCGTCCAGCCCGGCCTTGAAGGCGGCCAGGGCGCTTCGGAACAGGGGGAAGACCGGGCCCTCCGGGGCCCAGTTCGCGTCCTCGTATTCCCGGTAGCCCGCGCCATCGGGGGTGCTGTGCAGCTCCGCGTCGTTGCTGCACAGGGTCAGGACCACCGCGTCCGGCTCCATCGCCTCCGCGCGCAGGGCGAACGCGGACACGGAGTCGTGCAGCGAATAGCCGCAGTGCCCGAAGTTGACCACCTCCACGGGCAGGTCCCAGCGAAAGCGGTTCAGGTGCTCCTCCAGCACCGCCGGGTATGCCTCGCCGGGCAGCACGCCCTGGCCGAAGGTCAGCGAGTCGCCCAGGCACAGGACGCGGAAGACGCCCGGGGGCTTGCGCTGGCTGTGCTGGTGACATCTGTTGTCATAGCTTTGCATGGCGCGGTCCGGCGGCCCTAGTGGGGATAGATGTATTCGATGACGAAGCGTTCGGGGTCGTCCTGCGGGGGCAGCAGGTCGGCGTTGTCGGCCAGCAGGCGCAGGGCCTTGGCCAGCCAGCCGGGGGCCGGGGCGTCGTCGGTTTCCAGCTCGCGGGCCTTGGCCAGCAGGGCCTCGCGGTCGAAATGGCTGTTGCGCATGGCTAGAACCCCTTGTCCACGAGGAAGTTGCCCATGACCAGGAAGTCGAGGTCCGTTTTCAGGAAGCAGTTGCAGGCGTCCTGCGGGCTGCACACGATGGGCTCGCCGCGGACGTTGAAGCTCGTGTTCATGACCACCGGGACGCCGGACAGGGCCTCGAAGGCCGCGATGAGGCGGTGCAGGCGCGGGTTGTCCGCGGCGCGGACGGTCTGCACCCGGGCGCTGTTGTCGCAGTGGGTCACCGCGGGGATGCGCGCGCCCTGGCCCGGGAGGACCTGCGGCGCCAGGAGCATGTAGGGGCTTGGGCCGTCGAGGTCGAACCATTGGGCGGCGCGCTCTTCGAGCACCGCCGGGGCGAAGGGCCGGAAATCCTCGCGGAACTTGATCCGGGCGTTGATGATGTCTTTCATGGCCGCGTTGGTGGCGTTGGCCAGGATGCTGCGGTTGCCCAGGGCCCGGGGGCCGAACTCCATGCGCCCCTGGAACCAGCCCACGATCTGGTCGCGGGCGATGAGCTCGGCCGTGCGCCGGAACAGGGTTTCGTCGTCCAGGCGCCGGAAGGGCAGCCCGGCGGCGTGCAGGGCGGCCTGCATGTCCTGCTCGTCGTAGGCCGGGCCGAGCAGGGGGTTGTGGGGCTCCCGGGGGCGGGCCTCGTCGCGCCCGTGCCAGTAGCAGTAGAGGGCGGCGCCCATGCTGCCCCCGCCGTC
>NZ_JALNWM010000204.1 GCF_023230885.1 Desulfocurvus sp. | reverse complement strand
GTCTTCTCGGCCAGCTTGCGCACCTCGTCGGCCACCACGGCGAAGCCGCGCCCGGCGTCGCCCGCCCGCGCCGCCTCGATGGCCGCGTTCAGCGCCAGCAGGTTCGTCTGGTCGGCGATGTCGTTGATGGTGCTGATGACCCCGCCGATGCCCCGGGCCTGCTCGCCCAGCTGCTGCATGGTCATTTGCAGGGCGGCGGTGTGGTCGGTGACCGTGGCGATGGCCGCGCGCACCCCCTCCATGACTCCGGCGCCCTCCTCGGACAGGCGCATGGTCTGGGTCGCCTTGTCCGATGTGCCGCCCGCGTTGCGGGCCACGTCCATGACCGCGGCGGTCATCTGGGTCATGGCCGTGGCCGTGTCGCGCATGCGCTCCATCTGGCTCCCGGCCCCGGCGGTGGCGGCGGCCACCAATCCTTCGAGGCGCTCCATGTCCCGAACCATGGCCGCGGCCAGCTCGCCCGCGCGGTGGGCCGCGTCGGTGATGCCCGCGTTGCGGGCGGCCAGCTCCCCTTCGCGGGCCTGGGCCTCGCGGTGGGCGGCCTGGGCCTCGCGGGCGCTGGCCAGGGCCTCGTTGTGGGCCCGCTCGGTTTCGGCGCAGCGGGCCTGGATCGCCGCGCGCAGGCCCCGGAGGGCGGCGTCCGGGGTCTGCTCGTTTGCGGCGGCGCGCGGCGCCCCGGCGCCGTCCACCTCGCGGGTCAGCCGGGCGGCCTCCCCGGCCAGCTCGGCGGCCTGGGCGGCGGCGCGGCGCACGCCCAGCGCGGCCAGGGCCGCCGACACCACGGCCGCCGCCAGGGCCGACCCGGCCACGGCCAGCGCCCCGGCCCCCATGTCGGCGCCGAGAAAGAGGGTCAACGCCGCCAGCAGCACGGCGGCAAGATTCAGGAACAGGAGCGGCAGCACCTTGCTCTTCAGGAGGGGGGTCATGGGCATCCTCGATGGGCTATGCGATGTGTGTAGACGTGGTTGCAGACAAGCGTGAACAGGAGCACGAAAAACGGCGCGGGTCAGGGGCCGGAAGCGGCGGGCGGTGCGGCCGGGGCGGACGGCGCGCCCGGCGGGATACAGGCGGCGGACGCCTGGGCCTGATCGGCCGCGCGGACAAGGGCGTCCAGCACGGCGGCAACGATCTCGGCCGGGGCAGCGCCCCCGGGGCCCCGGTCCCGCCCCAGGGCCTCCAGGCGCAGGGCGGGCAGGGGCACCGTCCCGCCGCCCGGCCCCAGGGCCAGGGTCGCGCCCTCGCAGACCAGCCGGTCGACCACCAGTCCCTGCCAGCCGCCGGGTTCCCGGCCTTCGCGGAGACGGATGTCGCGGGCCAGCCGCTCCCGGCGGGCGGCCTCCAGGGCTCTGGACAGCAGGGCGTCGAGGTTGGAGGCGCCGCCAACGGCGCGCTCGCAGGTCAGGACCGGATCGCGGATTTCCAGGGTGCGCACCACGACCAGCGGGCCGGAAAAGGACTCCGGAGCCAGCTCCAGGCGCAGGGAACCAAGCTCCAGGGCCAGGGGCGCGGCAAAGCCTTCGGGGTTGCCCACATGCAGCCCACGCAGCTCGCCGTCGAGGGAGAACAGGGACACGTCGGCCTCGTCCAGGGCCACAGGCACGCCGAGCAGCCCGGAGCCACCGGCCTCCACGCAGCCGCGGATGCCCGGGTTCACGCGCACCACGGCCCAGGCGGCCACGCCGCCCAGGCCCAGGGCCACGGCCAGGGCGCAGGTCAGAAGCAGGTTCCTCATCCATTCTCCGCGACAGGGCAGCCCGGGCGCGCCAGGCGCCCGGACAGGAGGCATTCAATCCTATTCGCGCGGGCAAGGCAAGAGCCGCGAACGGGCTATCCCCTGCGGATGAGCACCACCCCGGCCACCAGCAGCGCCGTGCCCAGCAGCCGTTCCCAGCTCAGGGGGCGCACCGGGTAGCCCAAGAGCCCCCAGTGGTCCAGCGCCAGGGAGGCCACGAGCTGCCCGGCGACCACCAGGGCGAACATGGCCGTGGCGCCCAGGCGCCAGGAGAGCAGGACGGTCATGGTCACGAAAAACGCGCCGAAGAGCCCGCCGGTCCACTGCCACCAGGGCACGCGGACCGGCAGCCCCGGCCACGGCGCGCGGACGGCCACCAGGTAGGCCGTCAGGGCCAGGGTGCCCACCACGAAGGACACCAGGGAGGCGGTCACGGCGTCGCCGGCCCAGGATTGGCGCAGGTGGGAGTTGATGCCCGCCTGCACCGGGGCCGTGGCCCCGGCCAGCAGCGCCAGCACGACGTAAAGCAGGTTTTCCATGACCGGATGTCTCCAGGAGCGGCCGCGCGGCGGCCCGCCGGGCCGGGCCCGGGAAAGGGGGAAGGTCGGGGATGCGGGCGGGATCAGGCCTTGAGGCTGCCCCGGTAGGTGTCCCAGGAGTCCACGCCCAGGGCCGCGCACAGGGCGGGCAGTTCGTCCACCAGCCGGAAGGCCAGGTCCGGGCGGATGAAGTTGGCCGTGCCCACCTGCACCGCCGTGGCGCCCACGAGGATGAACTCCAGCACGTCCTCGGCGCTGGCGATGCCGCCGATGCCGATGACCGGGATGCTCACCGCGCGGCAGACCTGCCACACGCAGCGCAGGGCCACGGGCTTGATGGCCGGGCCGGAGAGCCCGCCGATGACGTTGGCCAGCCGCGGCCTGCGGGTGCGCGCGTCCACGGCCATGCCCGAGAGCGTGTTGATGAGCGAGAGGGCGTCGGCCCCGGCGTCCTGGACGGCGCGGGCCATGTCCGCGATGTCCGTGACGTTGGGCGTCAGCTTGACCATGACCGGCTTGGCCCCGGCGCGGCGCTTGACGGCCTCGGTGACCCGCGCGGCCAGCCGGGGGTCCTGGCCGAACAGGATGCCGCCCTCGCTGACGTTGGGGCAGGAGATGTTCACCTCCAGGGCGGCCACGCCCGGCTGCTCGGCCAGGTAGGCCGCCAGGTCGCCGAACTCCTCGGCCGCGCAGGCGTAGAGATTGGCGATGACGGGAGTCCTGGACCACGGCAGGGAGGGCAGGCGCTTTTCCACGAACTCGCGGGCGCCGATGTTCTGCAGGCCGATGGCGTTGAGCATGCCCGCCGGGGTCTCGGCGATGCGCGGCATGGGGTTGCCCCGGCGCGGCGCCAACGAAAGGCCCTTGACCACCAGGGCCCCAAGGCGCTCCAGGTCGCCAAAGCGCATGTACTCCACCCCGTAGCCGAAGGTGCCCGAGGCGGTCATGATCGGGTTGTCCAGGGTCAGCCCGGCGAAGGAAACGGTCATGTCCATTGCTGGCGCTCCTACAGGGTGATTTCGTCGGACCAGAAAACCGGGCCGCGCGCGCACACCGACAAGGGGCCGTGCTCCTTGTGCTCGGTGACGCAGCCCAGGCAGGCGCCGATGCCGCAGGCCATGCGGTTTTCCAGGGAAAGCTGGGCCCGGCCGCCCGCCTCGCCCGCCAGCCGCCCCACCGTGCGCAGGAACGGCAGCGGCCCGCAGGCCAGGATCAGCCCGTCCGGGCAGTATTGCGGGATGACCTCGCCCAGCAGGGCGATGAAGGCGTGCAGATCCTCGGGGCAGGTCTCGCGGTGGGCCTCGCAGGCGGCCAGGGCGGCCATCTCGGCGAAGGGGTAGCAGTCCAGGGGCGGACGGTGGCCGAAGACGAGCCGCAGATCGGCGGCCGAAGAATGGCGCTTGACGTACTCCAGGAACGGGGCGATGCCTATGCCCCCGGCAAGCAGCAGCGTGGGCGCGCCCGGGCGCGCGGCGAACGCGTTGCCCAGCGGGCCCCACATGGCCACCCTGTCGCCGGGCTCAAGGGCCGCCAGCTTGGCAGTGCCCCGGCCGACCACCTGGAAGCACACGCACACGCCGTGCTCCTCGTCGGCCCGGGCGATGGAGAAGGGGCGGCCCATGAGCGGGTCCAGGCCGAAGCTCTCGGGGCGGATCATGACGAACTGCCCCGGGCGCCAGCGGGCCCAGGCCGTATCCCCCGCCCCCGGAAAATCCAGGGCCAGCTCGAAGAAGTCGCCCTGCGCCCCGCCCGCGCCCAGGCGGGTCAGGCGCCGTACCGTCACGTCCTGGCAAGCGTTTGCAAACATCGGCCATATTCCTTATTGATCGCGCATTGTGCTATGATGCCCCGTCGGGGCACGATACAGACTTGGAGAAAACATGACAAGCAACGAGCCGGAAATCCTGGCTCCCGCAGGGGACCGCGCGGCCTTCCTGGCCGCCCTGGCCGCCGGGGCCGATGCCATCTACCTCGGCCTGAAGCATTTTTCGGCGCGCATGCAGGCGGGCAACTTCGCCGTGGGCGAGCTGGCCGACCTCGCGGCCCTGGCCCGCGAGCGCGACTGCCGTGTGTATGTGGCTTTCAACAGCCTGGTCAAGCCCGGCGACGTGCCCGCCGCGGGGCGGCTCATCGCCCGGCTGGCCGAAACGGTGCGGCCCCACGCGCTCATCGTCCAGGACCTGGCCATGCCCGCCCTGGCGCGCCAGGCCGGGTTCCAGGGCGAGCTGCACCTGTCCACCCTGGCCAACGCCACCCACCCCCGGCCCCTGGAGGCCATCCGCCGCGATCTGGGCGTGTCGCGGGTGGTGCTGCCCCGCGAGCTCAACGTGGACGAGATCCGCGCCTGCGCCGACGCCTGCCCCCCGGGGCTGGACCTGGAGGTCTTCGTCCACGGCGCCCTGTGCTACAACGTCTCGGGCCGTTGCTACTGGTCGAGCTACATGGGCGGCAAGAGCGGCCTGCGCGGGCGCTGCGTGCAGCCCTGCCGCCGCGAATACGAGCAGAAGACGCGCAAGGAGCGATTCTTCTCCTGCAACGACCTGGGCCTGGACGTGCTGGTCAAGCCGCTCCTGGGCATGCCCCGGGTGCGCGCCTGGAAGATCGAGGGCCGCAAGAAGGGCCCGCACTACGTCTACTACACCGTGGCGGCCTACCGCCTGCTGCGCGGGGCCATAGACGACCCCGCCGCCCGCAAGACCGCCCAGGAGCTGCTGGAACAGGCCCTGGGCAGGACGCGCACGCACTACGGCTTCCTGCCCCAGCGGCTGTACCACCCGGTGGAGCCCGGGGGGCACACCGGCTCGGGCCTGCCCGTGGCCACCCTGGACCAGGCCCGCGCCCGCAAGCCGCACATCGTTCCGCGCCTGGGGCTGCTGCCCGGCGACCTGCTGCGCGTGGGCTACGAGGACGAACCCTGGCACCAGACCATCAAGATCAACCGCGCCGTGCCCAAGGGCGGGCGGCTGGACTTCGCGCCCCAGGGCCCGGCCCCGCGCCCGGGCACGACCATCTTCCTGGTGGACCGCCGCGAGCCCGAGCTGGCCCGGCGCGTGGGCGAGCTGGAAAAGGAGCTCGCCGCCCGGCCCCGCACCCAGGACGCCCCCGAGGCGAAAAAGGCGCCGGACTTCACCCCGGCCATGCCCCGGCCCTTCGCCCGCCCGGGCGGACCCAAGGCCGTGGTCATCCAGAACGTCAACCGCCACCCGCCCAAGGCCCTGGCCCGGGGGCTGTCGTCGGCGGTGTGGCTCTCGCCCAAGTCGCAGCTGGCCGGAGCCGGGCGCAACTGGTGGTGGCTGCCGCCGGTGATCTGGCCCGACGAGGAGCGCACATGGGCCGAGCTTGTGGCCCAGGCCCTGCGCGCCGGGGCCACGCGCTTCGTGCTCGGCGCGCCCTGGCAGGCCTGCCTGTTCCCCGGCGCGGGCCAGGACGCGGCCGACCCCGCCCAGGCCGCCCGCACCCTGCGCCGCGAGGGCGGGCCGCATCTGCGCCGGCCCCTGCGCGGCAAGGGCTCCAAGGGCCCCAGGCCCCCGCGCCGCCGCGAGCTGGAACTGTGGGCCGGGCCGTTCTGCAACGTGGCCAACGCCCTGGCCGTGCAGGCCCTGGCGGACATGGGCCTGGCCGGGGCCTTCGCCAGCCCCGAGCTGGCCCGCGAGGACGCCCTGGAGCTGCCGCGCCACAGCCCCCTGCCCCTGGGCTTCCTGACCTACGGCATGTGGCCCCTGGGCATCACGCGCATCCCCGTCGGCGCCGTGAAGCCCGAAAAGCCGCTCAAAAGCCCCAAGGGCGAAATCTGCTGGACCCGGCGCTACGGGCCCAACAACTGGATCTACCCCAACTGGGGCATCGACCTGCGCACCAAGGAGGGCGAACTGGCCGGGGCGGGCTATGTGATGTTCGCCCACCTGTTCGAATCCGTCCCGCGCGAGGTGCCCAAGGCCACGCGGTCCTCGACCTTCAACTGGGACCTCAAGCTGCTCTAGCCGGACGCGGCGGGCGCCGCCCGCGCCGCTGCCCGGCAAAGGCTCCACGCAAAAGGCCCCGGCCCCGGAAACTCCGGGCCGGGGCCTTTTGGCCAGGGCTTCTTGGCGGGGCCTCTTGGCCAGAGTCACCAACTATCCTGAGGCAAAAGATATATTGCGCACCCGGAAAACCCCGGGCCGGGGCGCCCCTGGCCGGGGCGCGGGGCCCGGGCCT
>NZ_JALNWM010000203.1 GCF_023230885.1 Desulfocurvus sp. | reverse complement strand
TGGAGCGCCTTACCGAGGCCCTGAACGATGGCCGCAAGGCACAGGAAACGCTGGCCCTGTGCGAAAAAGCCAGCGCGCCCTTCGAGCGGCTCGTTCTGGGCAGGGTTACCCGTCGCAGTCCCGGGACGAAGGCGGATACTGCCGCGCCGTGTGCAGGACGCGCAGGCTCTGAACCTGCTCGTCGAGCACCCGGTAGGCCAGAAAACACGGATGTGTCGTGAGCACAAGCTCGCGGGTTCCGGCCACCCGTCCGGACCGTGAACGGGCCGCGGCCAAGACGAGCTTCTCCGGCCGTTCCTGGGGCTGTTGATCAAGACGGGCTGTGGCTGTCGGCATACTGGTCTCCTTGTGCCACGAGTGTGTACCGAAAACACAACGGCTCTCAATTCGGCGTTCAAACCACAAGGCCCCGGATCCACTGTGATCCGGGGCCTTTTCATTCATCCAAGGAGGATTCCCATGGGATATCGCAGTGACGTGGCCCTGGCCTTGAGCGGCGCGGGGCAGCGGCGGTTGATGCACGCCGCGAGCGAAACGGACAACGAAACCCGTCAGGACCTGAAGGACCTGCTGCAGAGCGGCCTGGTCCGCGAGGACGAGGGCACCCAGGACGCTTTGTATTTCTGGGACGACATCAAGTGGTACCCGGATTGTTTCCCTGGCCCCGGATTCCTGGAGGCATTCCTTGAGAGCCTGGAGCCGGAGGAATACCTGTTCCTGCGCCTGGGCGAAGACTGGGACGACAGTCAGTCCAGAGGGCTGTGGTGGGAGAACCCCTTCGAGGCCTGCATGGTCCGGCGTATCGAATTCATCTGAACCACGAGGAGTACGACATGCAAGATATTATCCCGGCACCCGTGGATTTCGACGCGGGGGCCGTGTTCAGCGGCAGCCCGTCCGGGCGCATCGTCAGGGGCTACGAAAACCCTGGTCCCCATACCCCGGTCCCCGAATCCGACTACGTCTTCCACGAGGCTTCGCGCGACGTGGTGGTCTGGTTCATGGCCGAGGCCGAACCGCTGTACGTTTTCGGGCCCACGGGCAGCGGCAAGACCAGCCTGGTCAAGCAACTGGCCGCCCGCCTGAACTACCCGGTTTTCGAGATCACCGGTCATGCCCGGCTGGAGTTCCCCGACCTGGTGGGGCACCTCACGGTGCGCGGCGGGACCATGGCCTTCGAGTATGGCCCCCTGGCTCTGGCCATGAAACAGGGCGGCCTGTTCCTGCTCAACGAGATCGACTTGCTCGAACCCGCCACGGCGGCGGGCCTCAACGGCATCCTGGACGGCTCGCCGCTGTGCATCCCTGAGAACGGGGGCGAACTTGTGGCTCCGCACCCCATGTTCCGTTTCGTGGCCACGGCCAACACCAACGGTGGCTCCGACGAGACCGGGCTGTACCAGGGCACCCTGCGCCAGAACCTGGCTCTGCTGGACCGTTTCTGGCTCTGCGAGCTGGGCTATCCGGCCCCCGAGGCGGAACAGCGGCTGCTGGAAAGCGCGGCCCCGCAGCTTCCTGAGGACGTGCGCTCCAGGATGGTGGATTACGCCAACGAGATCCGCAGGCTTTTCCTGGGCGAGTCCGGGAGCGAGGGCCAAGCCCTGGAGGTGACCTTCTCCACCCGGACCCTCCTGCGCTGGGCTCGGCTCGCGGTGCGTTTCCAACCCCTGGCCCTGCAGGGAGTCCAACCCCTGGCCTACGCCCTGGACCGGGCCCTGGGCTTCAAGGCCACCCGCGAGAGCCGGGCGGCGCTGCACGAAATCGCCCAGCGGGTCTTTCCCCAGGCCACGGGGGACTGAGATGCGCGCCACAACTGCCCTGTGTGTCACCACCTGCACCAAGTGCGTCCTGCTGACCCGGGCCTGCGGTTCGGGGCTGCATCAATGCTGGCACTGCGCTGTCGGCTCCCGTGGGCTGACCATCCGCACCTGGCTGGGAGACGGGCAGTCCTGGGAGCCCCCGGACTGCGTAACGCAGCTCCTCGCGCCTCAGGACTGTCTGGACTGCGATCCGGTCCAGGAGATGTGGCGCCGGGCCACGGAGAAGATCGAGCGCCAGGGCTATTCCTGGAGAACCGGCAACTAGACGCCCCCGACACCCGGGGGCGTCTTCGTTTGGAGGAGCACATGACCATGCATACGGACATCCAGGTTCTGGACAGCCTCGTGGCCATCCACCTGGAGGTGAATATCTGGACGGCACGACGCAAGCTCAGCCCTGCGGACTTCGGCGGAGCGGTCCTGCCGCCCGGGGAGCTGGCCTCCCTGGGCAGCAAGCGGGTGTGCGACCCCGAGGATCTGAGGGTCTTCGGCACCCTCAAGGCGCGGGCGGTGAGCCTGCTTGAGCGCACCGGGGTCCGGTTCCTGGGCGGCTGGGCCATCCCCGAGGACAAGGCCGAGGCTGTCCATCAGGAGCTGGAAACCATCGGCCAGGAGTTCGAGGCCGCCAAGGAGGCCTTCCTGGGCCGCTACGACGAGGCGGTCCGTCAGTGGATCGCCCGGCATGCCCGGTGGGAGCGTATCATCGCCGATTCCACCGTGGGCGTGGAGCAGGTGCGTTCGCGCATGGGCTTCCGGTGGCAGGCCTATCGCGTGGTGGCGCCGTCCCCGGGGGACGCCGTGGCCTCGGGTCTGCACCAGGAGGTGTCCGGCCTGGGCGGTACGCTGTTCGGGGAGACCGCCAAGGCTGCCGCCGAGGCGTGGCACAAATGCTATGCGGGCAAGACCAGCGTGACCCGCAAGGCCCTCTCGCCCCTGCGGACCATCCACCACAAACTCGCGGGGCTGGCCTTCGTGGAGCCCCGGGTGGCCCCTGTGGCCGAACTCATGGACACGGCCTTCCAGAGCCTGCCCAGGCGGGGGCGCATCCAGGGCGCGCCGCTGCTCATGCTCCAGGGGCTGGTCTGTCTGCTGCGCGACACAAGCGCCTTGCTGGAGCACGGCCAGAAGCTCATGGACGGCACCACTCCCGGGGATGTGCTTCAGGCCCTGACGGCCCTCCGGGCGGACCAGGGCCCCGTGATCGACGATCCGCCGGACACGCAGCGGTCACAGGACGAGTTCCCCCTGGCGGGGATTCCCGTGCCCCTGTGTCCGGCCCTGCCGAGTCAAGGCTTGTGGTAGCCCGGGCTGGACAGGGCAGGGCGGGGCGATTACCAAAGGAAACAGACACCCCGAGGAGCGATCATGCGCAGCACCTACCAGGACCTGGACGCGCTCAAACAGCGTCTCGACGCCCACCGGCCCCTGCCGCCGGAGGTCGTCCGCAGCCTGCGAAACGACATGGTCCTGCGCTACACCTACCACTCCAACGCCATCGAGGGGAACACCCTGACCCTGATGGAGACCAAGGTGGTCCTCGAAGATGGCGTGACCATCGGCGGCAAGAGTGTGCGCGAGCATCTGGAGGCCATGAACCACGCCAGTGCCGTGGGCTTCCTGGAGCAACTGGTCGAACAGGGCCGGGATCTGGACGCGCGCACCCTCAAGGAGTTGCATCAACTGGTGCTGCGCGGCATCGACGACGAAAATGCCGGGCGCTACCGGGCCTGCAATGTGCTCATCTCCGGCGCCGGACACACCCCTGTGGATCACCTGCACCTTCAGGAACGGATGGACGGGTTCTTCGCCTGGTATGCCGGCCGGGCCCGGGAACTGCACCCCGTGGAGCGCGCGGGGCGGGTCCACGCGGACCTGGCGGTCATCCATCCCTTCCGTGACGGCAACGGCCGTACGGCCCGCTTGGCCATGAACCTGGAGCTCCTGCGCGCGGGTTTCCCCACGGTCATCATCCCCGTGGAGCAGCGCGCGGCCTACTACGAAACCCTGGACCTGGCTGGAACATCGGGCGACCACGAGCCCTTCCTGACCCTGCTGCGCGGCCTAGTCCATGAGAGCTTCGCGCCGTACTGGCGCGTGCTCGATCCGCAATAGCCCACACCCATACCCCTTACCGTGAGAAGGCCCCGGAGCATGACGCTTCGGGGCCTTCCCGTCTTGGAGGAACATCATGAAAAACACACGAGCTGTACTGCGCGCGCTGCCCCTGGTGGCCAGCGCACTGGGCAGCAAATACGGCGTCAGGGTGGTCATCGGTGGCAACCAGGCCCGCACCGATGGCCGAACCATCACCCTGCCATCGCTGCCTCTGGACATGCCGGAGACCTTCCTGCTCCTGGTCCGGGGCTACCTGGACCACGAGGCCGGGCACATCCGCGAAACGGACTTCGATGCCCTGCGGGGCGCCCGGCTGAGTCCACTGGAGCATCACGTCTGGAACAGCATCGAGGACTGGCGGGTGGAGCGCCGCATGGCCGAGATATTCCCCGGCTGTCGCCACAACTTCAACCGGCTGGTGCGCCATGTCTTCGCAGGGTCGGCCATGGTATCGGGGTCGCCGGTCCAGGACATCCCCAATTGGCTGCTGCTGGTCATCCGTTCCTGGGATGTGCCCGAACTGGTCGCCAGCCGGGACGAACTGGCCAGGCACATGGACCGGGAGTTTCCCGGGCTGCGGGCACGCCTGGAATCGGTCCTGTACGCGGTGCGCGCCCTGTGTCGATCCACCGGGGACGCCCTGGATTACGCCCGGCGCATCGTGCGTCTGCTGGAACAGGCAGCGCAGCCACAACCCGCGTCCCGTGCGCCCGGGAAGCAGAAGTCACCCCGCGATGCCTCCACGCCGGGGCAAAAGGCCGATGCTGGCCAGGCGGCAGACCAAAAGGAGGACGGCCCGGCTCCCGTGGCCCTTCCGGATTCGAACCCGGAAACGGATCGGCATCAGGCCATTGCAGCTGGCGAAACGAGGAGGAAGGGGCTCCCGGCCAAGGCCGCCAAGCGGCTCAAGGCCCTGCTGGACGCCCCCGGGGACGCGTTGCCCAGCAATCTTGGCAGCGTGCTGGCCCAGGCCATCACCGAGGCCGCCCCGGGCGATGGCAAGGATGCCCTGCGCGTGGCCGTGGTCGGGCACAAGCCCCTGTTGCCCCTGTCTGAACAGGAGCGCAAGGATGCCCTGAGAGCGTCCACGGCCCTGCAGGCACGGCTGCACGGTCTGCTGCAGGCCTCGACCCTGGTCCGCTGCGCCACAGGCCGACGCGGGCGCCTGGACACCGGCAGGCTGCATCGCCTGGCTGTGGACGACACCTGGGTCTTCCGCCGCAAGGGCCTGCGCCAGGGCATGGACAGCGCGGTGCATCTGCTCCTGGATTGCTCCAGCTCCATGGACAAGGGCATGGAACTGGCCTGTGCCGCCAGCTACGCCCTGGCCAGGGCCCTGGAGGCCTGCGCCGTCAACGTTGGTGTCAGCGCCTTCCCGGCAGGCGCAGGGGAAAACCGCTCCTGGGCTACGGTGGCACCCCTGGTGCGGCATGGGCAACGGGTACATCCGCACATGGCCGTGCGAGCCTACGGGCGCACTCCGCTGGCCGAGGCCCTGTGGTGGGCCATGGGGGCCATGCTCCCGCTGCCCCAACGCCGCAAGCTGATCCTGGTCGTCACCGATGGCGAACCCGATTCCCTGCCCTGCGCCAGGCGGGCCCTGGAGGCAGCCAGGCAGCATGGGTTCGAGGTCCTGGGTGTGGGCATCGCCAACTCTGCCGTCAGGGCCCTGCTGCCCCGGCGCAATATCGTCATCCAGGACATGCGGGAACTCTGTCCCGCGCTCTTCCAACTCCTGCACCGCGCCATGCTCGGCACCGATCGCGCAGCCTGAAGAGGCGTGCTCAGCGAGGCTGCCCCTTTTCATACCACCTCAACCAAGGAGGACGCATGCGATTGCCGTGCCCCTGTGTGCCTTGGCCCGTCTGCCGGATCTTCCCGGTGGCCCTTTGTTGTCACCTTCACCGCTGCCCTCGGGCCAAGTGCCCGCGCAAGGAGCGCACATGAACTGGGGACCGTTCATCGCCATCGCCATCGCGGTGCTCGAAATCATCCGGGAAACCACGGACAACTAACCCGCAAGGAGGCATCATGAACAAGCTTTGGATCTTTCTCGGAGGCTGCCTGACCGGCGTCCTCGGCGTCTTCACTGTGGCTGTGGCCTCGGAGGGCCACGCGGACAGGGCCCTCGGGGAACCCCAGGAGGAAGAGAACCCGGAGACGGAGGAGCGGGCTGTGCGGCTGGAGGACGTTGAAGCGGAGTAAACCGTAGGGGGGCAAGCACTGCCCCCCTTTTTGTCGCAAAGGCTCTTTGTCTGGGGTGTCGTTGTCAGGGTGGCCGCCAAGTGCAAAGGCAAGCGCCTGTGCCGCTCTTCTCAGGCCGATGCGTCAACTCTGCAGATGGCCTTGAAGCACAGTACGGGGGCACCTCGGAACTGGGGCTCGATGGTGATGCGCGTGAGGACATCGGATGGTCTCAGGCTCCGCGATGCCAGCTTGGCCAGGTACGGCTTGAAGTCCCGAACGACCAGTGCGTCGTAGATGGTGAAGCGGTACAGCGCGTGTCCAACCACCAAATCCAGATCGTAGGCCAGTGACCAGCCATGC
>NZ_JALNWM010000202.1 GCF_023230885.1 Desulfocurvus sp. | reverse complement strand
GGCGTACATCCAGTCCGAGAAGAGCAGCACGCTACCGAGGAAACACACGGTCATGCCGCCGCCAAGGCCGCTCATGATCCTGCGGTGGCCCTGCGCCGGGGCGAGCTCCCAGTTGCCCTCGGCGGCCAGGTGGTCCTTGAGCGGCACGGAGTACAGGCGCAGCTCCATGTCGCGCGGGTCGTGGCAGTTGGCGCAGCCGATGGTGTTGTCGTCCATGTCCACCTGCTCGCGGAACTGGTTGAAATCCTTGGCCCAGAACTCGTCGCCGTACTCGCCGACGAATTCGTTCATCTTGGCGGTCTTGCAGTTCCAGCAGGTGGCGGGCATGCCGCCCTTTTCGGCGTAGAGGTTGATGCGGTCGATGTGCAGGATGTCCTTCAGGGCGTAGGTGTGGCCGCGCGCGGCGCGGTATTCGTAGCTGAAGGGGTAGCCCAGCCAGAGGTTCTTCAGGTAGGGCTGGGCGTGCTTGTAGCCCTCGGGCAGGGGGTTCACGTCGTCGTTCTTGTTGTAGGCCACGGACCCGCCGTACTCGGTCATGATCTCGGATTCGTCGTTGCGCAGGAATGTCTCGTAGTGCAGCGGGAATTCCTTCTTGAACGGCGAGTTGCGGATTTCCTTTTCGGGCAGGTCGGTCTTGAACTCCGGAGTCTTGGGGTCGGACACGTCGGCGGTGCAGGCGGCCAGGGCCAGGGCCCAGGCCGCGACCAGCATGCCGCACAGGATCTTCACGTTACGCATCGGCGGCGCTCCTCTTGGCTACGGGGATCTTGGGGCTGTGGGGCACATGGCGGTGGCAGTCGGTGCAGAACTCCTTGCTCTGCATCATGACCGTGGAGGTCGTGGCGCTGTGGCAGCGCTCGCAGTTCTCCTGGGTCACGCGCCTAGTGTCCCCTCCGGGATGGATCAGGTCCGGGATGGTGCTGGTGGCGGTGGCCCAGATGTCGCGCAGGCCCTCCTTGCTTTTGAAGGGCAGCTTGGCCGCCAGGTTGTGCGGGGCGTGGCATTCGTTGCAGGCCTGCTCCGCGTGCACCGAGCGCTTGTGCGTCAGCGCGGCCTCGGCCATGGAGTGGCAGGCTCCGCAAAACGGCGCCTGGTCCGTGGCGTGCATGGCCAGGGCCGCCCCGACCACCAGCAGCATGCCCGCCAGGGCCGGGAGCAGGGCCCGGCGCAGGCCGCGCCAGGGTGTGCTGTCCTTGGTCCGGGTCATACATCCTCCTTCCTCATGCGGTGAAAAGGTATGGGCTCGGGCCCGGCTGGGCCCGCAAGGCTCGTGCGCTGCGCGCCGGGGCCGCCGCCCGGCGCTTTTTCGTTCATACCCTGCCACATATCGGGCGGCTTGTGGAAGCGGAAACGGATGCCGGAATGCCGGAGGCCCGTGCCCCGCCCCGCGCCGCCCCACCGGCGCCGGGCCCGGCGCCGGTGGTCGGGCTGGGAGAGCGGATTGCGCAAAATATAGCAATCCTTGCGCTTGGAAGAATTTGACCTGGGTCAAATTCCGCGTGAAATCGTCGGAAAAACAGGGGAAGGACAGGAAAAGGGCCGCAGCGCTTGCGCTGCGGCCCTGGGATTTCGGCCTCGGGCGGCCGGCCCCTAGCCGAGGATGGCCTTGAGATCCTCGTCGGGGGTGGCGATGGGCCGGATGCCGTAGGTCGCGACCAGGAAGTCCAGCACCGCCGGGGTGATGAAGGCGGGCAGGCTCGGGCCCAGGCGGATGTTCCTGACGCCCAGGTGCAGCAGGGTCAGCAGGATGGCCACGGCCTTCTGCTCGTACCAGGACAGGACCATGGACAGGGGCAGGTCGTTGACGCCGCACTCGAAGGCCCCGGCCAGGGCCGTGGCGATGCGGATGGCCGAGTAGGCGTCGTTGCACTGGCCGACATCGAGCAGGCGCGGGATGCCACCGATGTCGCCCAGCTGCTTGTCGAAGAAGCGGAACTTGCCGCAGGCCAGGGTCAGCACCACGCAGTCGGCGGGCACCTTCTCGACGAACTCGGTGTAGTAGTTGCGCCCGGGCTTGGCGCCGTCGCAGCCCGCCACCAGGAAGAAGTGGCGGATGGCGCCCGAGCGCACGCCCGCGATGACCTTGTCGGCCACGCCGAGCACGGCGTTGTGCCCGAACCCGGTGAGCACGGAGCCCTTGTCCTCGTCGGCGGGGAAGCCGGGCATGGCCAGGGCCTTTTCGATGACCGGGCCGAAGTCGCCGTTTCGCACATGGCGGGCGCCGGGCCAGCCCACCAGCCCGGTGGTGAAGATGCTGTCCAGGTAGGAGGTGGGCTTCTGGATGCAGTTGGTGGTCATGAGGATGGCGCCCGGGAAGGCGGCGAATTCCTTCTGCTGGTTCTGCCAGGCCGTGCCGTAGTGGCCGTGGAAGTGGGGGTACTTCTTGAGCTCGGGGTAGCCGTGGGTGGGCAGCATCTCGCCGTGGGTGTAGACGGTGATGCCCGTGTCCCGGGTCTGCTCCAGCAGGTCGCGCAGGTCCTTGAGGTCGTGGCCGGAGACGAGGATGGCCTTGCCCGCCCTGGGCCCCAGGGGCACGGCGGTGGGCACGGGGTGGCCGTAGGTGCCGGTGTTGGCGGCGTCGAGCAGCTCCATGGTCCGCAGGTTGACGGCGCCGGTTTCCAGGGCCAGGGCCACCCAGGCGCCCAGGTCCAGGCTGGAGTCGTACACGGCGGCCAGGGCCTTGTGCATGAAGGCGTAGACCGCGTCGTCCTCCTGGCCGAGGATGGCGGCGTGGTCGGCGTAGGCCGCGACGCCGCGCAGGCCGAAGAGCACGATGTGCTGCACGCTGCGCACGTCGGGGTCGGCGCTGTGGTCGCGGTCCAGGCCGAAGGCCTCGGCCTGGTCGGCCAGGGGCGTCAGCGGATCGGGCGTCCAGTTGGCGGCGGGCTCGGCAAAGGCCGACGGCCCCCCCGCGGCGGCCACGGCGGCCTTGAGGCCCTCGCGCAGCTCCAGGGCCCTGGGGATGAGCACCCGCTCGAAGCGCTCGGGGTCGAAGTTGACGTTGGTCAGGGTGCTGAAGAGGGCCTCTGCGGTGAAGCGGTTGGCCGCCGGATCCACGACGCCTGCGGCGCGCCCGGCGTGGGCCACCACGGCCAGGCCGCGCACGGCGTAGGTCAGCAGGTCTTGCAGGGCGGCCACTCCGGGCCCCTTGCCGCACACGCCGAACTTGTCGCAGCCCACGCCCTTGGCGGTCTGCTCGCACTGGTAGCAAAACATGGTGTTCCTCCTGGCTGGATGGTGCGTTGCTCGCGGCGACGGCACGCGCCGTCATGCTCAGGAGTACGGGGTCCGGGGCGTGGATGGTTTGACGTGGGTCAAGGGGGCAGGGAAAAACACGCGCCGGGCGGCGGGCGTCAGCTTTCCCGCTGGGGCGGCGGCTGCGGCGGCGACTGGGGCGCGGCGGCGCGCAGGTTCCTGTCCAGGTTCAGCCGGGTGACCTTGGGCTGCATGCGCATGCGGGCGGTGGTCATGGCGTCGATGGCGCGGTTGCGCTGATCCGCCGTCTTGCGCGCCAGGGCGCCGGAGAGCAGGCCCAGGGGCAGGAGGACCCAGGCCAGGTCGTAGATGCCGTAGGCCAGGCCGATCCAGCAGGCGCCGCCCACCAGGGCGAAGGCCATGCCCGTGCCCAGCTGGCCGATGTACAGGTTGCCCAGGCCCGCCCACGGCAGGGACAGCAGCAGGGCCACATCCGGGTTGCGCTTGCGGCGCAGGGTGCGGTTGGTTTGTTCGGCCATGCGGGCGATGGCTTCGCGGCGCCGGGCCTCGGCCTGGGCCTTGGCCGCGTCCTGCTCGAAGACGGCGTCGGCGCCCTTGTCCCGGGGGCGGGGCGCCTGGAGGGCGGGGCCTGCGGCGGGGTCGTCGTCCCAGGGCGACTTGCCGCGCACGATGACCCGCCCGGGGCCTGCCCCGGCCCCGGGGTCCTCCAGTTCGAGGGGCGCCTCCCGCGGGGCGTCGCGCCCGGGGGCGTCCGGCCCGTCCTCCAGGTGCAGGGCCGGGGTCTCGGGGCGGGTGGCGTCGTCGGGGTCGAAGGGCCGGGGGTCGCTGTGGGCGGCCAGTTCCGTCGCGTCCGGGGAGGGTTCCCGGTCGGGGACGATCTCCCGCTCGTGGCGGGTCATGGCCTCGTGCAGCTCGCGCAGGTACTGGCGCTCGCTGAGGAATCCCTCGTCGCGCAGTTCTTCCAGGCGGCGGATATCGTCGGACAGGGTGGTCTTGGTCATGGACGCTCCGGCGTGATGCTTGGCGGACTATGCCCCAGTCGGTGCCGGGGCGCAAGGCGTCCGGCTTGCTTTCGGCGGGGCCTGCCGCTATCCTGGGGCCCGTGGCGCGGAATTTTGCCCGGGCCCGTGGGCCCGGGGGCAAGGGAGCGGAAATGACGCATATCCGGTGGGACGAGAGCCTGAGCGTGAGCGTGGCCGAGATCGACGAGCAGCACCGGCGGCTGTTCGCCCTGGCCGACACCCTGCGCGCCATGCGCGAGGCCTGCCTCGCGCCCCACGAGATGCTGGCGGCCGTGGAGGAGTTCTGCGACTACACGCGCCATCATTTCGCCACCGAGGAGCGTTACATGGACGCCTACGAGTACGCGGGCATGGACGCGCACATCCAGGAGCACATGCGGTGCAGCCTGCGCGCGGTGGACTTCCTCGGCCAGTGCCTGGCGGACGACCCGCAGCTGTGCGAGGACTTTCCGGCCTTTCTCAAGAGCTGGCTGGAGGCGCACGTCAGGGGCACCGACATGGGGCTCGGGGCCTACCTCAACAGGCGGGGCGTGGCCTAGCCCCGGTGGAGCGAAGCGGTGTCGTTGGGCTATCGATTGCTTGAGGCGGGCGCCCACGTCTTCGACGTGCTGCACTGCTTCTGGGAGCGGGAGCGCACCGCCCAGCGCGTGGCCGTGCTGCTCGTCCTGGCCTTCATCGGGGCCCTGGTGGCCATCGAGCTGAACCGCCTGGGCCTGCTCGGCGGGCACCTGGCGCGCCTGCTGCCCACCAACCTGTTCTACGCCGTCAATTTCGCCTTCACCCTGGTGCTGGTGGTCGAGGTCATCAGCATGGTCTTCGTGCTGCCGCGCTCGTTTTCGCGCTCGGTGGGCAAGCAGTTCGAGATCCTGGCCCTGATCCTCATGCGCAACTCCTTCAAGGAGCTGGTGAACCTGCACTCCATGATCCGCTATCCCGAGGACATGGAAACCCTGCTGCGCATCCTGGCCGACGGGGTGGGGGCCCTGGCCGTCTTTTTCCTGCTGGGGGTCTACGCGCGCATGCCCCGGGGCGGCGACACCGTGCGCGACGGGGCCGGGCTCTATGCCTTCGTGGTCACCAAGAAGGTCCTGGCCCTGGTGCTGCTCAGCTCCTTCTGCGGGCTCGGGCTGTACAACGGCTGGGCGTTTTTCCGCGGCGTGGAGCTGGTGGATTTCTTCCACGTCTTCTACACGGTGCTCATCTTCTCCGACATCTTCATCGTGCTGCTTTCCCAGCGCTACCTGCAATCCTTCCACTCGATGTTCCGCAACTCGGGCCTGGCGCTGACCACGCTGATCATCCGGCTGGCCCTGTCCTCGCCGCCGTTCATCAACGCCGCCCTGGGGGTTGCCGCGGCGGGTTTCGCCGTGGTGCTGACCTATGTGTGCAACCTGGCCTTCGAGCGCCTGGCGTGCGCGGACGACACCACCCGGCGCGGCTAGACCCGCCGCCCCGGGCCGGGGCCCCGGCCGTCGCGTTCCCGCGCCTCGGCCTCCCGGCGCAGGACCTCCTCGAACCGCGCGCGCGACTGGTTTCGTGCGCGAACCAGGTAGTACACCGCCCCGGCGGCGGCCAGCATGAGCAGCAGCCAGCTCATGGCTCCTCCTTGTTGTGGTCCGTGTGCTCCCGCGCGCCCAGGGGCGCGTCGCGCGCCGCCTCGATGGCCTCGCGGCAGCGGCGCGCGTCCAGTGTCAGCCCGCAGCCCGTGCAGGCCACCCGGGCCACGGCTCAGCGTCCGGTGAGCACGGCCCGCCCGCCGCAGGCCGGGCAGGGGATGCTCAGGTCCTTGTCGGCGTCCATGCCCGGACTATGCGCCAAAGCCCCGGCCGGGGCAAGGCCGCCCCGGGGCGGCGTCACGCGTTTTTCACGGTTCCGCCTCCCGGGCGCCATGCGCCGCCGGGCCGCCCGGGGTAGCGTGGTTCCCGGCACACCCCGCAGGGCGGAAACCTCCGCCACCTCCGCCGGCCGTTTGGCCCCGGCGGACCGGGCGGCACGGACCCCCCACCGTCCGTGCCGCCTTTCCCGTTTGCCCTTCGCCCCAACCCATCGCCCAAGGAGTCGCACATGTCCGTGATCCGCGCGCGCCGGGCGGCGCGCGCCGCCGTCCTGGCTCCCCTTGTCCTGGCGGCCGTCCTGCTGTTGGCTCTTGTTCCGGCCCGGGCCGGGGCGGGCGGGGCGCCGCGCTTCGTGTTCCTGTTCATCGGCGACGGCATGGGCGTGGCCCAGCGCATGGCCGCCGCCCGCTGGAAGGGCGCGCCCCTGACCATG
>NZ_JALNWM010000201.1 GCF_023230885.1 Desulfocurvus sp. | reverse complement strand
CCGCCCCCCAGGCCGGGGGGGGGGGCCGCCGCCACCCGGGCAGGGGGCACGGCAGAGCCAGGGCGCCCGGCCGCACACGGCTCCGGCGCACCCGGCGCTCCTTCGCGCCCCTCCCACAGCCCCGCCCCTTGCGCTGCGCCCCCCTGCCAGGGCTCCCCGGCGCCCCGGCCCGTCGTCCAGGCGTCCGCTTGTCCCATTTCCACAATTTAACGACGCTTTTCCCTTCCTTTTTCAGTCGTCCGTTGACAGACCTCCGGGTTCGGGCTAGACAATACCATACCGTATTGTATTAAAAGCCAAAAGCGGCAAGGGCAAGGCAAGACCCATGCGACACGTCAGGACCATTGCGCCCCAGGGCCTCCGTGCGGGAAGGGCACCCCAGGGCGGCGCCGCGCCGCGCCGATCCCGGGAGGACCTGCTCCGCCAGGGCCTGGAACTGCTGGCCGAGGGCGGCATCGACGCCCTGACCATCGAGGCCCTGTGCGCACGCATGGGCACGACCAAGGGCTCGTTCTACCACCACTTTTCCGGGCGGGACGCCTTCCTGCGCTCCCTGCTGGAACATTGGGCCGAGGCGGCGGTCCCGCCCCCGGGCCGCGCCCGTGGGGGGCGGCGGCGCCTCGACGCCCTGCTGCCCGCCCCCGGCGGCCCCGAAGCGGCCATTCGCGCCTGGGCCATGCGCGACCCCGAGGCCGGAGCCTACCAGTGCCGCGTGGACGCCCGGCGCCAGGAACACCTGGAGACCCTGCTGCGCGAAACCACGGGCGACCCGGCCCGGGCGGCCCTGCTGGCGCGCATGGGCTGCGCCATGCTCGCCGGGGCCGAGGCCCTGGCCCCGCCCCTGGGCCCGGCGCAACGCGCGGCGATGCTCGACGTGCTGTGGAAGGAACTCTGCGCGACCCCGGCCGCCCGCCGGGGCAAGGAGGGCTCATGAACGGCGAGATGACCTGGACCGAGGTGAAACGCACCGTGGCCGCCGCGCGCTTCCGCGCCCTGGCCACGGTGGACGAGGACGGCGAGCCCCGGGTCACGCCCATCGGCTCGGTGGTGCTCACCGCCGAGGGCCGGGGTTTCTATTTCGAGGACGATGCGGCGGTGCTGCCCGGAGGGCTCGAACGCGCGCAGGAGCTGGCCATCCTGGCCGTGGGCGGCGAAGGGTCCTGGCTGCGGCGGGTGCTGCGCGGCGCCCTGCCGCCCGGCCCGGCCCTGCGGATCAAGGTCCGCGCCGGGCGCCGCCGGGCGGCCACGGCCGCCGAGCGGACCCTGCGCCTGGCCGGTGCCGGGCTGGTTGGCCGGAGTGTGCGCTTCGTACGCGAGTTCACCGTACAGGGCGTGACCCCGGTGCACCTGGGGGCCATGCTCAAGTAGCCGCGCCCCTCCAGCCACGGGGCAGCGCCCGGCCCGCCGGGCTTGCGGCGCCCGGCGCCCCCGGCGCGGAGCCCGGGCTGCCGCGCGGGGCTGCGCCCTCCCCGGCAACGCGGCGCGGACCGACGGCCGCGCGCCGCCCGCCCTTTCCCTTCGCGCCCCCGGCAATGTCCGCCCGGGGGCCGCGCCCAACCGGCCGCGCAGGGCAACGCGCCCCCAGGCAAAGCAACGCGGGCCGACGCCCGGGCGCCATACGCCCCCGGCCATCGGCCCGCGCCCGCAGGCGGGCAACTCCAGCTCCCCGGCCCGGCCGCACGAAGCGGACGGCGCGCCTCCCGGCCACGGCCCCGGCGCAATCCTGGCGCCGCGCCCGCCAGCCGAGGCCCTGCCCCGCCACGACGCAACGCGCCCCGGCGGAACCTTCCGGAGGCACCGGGACGGGCTAGCAGATGCGCGGCAGCTGCTCGCCCTCGAGCATGTTCAGCAGACGCTTGCCGCCCAGGCCCGTGCGCAGCACGACCTTGCCGGGATTGGCGGCCTCCACGACGCCCACGCGCCGCGCCCCGGCTCCCCGGGGGTCGGCGCGCATGACCTCCAGCGCGGCCTCGGCCTTGGCCTCGGGCAGGATGCAGATGAGCTTGCCCTCGTTGGCCAGGTAGAGCGGGTCCAGCCCGAGGAAGGAACAGCCCGAGCGCACGGCCTGGCTCACGGGAATGGCCGCCTCGTCCAGCGCGATGCCCACTTCGGACTGCCCGGCGATCTCGTTCAGGGTGGTGGCCAGCCCGCCGCGCGTGGGGTCGCGCAGAACGTGGATATCGCCCACCTCCAGCAGCAGGCGCTCGGTCATGGCGTTGAGGGCCGCGCTGTCCGAGAGCACGGGCGTCTCGAAGGCCAGGCCCTCGCGCTGGGCCAGGATGGCCAGCCCGTGGTCGCCCATGCTGCCCGACACGAGCACCGCGTCGCCGGGCGCCGCGCGGTGCCCGCTGGGGTGCTCGGCCACGAGCATGGTGCCCACGCCGGTGGTGTTGATGAATATCTTGTCGGCCATGCCCCGGGGCACGACCTTGGTGTCGCCGGTGACGATGCAGACCCCGGCGTCGCGCGCGGCCGCGCCCATGGCCTCCACGATGCGTTCGAGCTTCTCCAGCTCGAAGCCCTCCTCCAGGATGAACGCGCAGGACAGGAACCGGGGCCGCGCGCCGAGCATGGCCACGTCGTTCACCGTGCCGTGCACGGCCAGGGAGCCGATGTTCCCGCCCGGGAAGAACACCGGGTCGACCACGAAGGAGTCGGTGCTCATGGCCAGGGGGCCCTGGATGTCCAGGAAGGCCGCGTCGTCCATGCGCGCCAGCACGGGGTTGTCGAAGTGGCGCAGGAAAAGCTCGCCGATGAGCCGCTGGGAGGCCTTGCCGCCGCTGCCGTAATCGAGGAGGACATGCTTGGCGTCCATTGCCTATATCTCCATCTGGTACTTGAAGTAGGCCGCGCAGGAGCCTTCGGTGGAGACCATGCACGGGCCCACGGGCTTGGCGGGGGTGCAGGCCTTGGCGAACAGCGGGCAGCGGTCGGGGGTCAGCTTGCCGCGCAACACGTCGCCGCAGCGGCAGCCGGGAATGGGCTTGGCCTCGGGCAGGGTCAGCCCCAGGGCCTTCTGGGCGTCGAAGGCCTCGTATCCGGGCCGCAGGGCCAGCCCGGAGCCCGGAATCATGCCGATGCCGCGCCACAGGGCGTCGGCGGGGGCGAACACGGAATCCATCACGGCCACGGCCTTGGGGTTGCCCAGGTCCTGCACGGCGCGGCGGTAGAGGTTGACCACCTCCGCCCGGCCCTCGTTGCGCTGGCGCACGATGTCCAGCAGCGATTGCAGGATGTCCAGCGGATCGAAACCCGTGATGGCGGCGGGCAGGCGGAACTCGTCGGCGATGAAGCGGTAGGGCTCCAGGCCGATGATCGTCGAGACGTGGCCGGGCATGACCAGGGCGTCGAGGTTCAGCTCGGGGTCGCCCAGCAGCGCGTGCAGCGCCGGGGGCACCAGCTTGTGGAAGGACAGGACCCGGAAGTTGCCCACCCCCGCGGCACGGGCGGCCTGGAGGGTGGCGGCCACGGCGGGAGCCGTGGTCTCGAAGCCGATGCCCAGGAAGACCACCGTGTCGCCGGGGTTTTCGCGGGCCAGGGCCAGGGCGTCCATGGGCGAGTAGACCACGGCCACGCGCGCGCCCTGGGCCATTGCGTCCTTCAGGCAGGTGCCCCCCGGGCCGGGAACGCGCACCAGGTCGCCGAAGGTCGCCACGATGACCCCGTCGCGGCCGGCCAGGTCCATGTACATGCCCACTTCGCTCTCGTGGGTCACGCACACGGGGCAGCCCGGGCCGGAGAGATGCATGACCCCGGGGGGCAGCAGGGACCGCAGCCCGCTGCGAAAGATCGCCACGGTATGCGTTCCGCAGACTTCCATAAAGCGCAGTTCGCCTTCCAGTTCGCTGTGGATGGCGTCCAGCACGGACTTGCACAGTTCAGGATCGCTGAATTGGTCGAAGATGCTCACATGCGCTCCCAGTCCGGTTGCAGGTTGGGCGCAGGCGGCCTGCGCGCCGGGGCGCCGCCCCGACGCCCGGCCATACTACGAAGCCGCCATGATCTCAAGGGCGCCCCCCTTTCTTTTTCGCGATGACGCTGATAGAACCCTGGGCACCGGACGCACGGCGCGCCCGGCGTGCCCCTCAAGCCCGGACCGCGCGACGCACAATGACCCGCCACACCCCGCACGCCATTCCCGATGGCCCCGCCCCCGGAACCCCCGGGTCCAGGGCCGCGGACGATCCGGCCCTGCTCGCCCCCGCCCTGCCCCCGGACCCCACGGAGTTCCCCGTGCCCACGGACGAGGAATGCCTCGCCCACTGGGACCGCTGCGCCATGCCCGGGCACATCCGCGCCCACAGCGCCCTGGTGGGCGCCATCGCGGGCGCCCTGGGCGAGCGCGCCGAGGCGCTGGGCGTCGTGGCGCCGGGCTGGGCCCGGGCGGTGCGCGCCTCGGGCCTGCTGCACGACCTGGCAAAATTCTACTGCGTGCAGCACGGCGGCAACCACGCCCAGCTCGGGGCGGCCTGGGTGCTCGACTGCACGGGCAACCCGGCCCTGGCCCAGGGCGTCATGCACCACGTCTGGTGGCCCTACCCCGTGGACCCCGCGCGCTACTTCCTGCCCCTGGCCGTGCAGTACGCCGACAAGCGCGTGCGCCACGACGCCGTGGTTTCCCTGGGCGCACGCTATACGGACCTCTTCGAACGCTACGGCAAGAACGAGACGGCCCGCGAACGCATCGAGGCGGCCTTCCGCCAGGGACGGGCCGTCGAACACACCTTGAGCGAACTCCTGGAGGTCAAGCTCCATGCGTGTCCTTTTGATAGCGGGCGGCTGGTCGTCCGAACGTGAGGTTTCCCTGTCGGGCGCCCGGGGCATCCGCCGCGCCCTGGTCAACCTGGGCCACGAGGTGGCCGACCTGGACCCCGCCCACGGCCTGGGCAGCCTGTTCGACGCCGCCCGCCGGGCCGACTTCGCCTTCATCAACCTGCACGGCGCCCCCGGCGAGGACGGCCTGCTCCAGGCCATGCTCGACGTGGCGGGCTGCCCCTACCAGGGCTCGGGCCCGGCGGGCTCCTACCTGGCGCTGAACAAGAACGCCTCCAAGGTCATCTTCCGCGACCGGGGCCTGCCCACGCCGGACTGGGAATTCCTGCCCCGCGACCCCGGCCCCGCCTTCGCGCCCCGGCTGCCCTACCCGCTGTTCGCCAAGCCCAACGCAGGCGGCTCCAGCGTATGCTCCACCCTGGCCCGCGACCGGGACGAGCTGGCCTGCGCCCTGGGGGCCATCTTCGCCACGGGCGCCGAGGCGCTGCTGGAGCCCTACCTGCCCGGCCAGGAGCTGACCTGCGGCATCCTGGGCGACGAGGCCCTGCCCCTGGTGGCCATCCGCCCGGCGGGCGACGCCCCGTTCTTCGATTACGCCAGCAAATACGAGGCCGGACGCTGCGAGGAGATCTGCCCCGCGCCCGTGGCCCCGGAGCTGACCGCGCGGGTCCAGGCCATCACCCTGGCGGCCCACCGCGCCCTGGGCCTTGCGGGCTACAGCCGGGCCGATTTCCTGGTGCGCGACGGGCAGCCCCTGCTGCTGGAGGTCAACACCCTGCCGGGCATGACGCCCACCAGCCTGCTGCCCCAGGAGGCCGCCGCCGTGGGCCTGGACTTCGACGCCCTCATCGCGCGGCTGATGGAACTCGGGCTGGCCCGCGCCCGGGGGGAGGCATAGGCATGGCGCCCAACGGCACCTGCAAGGCCCTGCTCGGGCTCTACGACCTGCTCTGGCCCCTGGCCATCCCGGCCCTGTGGCTGGCCCCGCGCCTGCGCGAGGGCTTCTCCGAGCGCCTGCTCCGCCCCGGGCCCGACGGCTTCGTGGACGTGTGGATGCAGGCCGCCTCCGGCGGCGAGGCCTACCTCGTGCGCGAGCTGGCCCTGGCCCTGCCTGCGGCCCTGGCCGAGGAGCGCCCCCTGCGCATCCTGGCCACCACCAACACCCGCCAGGGCCGCGAGGTGCTGGAGCGCGCCGCCGCCGAGGTCGCCGGGCGGCACCCCGGGGTCACCCTCATCCCGGCCTACTGCCCCTTCGACCAGCCCTCGCTCATGGCCCGGGCCATGGAACAGGCCAGCCCCCGGGTGCTGGTGCTGCTGGAAACGGAAATCTGGCCCGGGCTGCTGGCCGCGGCCCGGGAGTTCGACGTGCCCGTGGTGCTGGCCAACGCGCGCATGAACGCCCGCAGCCTCGCGGGCTACCTGTGCGCCGGGCGCCTGCTGCGCGAGCTCGCGCCCCAGCGCGTGCTGGCCGTGTCCGACGAGGCGGCCCTGCGCTTCTCCCTGCTCTTCGGGGCCGCGCGCGTGGAACGCATGAACAACATCAAGTTCGACCGCTTCGCGACCCCGGCGCCCGAGGACGGCGCCGCCCCCGGCTCCGGGCCCGTGGCGGCCGTCATGGGCGACGGCAGACCCTGGGCCGTGATGGCCTCGGTGCGCCGCCAGGAGGAGCGGGACGTGCTGGCCGCCCTGCGCGACATCCGCGCCGCCCGGCCGCAGGCCGGGCTGGCCGTCTTTCCCCGGCACATGCACAGGCTCGACTTTTG
>NZ_JALNWM010000200.1 GCF_023230885.1 Desulfocurvus sp. | reverse complement strand
CGTGGCCGCGCACCTGGGCACGGAGCACACCACCCTGCGCCTGAGCCCGGCCCAGGCCCGCGAGGTCATCCCGCTGCTGCCGCACTTCTACGACGAGCCCTTTGCCGACGCTTCGCAGATACCCACCTACCTGGTTTCGCGCCTGGCCCGCGAGCGGGTGGTGGTGGCCCTGTCGGGCGACGGCGGCGACGAGCTGTTCGGCGGCTATAACCGCTATCTGCTGGCCCCGGCGCTGTGGGCCCGGGTCTCGCGCCTGCCCCAGGGCGCGCGCCGCGCCCTGGGCGCCCTGCTGGAGGGCCCCGGGGGCGCCCTGGCCGGTGCGGCGGTGCAGGCCCTGCAACGCCTGCGCTCCCCGGCCAGGCGCCAGCTCATCGTGCGCGACAAACTGCACAAGCTGGCCGCCGCCTTGGGCGCGCCCTCGCGCGAGGCGTTCTTCCACTCCCTGGCCTCGTACTGGACGCGGCCCGAAGCCGTGGCCCTCGGGGCCGTCCCGCCGCCGACGGCCTTCACCGACCCCGCGCGCTGGCCCGACCAGCCGGACTACGCGGCCTGGATGATGGCCATGGACATGCGCACCTACCTGCCCGGCGACGTGCTGCACAAGGTGGACCGCGCGTCCATGGCCGTGGCCCTGGAGGCGCGCGTGCCGCTGCTGGACCACCGCGTGGCCGAATTCGCCCTGGGGCTGCCCCCGGCCATGAAGCTGCACCGGGGGCGCGGCAAATGGCTGCTGCGCCAGGTGCTCTACCGCCATGTGCCCGCGCGGATATTCGAGCGGCCCAAGCAGGGCTTCGGCGTGCCCATCGACCAGTGGCTGCGCGGCCCCCTGCGCGACTGGGCCCGGGACCTGCTGGACCCCGCGCGCCTGGCCCGCGAGGGCTTCCTGGCCCCGGCCCCCGTGGCCCGCGCCCTGGACGAGCATCTCTCGGGGCGCGCCAACCGCCAATACCAGCTCTGGGCCGTGCTCATGTTCCAGGCCTGGCTGCGGGAGCACGGGTCGTGACCGCGCCGCGCGTCCTGCTCGTTTCCCACGCCGGGATCAACGTGGCCCTCATGCGCCGGGCCCTGGTGCGCAGGCTGCTGGCCGAGGGCGCCCAGGTCCATGTGGCCGTCCCGCGCGACGGGCATTTCGACGCCGTGGCCGCCCTCGGCGCCCGGGTCCACCCTTGGGCCGTGGCCCGGGGCAGCCTGGGGCCGGGGGCGGCCCTGGCCTCGGTGGCCGCCCTGCAGCGCATCGTGGCCGCCGTGCGCCCGCAGGTGGTCCACGCCTTCACCCACCAGCCGAACATCTTCTCGCGGCTGGCGGTGGGCGGCGCCGCGCCCCTGGTCAACTCCGTCACCGGGCTGGGCTCCAACTTCCTGGGCCGGGGCCTGCGCGGCGGGCTGCGGCGCGGGCTTTTCCACGCCCTGTACCGCGCGACCCGCGCACGCTGCGCGGCCCTCGTCTTCCAGAACGACGACGACCGCGGCCATTTCCAGGCCCGCGGCCTCATCGGGCGCACCCCCGCGTTCATGATCCGGGGCACGGGGGTGGACGTGGGCGCCCTGCGCCCGGGGGCCTTCGACCCCGCGAGGGTGGCCCGGGCCCGCGCGGCCCTGGGCCTGGAGCCGGACCATGTGGTCCTGACCCTGGCCGCCCGGCTCATCCGCGACAAGGGCGTGTTCGAGTTCCTGGAGGCGGCCCGCGCGCTGGCCGCGCGGCACCCCCGGGCGCGCTTCGTGCTCGCGGGCGAGCCCGACCCGGGCAACCCGACATCCCTGACCCCCGAGGCCCTGGAGGCCGCCCGGGCGGGCGGGGCCGTGGTCTTCGCGGGCTGGCGCGAGGACATGCCCCTGGTCTGGGCGCTGTCCGACGTGGCCGTGCTGCCCTCCTACCGCGAGGGCCTGCCCGTGAGCCTCCAGGAGGCCCTGGCCTGCGGGCTGCCCGTGGTCACCACCCAGGCCCCGGGCTGCCGCGAAATCGTGGCCCCGGGGGAAAACGGCCTGCTGGTGCCCGTGGGCGACGCCCCGGCCCTGGCCCGGGCCCTGGAAACCCTGCTGGCCGACGCGGACCTGCGCCAGCGCATGGGCCGCGCCGGACGCCGCCGCGCCGAGACCCTGTTCGACGCCAACACCCTGGCCGGGGAGATCATCCAGGTCTACCGGCAGCTTCACAAGGATTTTCCATGACCACGCAGTACCTGGCCCTGTATGCGCGCGTTCCGGCCTGGAAGCGCTGGATGGACGTGATCCTGGTGCTCGGGCTGGCGCCGCTGTGGCTGCCCCTGGCCGGGGCGGTGGCGCTGCTGGTGCGCCTGCGCCTCGGCTCGCCGGTGCTCTTCCGCCAGACGCGGGCCGGGCTTGGCGGGCGCCTGTTCACCATCCGCAAGTTCCGCACCATGACCGACGAGCGCGACCCGTCGGGGGCGCTGCTGCCCGATGCGCAACGCCTGCCGCGCTTCGGGCGCATCCTGCGCGCCACAAGCCTCGACGAGCTGCCCGAGCTGTGGAACGTGCTCGCGGGCGACATGAGCCTGGTCGGCCCCCGGCCGCTGCTGCCCGGGTACCTGCCCCTGTATTCCCCCGAGCAGGCCCGGCGCCACGAGGTTCTGCCGGGCATCACCGGCTGGGCGCAGGTCAACGGCCGCAACGCCATCACCTGGCCCGAGGTCTTTGCCCGCGACGTATGGTATGTGGACAACATGAACCCGCTCCTGGACGTGGTCATCCTGGCGCGCACCGTGGGCGCCGTGTTCGCCCGCCGGGGCATAAACGAGCCCGGGGCCGCGACGCGCACCCCGTTCACGGGCCGGGAATGATCCAGTCGTTGTCTGGGCCCCGGTTTTCGGATACACCCCCCGGCAGCGGCCCCGCCCCGGGGGCGCACAGCAAGGAGCGGACTGGCGTGCACGACAGAATATTCCTGTCCTCCCCGCACATGGGCGGCAGCGAGTTGAATTACATCGGGCAGGCGTTTGCGGACAACTACATCGCCCCGGTGGGCCCGCACATCCCGGCCTTCGAGCGGGAGTTCGAGGCATTCCTCGGCCAGGGCCACTGCGTGGCCGTGGCCTCGGGAACGGCGGCCCTGCACCTGGCCCTGCGCCTTGCGGGCGTGGGCCCCGGCGACGAGGTGGTCTGCTCGGACCTGACCTTCATCGCCTCGGCCTCGCCCGTGGTCTACCAGGGCGCGCGCCCCGTCTTCGTGGACGCCGACCCCCGGACCTGGAACCTGGACCTGGAGGCCCTGGAAGCCCACCTCTCGGCCCGGCGCCGCGCGGGCGGGCCCATGCCGCGCGCCCTGATGCTCGTCCACCTCTACGGCCAGCCCTGCGACGTGGGCGCCGCCGCCGCCATCTGCGCCGAATACGGCCTGGCCCTGGTGGAAGACGCCGCCGAGTCCCTGGGCTCCCTGCATGCCGGGCGCCAGACCGGCACCTTCGCGCCCCTGGCGGCCTTCAGCTTCAACGGCAACAAGATCATCACCTGCGGCGGCGGCGGCATGTTCGTGGCCCAGGACAAGGCCCAGGCGGACAAGGCCCGCTTCCTGGCCACCCAGGCGCGCGACCCCGCGCCCCACTACCAGCACTCCGAGCTGGGCTACAACTACCGCATGAGCAACCTGCTGGCCGCCGTGGGCCGGGGGCAGCTGGAGGTACTGGCCGAGCGCGTGGAGCAGAAGCGCGCCCTGTTCGCGGGCTACCGCGAACGCCTGGGGGCCGAGCCGTGGATCGAGTTCATGCCCGAGGCGCCCTCGGGCCGCGCCAACCGCTGGCTGACCTGCGCCCTGTTCGGCGACGACGCCCACTCGGGCTACCGCCTGCGCGAGGCCGTGCGCCTGGCCCTGGAGGAGGAGAACATCGAGTCCCGCCCGGTGTGGAAACCCATGCACATGCAGCCCGTCTTCGCCGACGCGCCCTTCGTGGGGCCCGGCGCCGACGAGGAACTGTTCGCCCGGGGCCTGTGCCTGCCCTCGGACACAAAAATGACCGAAGCCGACCTGGACCGCGTCTGCGGGGCGATCCGGCGCGCCGTAAAGGGCCAGAGCTGAAACACATGTTCAACAGACTGAAATCATATAATTTCTATATTCTCCTGGCCTTGGACGCCCTCCTGGTCCTGGGGGCGCACGTCCTCAGCTACCTGATCCGCTTCGAGGGCCTGCCGCCCGCCTGGCAGGGCGAACGGATGCTGGCCACCCTGGGGCCCCTGCTGCTGGTCAAGCTGTTCTGCTTCCTGGTCTTCGGGCTCTACCGGGGCATGTGGCGCTACACCAGCCTGACGGACATGGCCAACATCGTGAAGGCCGCGTCCGCCGCGACCCTGCTGGTGGTCGGCTACCTGGTTCTTTCGCAGAACTTCACGGGCTACTCGCGCTCGGTGTTCGTCCTGGACTGGTTCTTCACCATGGCCTTCGTGGCCGGGCTGCGGGTGGGCATCCGCCTATTCTACGGCATGGGCTTCGTGGATCTGCCCTCGGTGCTGCGCCGGGGCCGCCGCGAGGGCGCGGCCACGCGCTGCGTGGTCATCGGCGCGGGCAACTCCGCCGAGCGCCTGCTGCGCGACATCGCCGGCTCCGCCCGGCGCGACATCGACGTGGCGGCCCTGTTCGACGACGACCCCGAAAAGCAGGGCCGCGCCCTGCACGGCGTGCCGGTGGTCGGCCCGGTGCGCGCCCTCCGGCACTGGCTGGAGACCGAGCGCGACCCCGCCCGCGAGGCGCTCATCGCCATCTCCGACCTCTCCGGCCCGGCCATGCGCGAGATCATCGGCCACTGCGAGGCCGCCGGGCTGGCCTACCGGCGCATCCCAAGCCTCGCCGAACTGGCCCGGGGCAAGGTCACGGTCAAGGACCTGCGCGACGTGGACTACAAGGACCTGCTCGGCCGCGAGCCCGCCCATCTGGACATGGAGGGCATCGCGGGCTGCCTGCGCGGGCGCACGGTGCTGGTCACCGGGGCGGGCGGGTCCATCGGCTCGGAGCTGTGCCGCCAGATATTGTCCTTCGCCCCCGGGCGCCTGCTGCTGCTGGACGCCAGCGAATCCAACCTCTACGCCATCCAGATGGAGATGGAGCACGAACACGGCTTCCGGAAGTACGAGGCCCTGCTCGGCTCCCTGCAGGACACGGCCTGGACGGCCCACGTCCTGGACACCTACCGCCCCGAGGTCGTCTTCCACGCCGCGGCCTACAAGCATGTGCCCATGCTGGAAGCCAACCCCTGGCAGGCCGTGGCCAACAACGCCCTGGCCACGCGCAACCTGGTGGAGGCCGCCGTGGACCGGGGCGTGGAGCGCCTGCTGGTGGTTTCCACCGACAAGGCCGTGCGGCCCACCAACGTCATGGGCGCCACCAAGCGCATCACCGAAAAGATCATGCAGGCCCACTGCGGGCGCGGCACGCGGCTCATGGCCGTGCGCTTCGGCAACGTCATCGGCTCGGCGGGCTCGGTGATTCCGCTCTTCCGCCGCCAGATCGAGCGCGGCGGCCCGCTGACCGTGACCCACCCCGAGGTCACCCGCTTCTTCATGACCATCGAGGAGGCCTGCCAGCTCATCCTCCAGGCCGGGAGCATGGGCGAGGGCGGCGAGATATTCGTGCTCAGGATGGGCCAGCCCGTGCGCATAGCCGACATGGCCGCCGACCTGATCCGCCTTTCGGGCAAGGAGCCCGGCAAGGACATCGAGATCCGCTTCATCGGCCTGCGCCCGGGCGAGAAGCTCTACGAGGAGCTGATCACCGCCGACGAGGGCGTGGTGCCCACCGGGCACGACCAGATCATGGTCCTGCGCAGCGACGCCTGCGCCCCCGCCGGGCTGGACGAGGCCCTGGAGCGCCTGCGCCAGGCCGCCCTGGCCCGCGACCACGCGCTCATCCGCCAACAACTCGTCGAGATCGTGCCCGAGTACACCCCGGACCTTGTGAAGTAATCGTCTTTTTTTACGGCAACATAGCCTGAAATCGACATTCCCCGGACATGGCCCGGCCTTTGCAAAGGCCGGGCTATGGACATCTTCGCCTTCGACCCCGCCCATGTGTTCAGCTTCCTGCTGACGCTCATGCGCACCAGCCTGGTGCTGTTCCTCATGCCCTTTTTCGGCGGGGAGACGGTGCCCAAGACGGTGAAGGCCGCGCTGTGCGTGGTCCTGTCGTGGGCGCTGTGGCCGCAGCTCTCCTTCCCCGGGGAGCTGATGCCCAAGAACGGCTGGCTCATCGCGCTGATGCTCGCGGGCGAGCTGCTCCTGGGCATGGCCCTCATGCTGGTGGTGCGCTTCCTGTTCGCGGCGGTGCAGACGGGCGGGCAGATCATCGGCTTCCAGATGGGCTTTTCGATGATCAACGTCATCGACCCCCTGACGGGCCAGCAGGTGGTGGTCACCTCGCATTTCCTCTACATGACCACCCTGCTGACCTTTTTGGCCCTCAACGGCCACCTGTACCTGCTCCAGGGGCTTGCGGACAGCTTCGCCCTGGTGCCGCCCGGGGGCATCCTCCTCGGCCCGGCCCTGGGCCAGGGGCTGCTGAGGCTGGCGGCGGGCATGTTCACCCTGGGCGTCAAGATCGCGG
>NZ_JALNWM010000199.1 GCF_023230885.1 Desulfocurvus sp. | reverse complement strand
GCCGGGAAGGATGTGGGGAGGACGGCTTGGGCGTCGGGCGGGGCGGCTTGGGCGCCGGGCGGGGGAGCGGGGCGTGGGCGCCCACGCCCCGCTCCCCCGTCGGTCAGCCCCGGTCCACGAGGAAGCGCCCGGTCACGGAGTCGGGGTCGGCGATGATGTGCTCCGGGGTGCCCCGGGAGACGATGCGCCCCCCGTGCTCGCCGCCGCCGGGCCCCAGGTCCAGGACCCAGTCGGCGGCACGGACCACGTCGGTGTTGTGCTCGATGACCACGACGGTGGCGCCCTTGTCCACCAGGCGGTGCAGCACGGCGATGAGCTTGCCGACCTCATGCATGTGCAGGCCGGTGGTCGGCTCGTCGAGGATGTAGAGGGTCCCGGGCAGGCTGCGCTTGCCCAGCTAGCGGCTGATCTTGATGCGCTGGGCCTCGCCGCCCGACAGCGTGGTGGCGGGCTGGCCAAGGCGCAGGTACTCCAGGCCCACGTCTTCGAGAATGGCCAGCCGGCGGACCAGGACCGGGTAGTTCTCGAAGAATTGCAGGGACTGGCGCACGGTCAGCCCCAGAACCTCGGAGATGTTCAGGCCCTTGTAGCGCACCTCCAGGGTCTCGCGATTGTAGCGCTGGCCCTTGCACACGTCGCAGGTCACGAACACGTCGGGCAGGAAGTGCATCTCCACGCGGATGGACCCGTCGCCCTGGCAGGCCTCGCAGCGGCCGCCGCGCACGTTGAAGCTGAAGCGGCCGGGCTTGTAGCCGCGCTTTTTGGCCTCCTTGGTCCCGGCGAAGATGGTGCGGATCTCGTCGAATATCTTGGTGTAGGTGGCCGGGTTGGAACGCGGGGTGCGGCCGATGGGCGTCTGGTCGATGGAGACGATGCGCTCGATGGCCTCGCCCCCGGCGATGCCCGCGAGCTGGCCGGGCTCCTCGACCTTGATGCCGCGCTCCAGGGCCAGGTGCTTGTAGAGCGTGTCCATGACCAGGGAGGATTTGCCCGAGCCGGACACGCCGGTGACGCAGGTCAGGCAGCCCAGGGGGAAGTCCACGTCCAGCCCGCGCAGGTTGTTTGTGGTCACGCCCTTGAGGGCTACGACGCCCCGGGCCGGGCGCCGGGCGTCGGGCTGCTCGATGCGCATATCCCCGCGCAGGTAGCGCGCGGTGAGGCTCTTCGCGTCGGCCAGCAGGCCGGGCACGTCGCCCTGGTAGACGATCTCCCCGCCCAGCCAGCCCGAGCCGGGGCCCAGCTCCAGGATGTGGTCGGCGTGCTTGATGGTCGCCTCGTCGTGCTCGACCACCAGCACGGTGTTGCCCCGGCCCTGGAGCTCGCGCAGGGTGGCCAGCAGGCGGTCGTTGTCGCGCGGGTGCAGGCCGATGGAGGGCTCGTCCAGGACGTAGGTCACGCCCACGAGCCCGGAGCCCAGCTGCCCGGCCAGGCGGATGCGCTGGGCCTCGCCGCCGGACAGGGTCGACATGTTGCGGCCCAGGGACAGGTAGTCCAGCCCGACGTTGACCAGAAAGCCCAGGCGATGGGTCAGCTCCTTCATCAGCGGCTCGGCGATCATGGCCTTGTGGCCCGGGAACTCGCGGCCGCGCAGCCAGTCCAGGGCCCGGCGGATGGACAGGCTGGTGAACTCGAAGAGGTTCAGGTCGCCCACGCGGGCGGCCAGGGCCTCGGGGCGCAGGCGGGCCCCGGCGCAGGCCGGGCAGGGGCGGCTCTGGCGGTAGCGCGACAGCTCGTCGCGCCAGATGGAGCCGAAGCTCATGCCGCTGTCCAGCAGGGCGACCACCCCGGGCCAGTCGCCGCCCTCCCCTTCGCCGTGGAAGAGCGCGTGGTGCGCACCCCGGGAAAACGCCGCCAGGGGCGTGCCCAGGGTGAAGCCGTGGCGGCGGCCCAGGGCCTTCAGGCGGTCGGCGAAGCGCGAGAACACGCGCGGGTTCTTCCAGGGGATGACCGCCCCGCCCTCCAGGGACAGGCCCCGGTTGGGCGCCAGCAGGGCGGGCTCGAAATAGTCCACGCTGCCCAGGCCCGAGCAGGTCGGGCAGGCCCCCTGGGGGCTGTTGAAGGAGAACAGCTGCGGGGTCAGGGCCGGCAGGCTGACGTGGCAGGTGGGGCAGGCCGAGTCGGTGCTGAAGAAGATCGTCTCGCCGTCGCGCTCGCCGCCCGCCAGGGCCACGGCCAGCCGCCCGCCGCCGTGGGCCAGGGCCAGCTCCACCGAGTCGGCCAGCCGCCCGCGCACGCCCTCGCGCACCACAAGGCGGTCCACCACCAGCTCGATGGTGTGCTTGCGGTTCTTCTCCAGCTCGGGCAGGGGCTCCAGTTCGAGCACCTGGCCGTCGACGCGCACCCGGGCGAAGCCCTCGGAGCGCAGGCGCTTCAGGCGTTCGGCGTGGGTGCCCTTCTGGTGCTCGGCCAGGGGCGCCAGCAGCAGGAAGCGCGCCCCCTCGCCCAGGGCCAGGATGTCGTCCACGATCTCGTCGGCTGTCTGGGAGCGGATGGGCTTGCCGCATTGCGGGCAGTACATGGTGCCCAGGCGGGCGTAGAACACGCGCAGGAAGTCGTAGATCTCCGTCACCGTGCCCACGGTGGAGCGCGGGTTGCGCGAGGCGGCCTGCTGTTCCAGGGAAATGGCCGGGGACAGGCCCTCGATCTTGTCCACCTTGGGCTTGTCCATCTGGGGCAGGAACTGGCGGGCATAGGCCGAAAGGGATTCCACATAGCGCCGCTGGCCCTCGGCGTAGACGATGTCGAAGGCCAGGGTGGATTTGCCCGAGCCGCTGGGCCCGCAGACCACCACGAGCTTGCCGCGCGGGATGTCCAGGTCCAGGTTCTTCAGGTTGTGCTGGCGGGCGCCTTCGATGTGGATGTATTCGGCGCCGGGGCGGGAGGCGGGATTGGTCATGATGCTTGTGTCCGGCGCGCCGGGGGGCGCGGCGTTGAGGGTGCGTGGCCGGGCCGGGCCGCCGCGCGGCCCGAGGGGGGAAGATAAGCATCGCCCGGCCCCAGGCAAGGGCCGGGCCGGGGCGCGGGTCGGCTCCCCGGCCCCTAGCCGGAGATGACGCTCATGGCCTTCCAGCGGCCCCCGGCGTAGCGCAGCCGCGCGGCCAGGGCGAGCACGGCCAGGGACACGGCCAGGGTGCCCCAGCACCAGTAGACCCCCCAGCCCAGGACCTCCACCAGGAGCCACACCGGCAGCACCTGGAGCAGCAGGGAGCACACGGACTGGCAGAGCATGACGAAGCCCGTGTCCCCCGCGCCCTTGAGGGCGCCGAAGTGGACCAGGGCCACGCCGTCGAACAGGGTGTAGAAGGCCACGACCACCAGCAGCAGGCTGCCCATGGTCATGACCGGGGCGTACTGCGCGGGGGTCATGTCCGCCGGGCGGAAGGCCGCCACCAGCGGCTCGGGGACCAACAGGAACACGGCGGCCAGGGACAGGGCCCAGGCCAGGGCCAGGTGCAGGGCGCTGCGCGTGACCTCCTCGGCCCGGCCCGGATCGCCTGCGCCCAGGGCCTGGCCCACCAGCGTCTCGATGGCGATATGCAGCCCGACCATGGGCATGAAGGCGAAATGGTCCAGGGAGAACACGAGGTTGGATGCGGCCAGCTCCGTGGTCCCCAACCGGCCGATGAGCAGGATGAATACCGTGAAGCCGAACACGTCCAGGAACAGCTGCGCCCCGCCCGGCAGCCCGAAGCGCATGAGCCGCGCGAACAGTTCGCGGTCGGGCCGCCACCGGGAGCGCACGCCGAAGCGCGCCTCGTTGCCCCGGGTGAACACCAGCGCGGCGAACAGCAGCGCCGTCACGCCCCAGGCCGTCACCGTGGCGATGCCCGCACCCCGGATGCCCAGGGCCGGAAAGCCCCAGGCGCCGTTGATGAGCGCGTAGTCCAGGGGGATGTTCAGGGCGGCGCCGATCATGTTGACCACGGCCACCGTGCGCGTCAGCCCGCGTCCGGAGTAGAACGTGGACAGGCACATGCCCAGCACGGCCAGGCCCGAGCCCCAGCACAGGATGCGGTAGTAGGCCACCTCCATCTCCTGGATCTCGGGCGCGTGCCCGGCCAGGGCGAAGATCCAGCCCCCCGGCAGGGACAGCAGCGCCAGCGCCACCCCGGCCAGGAGCGAGAACCACAGCCCCTGCCACAGGGCCGCGCCCACGTTGCCGGGCTGCCCGGCGCCCGTGTACTGGGCCACGAAGACGTTGACGTAGCTGGCCACGCCCACGAAAAAGGCCATGAAGACGAAATTCGTGATGCTGCCCGACAACGAGGCTGCCAGGGCCTCCAGGCTGTGGTGCGCCAGGAACATGCGGTCGGTGAACTGCATCACCGTGCCCGAGACCATGCTCGCCACCAGCGGCAGCCCGACCACGAGCACCTCGCGGTAGCCCCCCCTCATATGCCATCTGCGCATGAAACGACCTTGCCTTGTTCGGAAAAAACCGGGAGCGGACACGCCCCCAGCGCACCCCCTTAACCGCGCGTCCCGGTCTTGGCAAGGTCGCTGTACAACCCCGCCGCCCCGCCCCGCCCCCCCCCCGGAAGGCGCGGGGCATTTTCGCGCTTTACATGTGCCCGCTTGTGACATATCGAAACTTGAAAGGGGATAAAAGAATATGATCGACGAAATTGACGCAAAAATCATTACCATCCTTCAGGAGAACGCCCGGACATCCAACGCGGAGATCGCCCGGCGCGTGGGCATGACGGCCTCGGCGGTCTTCGGGCGCATCCGGCGCCTGGAGCAGGACGGGGTCATCCGGGGCTATGCCGCCCTGGTCGACCCCGTCGCCGTGGCCCTGCCCGTGCTGGCCTATGTGCTGGTGCGCCTGTCGGTGTACCGCCGCGCCCGCGAGGTGGGCGGCGCCCTGTGCACCGTGCCCGCCGTGCAGGAGGTCGCGCATCTCACCGGCGAGGACTGCTTCCTGGCCAAGGTCCGCTGCCGCGACACGGCCCAGCTCGAGGAGGTGGTCATGGGCATCAACGACATCGAGGCCGTCTGCGGCACGCGCACGATCATCGCCTTCCGCGCCCTGCGCGAGGGCGGAGCCCTGCCCGTGGCCTGCGCGGCGCCCGGCGCGGACTGAGCGCAAACCCGCCGCGAGCGGAAGGAGCATCCTCGTGGAAAAGATCAACATCCAGGAAAAATTCGCGCTGTTCACGGAGCGGTGGTCGCCCCGGATCATCGCCCGAGTGGGTGACGTGCATGTGAAGCTCGGGCGCATCCAGGGCGCCTTCGAGTGGCACAGCCACGAGGACGAGGACGAGATGTTCCTCGTCATCGAGGGCCGCATGACCCTGCGGTTCCGCGACCGCGACGTGGAGCTGGGCCCCGGGGAGTGCCTTGTGGTGCCGCGCGGGGTGGAGCACATGCCCGTGGCCGATGAGGAGACGAAGATCATGATGATCGAGCCCGCGGGCACGGTGAACACCGGCGGCAACGTTTCGGAGCGCACCGTGGAGGCCCGGTGGGTATGACCCCTCGCGAAAAGGAGGACCCATGAGCACCTTCCCCCTGCCCGAACCCTGCGGCCTGCGGCCCATCCGGCCCCTGGGCCTGCTCGATGTCGGCGGCTGGCGCATCAAGACCTACGGCATCGCCCACGGCCGGGCCCTGCCGCGCCCGGAGCTGGTTGCGGCCGCGCACGGGCTGGCGGCCACGGCCTTTCCCGCACCGGCCGCCGGGCCGGGCCGCTACGGCGTGGGCTACCTGGGCATCCACGACGGGCGCGGCGCGGCCTGGGTCTTCGCCGACTGGTGGGAAAACGAGAACGAGCTGCGCCACCGCGTGTTCATCGCCCCCGCCGAGGCGCCCGCGGCCCTGGAGGAGCGGACCCACACCAGCCTGACGGCCTGCGTGTGGGACCTGCGCGTCATGTGCTTCGAGCGCGGGGCGTGGTTGGCCCACTGCCTGCGCAACCCCGCCGGCCGCCCGGACCTGGAGGCCTACCTGGCCGATACCCTGAGTGAGGACGCATGAGATACTTCGACCTGTCCCATCCCGTTGTTCACGGCATGATCAGCTGCCCGGGGCTGCCCGGGCCGGTGGTGGACGCGCACCTCTCGCGCGAGGCCTCGCGCGGGCGCTACGCCCCGGGCACGGAGTTCCACATCGGGCGCATTACCATGATCGGCAACACCGGCACATACATCGACGCGCCCTTCCACCGCCACGCCGACGGCGCGGACCTTGCGGACCTGCCCCTGGAGCGGCTGGCCGACCTGCCCGTGACCCTGGTGCGCCGGGCGCCGGACGCCCCCCGGGCCATCGGCCCCGAGGCTCTCCAGGGCCTGCCCCTGGCCGGGCGGGCCGTGCTGGTGCATACCGGCCACGCCCGCCGCTGGGGCGACGACGCCTACTTTCGCGACCTGCCCCACCTGACCCGCGGGGCCGCTGAGCTGCTGTGTGCGGCCGGGGCCGCCCTGGCCGGAATCGACGCCATGAACATCGACTCCACCGCCGACCCCGAGCGCCCGGTGCACACCCTGCTCCTGGGCGCGGGGCTGCCCATCGTGGAGAACCTGACCGGCCTGGACGCCCTGCCCGAGCCCT
>NZ_JALNWM010000198.1 GCF_023230885.1 Desulfocurvus sp. | reverse complement strand
GCCCGGGGCCGGAGGCTGCCCCGCCTGCCCCGCCGGGCCGCCCGAGGGGGCGTCGCGCAGGCTCCGGGCTCGGGATGCCCCGAAGGCGGCCCGGGGCGGGGCCGCCCCTCCGGATGGAGGCCAGGGGTTCCAGGCCGACGCCCCCCGCCGAACGCACCACGGCCCCGGGCACAAAGGAAAACCGGCCCGCCCGGGGCCGCGAAGCGTGCCGCCCGCCCGGGTGCCCGGGCCCCCAGAGCGGGGAAACCGCGGACAACCCAAAGCGGGCTCCCCGGAAGCCCGGGGCCGCTTCGACGGCGCCGCCCCGGCGGCAGGACGAGCGCGCCCGGCCGCCCCGCGCGGCGCCGAACGAAACGACGCGCGGGCCGCGACCTTCCGGCCACGGCCCGCGCCTGCCCGCGCCGGGCACACCTGTCCCCCGCGCCCGACGCTTCCCGGGCGCGGCGCTAGTGGCGCATGGTCGCCAGGAGGAAGTCGAAGTTGGCCACCCGCACCGCGGGCGGGGCATCCGGCCGGTCGCAGCCCGTCAGGGTCAGGTCCATGCGCGCCCCGAGGCCGCGCGGGTCGTTCCGGTTGCCGTCCGCGCCCTCCCGGCTGCGCTGCACCGCCACTTCGACCTGCACGTCGTAGCGGCCCCCGCCCCGCGAGGCGATGCTGAACTCCAGCATGTCGCTCAGCTTGTCGCCCCGGCCCGTCAGGGTCTGCATGGTCCCCTCCGCCGTGGCGGGGTCGGCCAGCAGGGCGTTGAACACGGAGGCGGCCATGGCCTGGAAAAGGCCCCGGGTCGCCCGTCCGGCCTCGCCTGCGTCGGGGAAATGGCCGATGAGCCGGTCCAGGGCCTGCTCCATTGCCTGGTGGTCGTTGGTTCCCGGGCCCGGGATCCGCTCGCCGTCGACCACGATGCCGTTGCGGAAGAAGTCCTTGAGGAAGCCCTCGGAGAACTGCTCCATCTTGGCCCTGAAGCCTTCCGGGGCCGAGCCCATAAGCCCCTGGCCGGGGTCGGGCGCGGGGGAGCGCATGTCGTCGGCCACGGCCTGCTCCAGCAGCCGCGCGGCCCCGTCCGTGTCGAAGCCCAGGACCTCGGGCAGCCCCTTGTCGGAATGGACCCCGGGCCCGAGGATCTCCCGGGCCTGGCCGAAGGTCACGCTGTGCAGGCCCACCTCGCGCATGGCCTGTTCGGCCCGCGGGGGCAGGTCCAGGTGCCGGGCCAGGCCGGTGAGCAGCTGGAGGCAGGCCACGTTGTTCTTGACCACTCCGGGCTGGCTCATGTCCTGCCGCTCCAGCTCGAAACGGTACATGTTCATGGCCGACCCGCGCGCCGTCATCCGCTCCAGGGCCTGGACGCCCTCCTCGCCGCGCAGGCCCTGGCGCTCGAAGGCGCAGCGCAGCAGGGCGTCCTTGACCACCTCCACCTCGTCCATGCCGTCGATGCCCTCGCGCGGGCCGTCCTCGCCCATGAAGACCCCGTTCATGGCCTCCTGGAACGTTTCCATCGCCCCGGCGATGTCCGAGCGGCCCACGGCGGGGTGGGTCGCCGTGGCCACGAAGATCTGGGTGTCGCGCAGGCCGTCGCACAGGGCGCCGACCATGCCCGGGGTGAACACCGTGGGCGCGGACAGCACTGCCTCGCGGGCCACGGCCTTCTCCTCGGGGTTCAGGACCGTGTTGGCGTCGATGACGTGCAGGGCGTCCAGGAAGCCGTCGATGACCCGGTCGCGCAGGGCCTGGGTCTCCATGTCCGTGGGCGGGTGGAGGGCGCCGGGGTTGTAGGTGCAGGCAACCTCCAGCTTCTTGTGGACCAGGGCTTCGAGCTTGCCCATCTGCTCCGGGCTCATGTCCACGGTCATGCCCCGCTCGCCCGCCCGCGCGCGCAGGGCTGCGGGCAGGGCGTCCTGCGGCCCGGAGTGCCCGCAATGCGCCTGGACCTTGGCGTCGATATGGCTCTTGACCCGCGCCAGGCTGAACTGGCGGCAGGCCTCCAGCAGGGCCTCCCTGGCCTGGCCCGGGGTGGGGCTCGCCCCGGCGCGGACGAACTGCGCGCCCACCTTGTCCTGGACGGCCTGGAAGTCCTGCGGCCCCAGCGCATCCATTTCGCCCTCCATGCCGAAGAGGGCCATCTTCTCGCGCATGGCGGCCACAAGCAGGGACTCGGAGCCCTCCCCGGCGCTGGGGGCCGCGCACAGGGCCTTGACGTTGATGGCGATGTTGGCCTCGCGGGCCCGGGCCTCGTCGCCCCGGACGCGCACCAGGTCGGAAATGACCTGGGAGACCTCGCGCCCGGTGATGGGCGTGCCCCGGGTCAGGGCGCTGCCCAGGCGGTTCCGGGCGATCTCCGCGAAGCGGTCGCCCATGCCCTCGGTGTCGCGGATGCGCCCGACGACGTGGCTCATGATGGAGCTGTTCACGTTCGCCGCGCCGCCGATGTTCAGGGCCGATTTGATCCAGTTCACCGCGCGGCCGAGCCAGTTGCCGGCTCCGGCCTGGATCTGGCGGTCGCCGCCCAGGGCGACGTGGCGGTCGCCGATGGTATTGAATGTCTGGGCCAGTTGCGTCAGGCCCTCGATGTTGCCGGGCATGATGTCCTCCCCCTTGGGCTTTCTTTGGGTGTGCGCCTAGACGCGCAGGGCCATCCCCGAGGGCTCGGGGGCCGCGCCGCCCGCCTCGGGGGCCTGGGCGTCGATGTCCCGCAGCTGCCGCGCGAACTCCTCGGCCAGATTGACGAAGGCCTGCATGTATTCGCCAAGGAGGTTGGCGTTCAACCAGCCGCCAACGCCAACCTTGTTGGTGTAGACAACGGCCTCGCGCTCCATGTCCACACCCAGGACGCCGCCGCTGGTGCGCCGGAAAAAGCAGTCCGCCTCGAGCAGGAAAGTGAACAGGCGCAGCCGGGTGGCCTCGTGCGCGGGCACGATCCCCACGCGCGTATAGAAATAAAGCTCATCGGAATCGGGCAGATGCTCGATAGTCACCACCTGCGCATCGAACTGCAGGGTGCAGCAGTTGCCCTCGTCGAGGGCCAAGCCGTCCAGCCCGATGCTCCGGCCGAACTCCGCGATGATCTCCTGGATGTTGCTCATGATGCCTCCTTGTACCACTGAACCCTACAAGATGAATGCCAACTTTTTTTGAAGTGCCGGACCGGGCCGGAACACGGGGAAAACGCCACGGTACACGGCGCATAAGAAAACGGACGGCCCGGCGTGTCAACGCCGGTTTCGCGCGCGGGGAGGCGGGGTGGGGACGGCGGGGCGCAGGGGGCAGAGGCAAAGGCGGGGCGGGGAGGCGTACGGAGGCGGCGGGCTCAGCGGCCCTGGAACTTCTTGGGCGTCTGGCCGAACTTCCGGCGGAACTCCGCGCTGAAGTGGCCCAGGCTGCGGTAGCCGACGTGCATGGCGGCCTCGGTGACGGTCATGGCGCCCGAGCCGAGCAGCTCGCGGGCCATTTCGAGGCGGTAGTTGCGGAAATACTCGAACACGGGAAGCCCGAAAACCTGCTTGAAGCCCGTCTTGAGCTTCCTCTCGTTGACGCCCGCCAGCCGGGCCAGCCCGGCCAGGGAGGGCGGATTCTCCATGTCCCGCACCAGGATTTCGCGGGCCTCGCGGATGCGGGCCTCGTCGGCCGCCCCCAGGGCCGGGGTCCGCGAGAGCCCCGCCCCCGGGGCCAGGAGCTCGCCAAGCTGCATCCCGACCAGCTCCAGGGCGCGCGCCTCCAGGTGCAGCCGCCGCAAGCCCCCGCAGTAGGGCTGGCCAAGGATGTCCGCCACCAGGCGCATCTTGTCCACACTGCGCCGCCCGGCCCACTGGAAGGCCTCCTTGCGCCCGCCCAGGGCGGCCGCCAGCCCCCCGGGCGTCCTGGCCCGGCCAAGGGCCAGGTACGGTTCCAGGAACTCCCGGGTCGCGATGATGCTCAACCGGTGCATCCCGGCCCGGCATTCCAAAACGCCTGCTGTCTCGGGAAGATAAGTGATCCGGTTGCTGCCGCTGCCGTGGACGCGCGTGCTCCGGCGCAAGGGGCCCTCCTCGTAGCGGCAGCGGTTCAGCCCGGCGAGCATGAAGCCGAAGATGACCGGGGAATCCTGGATGGCGAACTCGGCCCGGAACGGCACGCCGCAGGCGACCCGGGCCAGTTGCAGGGTCAGCCCCGGGCGCAGGGCCACGGCCTGGGCCCCGGCGGAATCATAGACCGCCGGCCCGGCGAAAAGGGAGAGGTCGCGCGTGGTGTCCATGCCTGGGGCCGCCTCCGGGCCCGCCCCGCGCGAGACAATTTTTGTCCCCTCGGCGGCCAGCGGCCCGTCGGCTTCCGGTATACTGAAAAGGAAAATCAATTTCAAGTCGACCCGCAAGGAGACCCCATGCGCCAGCCAATCCTCTTCGCCGTCGCGGCCCTGCTGCTGCTCGCCCCGGGAGCCCACGCGCGCCAGCCGCAGGACGCCCCGGCCCACACCCTGGAGACGACCACCGTCACCGCCACCAAGCGCGAGCAGAAGGTCAGGGACATCGCCACCAGCATGTCCTGGGCCTCGGACCTCGACCTCGACGACATTGCGGCCAGGACATTGCAGGACGCGACGGACCTCTTCCCCAACGTGCACATGAAAAGCACAAGCTCGGGCAACGAGATCGTCATCCGGGGCTTCTCCACCTGGGACACCGCCCTGCAGTCACCGGCGGGCCTCTATGTGGACGGCGTGCCCTACCCGCTGTCGTACATGCAGAACATGTACCTGCACGACGTGGAGCGCATCGAGGTGCTGCGCGGGCCGCAGGGCACGCTGTACGGCCGCAACAGCGAATCCGGCGTGATCAACGTCGTGCGCCGCGCGCCGGACGGCACCCCGCGCGGCTCGGTCTTCGCCGAGGTCGGCAGCTTCGAGACCCTGCGCACGGGCGCCTCGGCGGCCGGGCCGCTGATGGGGGATTCGGTGTACCTCTCGGGCAGCTTCCTGCGCCACCAGACCGACGGTTTCGTGGAAAACACGCACAAGGGCAGCGACAGTGCCGCCGGGCACAAGGCGGACACCGGCCGGGCCACGCTCCGCCTGACGCCCACCGCCGCCCTGGACCTGCGCCTGTCCCTGGACGCCGCCCACAGCGACGACGGCATCGGGACCATGCGCCTGGACACCGGCCCGGTCCGCTCGGGTCGGCTCAAGGTCCGCGCCAACGCCAGGGACGACGCCTCCTCGGACCTCGTGGTGCCCGCCCTGGCGGCCGAATACGCGGCCGACCGCTTCACGGTCACCTCCATCACCAGCTACATGGACTACGCCTACAGGATGAAAAGCGACATCGACCGCACCCCCGCGCCCGTGGGCCTGTCCGACATGCGCATCGACCAGGACAACGCGACCCAGGAGCTGCGCGTGGCCTCCCGGGGCGACGCCGGGCTGTCCTGGGTCGGCGGGATATACCTGGGCCGGGCCTCCACGCGCACGGACATGGACCGCAAGCGCCTCATGGCCGCGGCCAGCACCGCCCTGCACACGGAGTACACCGAAGAGACCGGCGCCGTCTTCGGCCAGGGGACCTGGGCCATGCTGGACCGCCTGCGCCTGACGGCGGGCCTGCGCGCGGAGCGCACGCGCCTGGACGGCGACCAGACCTACGAAACCGGGGCCGGGCTGCGCCGCGACTACGGCAAGACCACCGACTACACCGAACTGCTGCCCACGGCCGCCCTGTCCCTGGACATGACGGACAATATGACCGGCTACCTGTCCTGGTCCCGGGGCTACCTGCCCGGGGGGTTTAACGTGTTCACCGCCAGCAACGCGGACAACTTCCACTACGACGCCGAATACAGCACCAACTACGAGGCCGGGCTGAAGACCGCCTGGCTCGACGACCGCCTGCGGGCCGACTTCGCGGTCTTCCACTCCACGATCCGCGACAAGCAGGTCCGCCAGGAGGACCCCGCCGGGGGCGTGGGCGCATGGAAATTCACCAACTCCGCCAAGGCCCATTCCACGGGCGTGGAACTGGAGGCCCGGGCCTTCCCCCTGGCGGGGCTGGAGCTGCGCGCGGGCCTGGGCTACGCCCGCTCGGAAGTCGACGAGTGGACCGTGGGCGCCCGGGACTACGACGGCAAGCGCCTGCCCTGGGCGCCGGACCTGACCTTCAACCTCGGTCTCGGCTACACCCACGCCAACGGGCTGTTCCTCCAGGCCGACCTGTTCGGCTCGGGCAAGCAGTACTTCGACGCCGAAAACACCCTGAGCGACGCGGGCCAGCGCACGGTGAACCTCCAGGTCGGCTACCGCACGGAGCAATGGGAGTTCTCGGTCTGGACCAAGAACCTCCTGGACGACCGCCACGCCGTCAAGAAGCTCAAGGCCAACGGCCAGACCATCGTGGAAGACGGCGACCCCATGAGCTTCGGAACCCGTATCGTCTGGAGGTTCTAGCCATGCCCCGCGCCGTCGCCACCCCCGCCGCCCGGGCCGGGGAGCCGCCCTTCGCCCAACTGGGCCGTTGGCTCGTGGCCCCCGTGACCCTGGCCCTGCTGAACCTGGCTCTCGACCTGGAGCTGCCCGACGCGCTTGCGCGCTCCGGAAACCCGCCCGGAAGCGCGGATGCCGCAGACCTCGCCCGGGCCCTGGGCGGCGCCCGGCCCCAGGCCCTGGGGCCGGTCCTGGACGCCATGACCGCCGCCG
>NZ_JALNWM010000197.1 GCF_023230885.1 Desulfocurvus sp. | reverse complement strand
CTTCTCCTCGGGGGCCTTGTCGATCTCGTCGAAGGCCACAAAGGCGCCGCCGCCACGCAGGGCGGCGATCTTGGTGATCGCGGCGGTCAGGGTGGTCTTGCCGTGGTCGATGTGACCAATGGTCCCCACGTTGACGTGAGGCTTCTTGCGTTCGAATTTCGCTTTGCCCATTATGGCACCCCCTAGTTCTTCTTCATGATTTCTTCAGCCAAGCCCGCCGGAACCCGCTCGTAATGGTCGAACTGCATGGTGAACGTCGCCCGGCCCTGGGTCTTGGACCGCAGGTCGGTGGCGTAGCCAAACATTTCGGAGAGCGGCACGTTGGCCCGGACCACCTGGGCCCCGGCGCGGGCTTCCATGTTCGAGACACGGCCGCGGCGGGAGTTCAGGTCGCCCATGACATCGCCCAGATACTCGTCGGGCGAAACGACTTCGACGGACATGATCGGTTCCAGCAGCACGGGGGACGCGCCCCTGAGGGCCTCTTTGACGGCCATGGAGCCGGCGACCTTGAACGCCTGCTCCGAGGAGTCGACCTCATGGTAGGAACCGAAGACCAGGGAGACCTTCACGTCCACCACGGGGTAGCCCGCCATGGTGCCCGAGGTGAGGGCCTCCTGGATGCCTTTATCGACGGCCGGGATGTATTCCTTGGGAATGACACCGCCGGTGATGGCGTTGACGAACTCGTAGCCCTTGGCCGGGTTCGGCTCGACCTCGATGACGACGTGGCCGTACTGGCCGCGGCCGCCAGACTGCTTGGCGTACTTGTGGTCCACCTTGTTGGGCTTGGTCAGGGTCTCGCGGTAGGCCACGCGCGGCGCGCCCACGTTGGCGTTGACCGAGAACTCGCGCAGCAGGCGGTCCACGATGATCTCAAGGTGCAGCTCGCCCATGCCCGCGATGAGGGTCTGGCCGGTTTCCTCGTCACCCTTGACGCGGAAGCTCGGATCCTCTTTGGCCAGCTTGGCCAGGGCGTCGGACAGGGTGTCGCGGTCCGCCTTGGTCTTGGGCTCGATGGCCACCTCGATGACCGGCTCGGGGATGTCCAGGGACTCCAGCATCACCGAGGAGTTCAGGGCGCACAGGGTGTCGCCGGTGGAGGCGTATTTCAGGCCCACGGCGGCGACGATGTCGCCCGCGCCAGCCCACTTGATCTCTTCGCGCTTGTTGGCGTGCATCTTGAGCAGGCGCCCGATGCGCTCCTTCTTGCCCGTGGCGGCGTTGAGCACGGTCATGCCGGACTCAACGAAGCCGGAGTAGATGCGCAGGAAGGTCAGGTGCCCGACGTAGGGATCGGAGAACAGCTTGAAGGCCAGGGCCGCCAGAGGCTTGGAATCGTCGCACTCGCAGACGATCTCGTTTCCGTTGTCGGGGTTCACGCCGCGCATGGCCGGGATGTCCACCGGCGAGGGCAGGAAGTCCACCACGGCGTCGAGCAGGGGCTGCACGCCCTTGTTCTTGAAGGCCGAGCCGCACAGCACGGGCACGATGATCAGGTTGGTGGTCGCCTTGCGCACACCGGTGATGATTTCCTCCTCGGTCAGCTCCTCGCCGCCGAGGTACTTCTCCATGAGAGCATCGTCCTCCTCGGCGACGGCGTCCAGCATTTCCTGGCGCATCGTCTCGTAGAGGTCGAGCATGTCCTCGGGGATGTCCACGAAGTTGTGGTTGGCGCCCATGGACTGGTCGTCGAAGAGGATCGCCTTGCCGCGGATGAGGTCCACGACGCCGCGGAACTCGTCCTCGGAACCGATGGGGAGCTGCAACGGCACGGGTTTGGCGCCCAGGCGGTTCTTGATCATGTCGCAGCAACGGAAGAAGTCCGCGCCCACGCGGTCCATCTTGTTGACGAAGCAGACGCGGGGGACCTTGTAGCGGTCGGCCTGGCGCCACACCGTCTCGGACTGCGGCTCCACGCCGGCGACGGCGTCGAACACGGCGACGGCCCCGTCGAGCACGCGCAGGGAGCGCTCGACTTCCATAGTGAAGTCGACGTGCCCGGGGGTGTCGATGATGTTGATGCGGTGCTCACGCCAATAGCAGATGGTGGCGGCGGAGGTGATGGTGATGCCGCGCTCCTGCTCCTGCTCCATCCAGTCCATGGTGGCCTGGCCGTCGTGGACTTCACCGATCTTGTGGGAAACGCCGGTATAAAAGAGAATACGCTCGGTGGTCGTGGTCTTGCCCGCGTCGATGTGGGCCATGATACCGATGTTTCTCTGTTTCGGAATGGGGACAACTCGTGCCACAGGTAACTCCAAGCCCTACCAGCGGTAGTGCGCGAACGCCTTGTTGGCGTCGGCCATGCGGTGGGTGTCTTCCTTCTTTTTCACGGCGCCGCCCCGGTTGCCGTAGGCCTCGAGCAGCTCGCCGGACAGGCGGGCGACCATGCCCTTCTCGCCCCGGGAGCGGGCGTAGTTGATCAGCCAGCGGATGGCCAGGGCCACACCGCGCTCGGGACGAACCTCGACGGGCACCTGGTAGGTCGCGCCGCCCACACGGCGGGACTTGACCTCGACGTGCGGCTTGACGTTGTCCACGGCCTTCTCGAAGGCCCGGATGGGGTCTTCCTGGGCCTTTTCGCCAAGGATGACCAGGGACTTGTAGAAGATCGTCTCGGCCGTGCTCTTCTTGCCGTCAAACATGAGACGGTTGATGAACCGGGCCGCCAGAACGCTGTGATAGACCGGATCGGGCAGGACTTCCCTCTTGGGAACGGGACCTTTTCTGGGCATTGATCGCTACTCCCTTCGTTACTTCGGACGCTTGGCGCCGTACTTGGAACGGCTCTTGCGACGGTCGGCGACACCGGAGGTATCCAGGGTGCCGCGGATGATGTGGTAACGCACGCCGGGCAGGTCTTTGACGCGGCCGCCGCGGATCATGACCACGGAGTGCTCCTGCAGGTTGTGCCCCTCGCCCGGAATGTACGAGGTCACCTCGATGCCATTGGTCAGGCGCACGCGGGCGACCTTGCGCAAAGCCGAGTTCGGCTTCTTGGGGGTCGTGGTGTACACGCGGGTGCACACGCCACGGCGCTGGGGGCATTCCTGCAGGGCAGGAGTCTTCTTTCTCTTGAGCTGCAAATTCCGCTTCTTGCGGACCAACTGGTTGATGGTCGGCATCAAGCTCCTCCATCCTGATTTACGGCTCGGGCGGCGCAACCGGCGCGCCCGTCACCCGACGGATCGGCGTCTCTCTGGTCCCGGTACTTCCGGCCATTCGACGCCAGCCTCAAAAACTTAAAAGAGCAGGGGGAAGAATCCCCCTGCTCTTCATGGCAAGGATATCTTCCACTCCCAGAGGATCCCCGAGGGGATCGATGAGCAGCGGACGTCCACTCCCTGCGGGAGCGGTATGTTCCAACTCGCAGACGCATATCCATAGAGGACCCGCCCGGCCTTGTCAAGCAATGTGCGCAAAAAATTTCCCGCACCCCGGCCCCTCGGCCCGGCCCCACAGCCCTCGGCCCGGCCCCACCCCCTCGGCCCGGCCCCATGAGCGCAACGAAAGCCTCAGTCCGGAACGCGGCGCCCCGCGCCCAAAAAAAGCGGGGGGCCGAAGCCCCCCGCTCTCGTCGCTGTACGCCGTTTCCGGCGGCCTAGAACCCGCCGTCGATGAGCAGCGGACTGTCCTCCAGGTCCTCCAGGAACTTGTCGGGCTTCTCGGGCTGCTCGGGCACGGAGATGTCGCAGTCCATGTACCTGCGGTAGCCCGTCCCCGCGGGGATCAGCCGGCCGACGATGACGTTCTCCTTCAGGCCGCGCAGGCTGTCGGCCTTGCCCATGAGCGAGGCTTCGGTGAGCACCTTGGTGGTCTCCTGGAAGGAGGCCGCGGAGATGAAGGAGTCGGTGGTCAGCGAGGCCTGGGTGATGCCCAGGACCAGAGGCTCGGCCACGGCGGGCTTCATGCCCATCTTGAGCACCTTGCGGTTCTCCTCGCCGAAGCGGTACTTGTCCACATGCTCGCCAGCGAGGAAGCTGCTGTCGCCCGGGTCGAGGATGTTCACCTTGCGCAGCATCTGGCGCACGATGATCTCGATGTGCTTGTCGTTGATGGTCACGCCCTGGAAGCGGTACACGTCCTGGATTTCTTCCACCAGGTAGTTGGCCAGGTGCTTCTCGCCCTTGATGGCCAGGATGTCGTGCAGCTCGGGATGGCCCTCGGTGAGCAGTTCGCCCGCCTCCACGAAGTCGCCCTCGGTGACGGTGATGTGCTTGCCCTTGGGGATCAGGTACTCGCGCGGATCGCCGACCTCGGGGGCGACGATGATCTTGCGCTTGCCCTTGCTCTCCGGCCCGTAGGAAACGATGCCGTCGATCTCGGAGACCACGGCCAGGTCCTTGGGCTTGCGGACTTCGAACAGCTCGGCCACGCGGGGCAGACCGCCGACGATGTCCTTGGTCTTGGAGGTTTCGCGCGGCTTGCGGGCGATGATGTCGCCCGCGCCGATCCGGTCGCCGTCCTGGACCATGAGAATGGCGCCAACGGGCAGCGGATAGTGGGCCTTGGTGCCCTGGGAGCCGGGGCGGATCTTGACCTCGCCCGCGTCGTCGACGATGGCGATGCTCGGCTTGAAGTTGGTGGTGCGGTATTCCATGATGGTCAGGCTGGTGCGCATGGTGGCGTCGTCCAGGTTCTCCTGGACGGTCTTGCCTTCCACGATGTCGTTGAAGCGCACGGTGCCTTCCACGTCGGAGACGAAGGGCTCGTTGAAGGGGTCCCACTCGGCCAGGACGGCGCCCTTGCGCACCTCCTGTCCGGCCTCCACATGGAGCACCGCGCCCGAGGGCAGCACATACTTCTCGCGCTCGCGGCCCTCCTCGTCCACCACGCCCACCTGGCCGGACTTGCCCATGACCATGGCCCGGCCGTCCTTGTTCTTGACGACCTTCACGCGCGACAGGATGACCCGGCCGCTGTGCTGGGCGATGTGCGAGGACTGCTCGACCTCCTTGGAGGCCGTGCCGCCGATGTGGAAGGTGCGCATGGTCAGCTGGGTGCCGGGCTCGCCGATGGACTGGGCGGCGATGATGCCCACGGTTTCGCCGACGTTGACCACATGGCCCCGGGCCAGGTCGCGGCCGTAGCAGGTGGAGCAGACGCCGTGCTGGCTGCGGCAGGTCAGGCCGGAGCGGATGGTCACCGAGCTGACGCCGGCCTTCTCGATCTCCAGAGCCAGGGTCTCGTCGATGAGCTGGCCCGCGGGCACGATGACCTCGCCCGTCTCGGGGTGGGTCACCGGGTGCAGGGCCGTACGGCCCAGCACGCGCGCCGAGAGCTTCATCTTGATGTCGCCGGCCTTGATCAGGTCGCCGACCTCCAGGCCGTCCACGGTGCCGCAGTCGATCTCGGAGACGATGACATCCTGGGCCACGTCCACCAGGCGGCGGGTCAGGTAGCCGGAGTTGGCCGTCTTGAGGGCCGTGTCGGCCAGGCCCTTGCGTGCGCCGTGGGTGGAGATGAAGTACTGGAGCACCGAGAGCCCCTCGCGGAAGCTCGAGGTGATGGGCGTCTCGATGATCTCGCCGGACGGCTTGGCCATCAGGCCGCGCATGCCCGCCAGCTGGCGCATCTGGTCGACGTTGCCTCGCGCGCCGGAGTTGGCCATCATGAAGATCGGGTTGAAGCTGGAGTTCTTCTCCACCTTGCCGCTCTTCTCGTCGGTGATCAGGTCGACGGACATCTCCTGCATCATCTCGCGCGACACGTCGTTGGTCGCCTTGGTCCACACGTCGATGACCTTGTTGTACTTCTCCGTGCGGGTGATGATGCCGTCGCGGTACTGGGATTCGATGGTATCCACCTCGTCGGTGGAGTCCTTGAGGATCGTGTACTTGCTGTCGGGGATGCGCAGGTCCTTGACGCCGACGGTGACGCCCGCGCGGGTGGCGTACTCGTAGCCCAGGTCCTTTAAGCGGTCACACAGGATGACCGTGGCCTTGGTCCCGGCCACGCGGTAGGTCTCGCCCACAAGGCGCTTGATATTGCCCTTGTCCAGCAGGCAGTTGACCATCTCGAAGGGCACCTCTTCGGGCAACAGCTCGGAGACGATCATCCGGCCCGGGGTGGTGCGCACCATGCGCCCGTCCAGGCGCACCTCGACGCGCGAGTGCAGGCTGACGACCCCGGCATCCAGGGCGGCGATAACCTCCCACTTGTCGGAGAAGCACTTGCCCTCGCCCTTCTCGAAGGAGCGTTCGGCGGTGAGGTAGTACAGGCCGAGCACGATGTCCTGGCTGGGCACGATGATGGGCGATCCGTTGGCCGGGGACAGGATGTTGTTGGTGCTCATGAGCAAAACGCGGCACTCGATCTGCGCCTCCACGGACAGCGGGACGTGGACGGCCATCTGGTCGCCGTCGAAGTCCGCGTTGTAGGCCGAGCAGACCAGCGGGTGCAGCTGGATGGCCTTGCCCTCGATCAGCACCGGCTCGAACGCCTGGATGCCCAGACGGTGCAGCGTCGGCGCACGGTTGAGCAGCACCGGATGCTCGCGAATGACCTCGTCGAGCACGTCCCAGACTTCCGGCTTCTCCTTCTCGACCAGCTTCTTCGCCTGCTTGACGGTCGCCGCCTGGCCGAGCGTCTGCAGCCGCGCATAGATGAACGGCTTGAACAGCTCGAGCGCCATCTTCTTCGGCAGGCCGCACTGGTGCAGCTTG
>NZ_JALNWM010000196.1 GCF_023230885.1 Desulfocurvus sp. | reverse complement strand
TTCTACGAACCCAACCCGGCCCTGGCCCCCGGGCGGGACGGCGACGGGAACTGAGCCGGACCCGGGCCCTTGGCCGTGAAAAAGCCCCGGGGCGCCTTGGCGCCCCGGGGCTTTTTCACGGCCAAGGGCCCGGGTCCGGTTCAGTTCCCGTCGCCGTCCTGCCCGGGGGCCAGGGCCGGGTTGGGTTCGTAGAACTCGCAGCAGCCGCAGGCCTCGGTCAGGCATTCGTAGCGCGGGGGCTCCCCGCCCGCCTCCCCGGGCGGGCGGAACAGGCAGACCCCCTCCACATCGCACAGGATGGGCTTGTCCTTGGGGGGCACCCAGTGCAGGCAACGGGCACAGATCTTGCGCATCGGTTTTCCTTACTGGCCTGGGGCGGGGAGGGTCGGCCCTGCACGGGCGCCCGGGATCATAGCAGCGCGTCGAGCGCCAGGTGCGAGAGGTAGCCCAGCACGGCGGCGACGTAGAACGGCACCAGCGCCAGGGGCTCCACGCCGTAGAAGGCCACCGGCAGCACCAGGATGGGCAGCGGGACAACCAGCATGGCCCACCAGCTGTGCGTCCAGCCCCGGTGGTGGCCCAGGGCCGGCAGCATGGCGGCGAACCCCAGCACGGCGGCCCAGCGGTACTGCCCGCGCACCAGGAGCCCCAGGTCCACGGCGGCCAGGATGGCGTAGAACAGCCCCCGGCCCTTGGAGTCCGTGTCCACATCGGGGAACAGCGCCGCCAGCACGCACACGGCGACAAGCACGCTGCCCAGAAGCGGCCCCGGTTCATGGGCCGGGAGCCAGGCTCCAAGAGCCGCCCAGGCGCACCCGGCCACAAGACCGGCGCCCGCCAGGTGTCCCTTGTATCCCGGCATCCATCCTCTCGGTCTGCATGGGGACCGCCCGCGCGTCGTCCTGCGGCTCCCCCGCCGCAGGGCGCAAACGATCCGTCCACCCTTTCTCGCAATCGAACAAACACGGGCCGTTGCGGTCCGTGCCTGCGGTTGTGTTCCATTTCCCGGCCGCCGTCAACCGACGTGAATCTTTTCCCGAGGCCGGGGACGCCCCGAAACGGGCGCGAAAAAGCCCGGGGGCCGTGCCGCCCCCGGGCCTTGCGCCCGGCCGCCGCCTCCCCCGCGCCCAGGGCGCCGGGGGCCGCGCGCCGCTACATGGCGTCGCTGGAGTCGAGCTGGTCGATCTGCTCGCTGATGGCCTGCTGGAGCTTCTCGGGCAGGCCGTCCATGTCCACGTTGAGGAAGCCGCGCACGATGGTGGAGGTGGCCTCGTCCTCGTCCATGCCGCGCGCCTGGAGGTACTCGATCTCCTCCTGGGCGATCTTGCCCACGGCGGCCTCATGGGACAGTTCCACGCCCTCCAGGGTGCCGTCCAGCTCGGGGATGGCCCAGATGCGGCCCTCGCCGATGATCAGCCCCTTGCACTCCAGGTGCCCGCGCGCGGGCACGGCGTTGGCCGTGATGTTGGCCGGGGCGATGATGGTGCCGCCGGTGGTCATGGTCCGCGAGATGATCTCGCCGCGCGTGCCCGGGGCGTTCAGGTTGATGCGGCTGCCGGAGTTCACATGCGAACCGGCCGGGGCGACGATGACCGAGTTGAAACGCGCCACGGCGCCCTCGCCCGCCAGGGTGATGGCCGGGTAGGATTGCAGCGTCTTCACGGGCTTGAGCAGCACATAGTTGTTCTGGAACACGCCCCCGGCCTCCACGACCCCCGCGGTGCGCGGGCGGACCACCGTGTTGTGGCCCCAGTTGTGGATCATGGTGAAGGTCAGCTTGCCGCCCTTCTTGATGAAGAACTCGCTGATGCCCAGGTGCGCGGCGGACTGGTCCTCGCCCGCCACGGCGCAGCCGGTGATGATGTGCAGCTCCGAGTCCTCCTCGACGATGACCACGTTGTGGACGTTCTGGCCCACGGCCTGGCCCTTGAGGAACAGGCAGGACTGCACGGGCTCCTTGATGCGCGCCCCGGGCCGGGTGCGCACGAAGTAGCCGCCGTGCAGGTTCTCGCGCGCCGCGCGGGTGAACTCGTCCTTGTCGGGGTCCACCTGGGTCCAGAAGTGGCCGGGCAGGCCGTCGTACTTCTTCAGGGCGCGCTTGATGTCCAGGATCTCGACCCCGGGGTTGCTGGAATGGCAGTGGACCCCGGAGTGGTCCATGTGCAGGAACGATCCGGCGCGGTCCTTCTGGTCCACGTCCACGCCCGCGTAGAGCAGGCGCTTCTTGTCGGCCGCGTCCAAGGTGGAGAGGTCCTCGATGCCGGGGGCCTGGGCGCCGTCGAAGGAGAAGTCGGAGAGCTTGAATTCGGGTCCGGTCATTGCGCGCCTCCCAAGGATTCCTGGATGCTGCCCGGCTGGCTCAGGCAGCGCACGCACTCCTGGTAGCCATAGCGGCCCACATGGTCGAGAATGTCGCGCGGGCGGGCCTCGCAGCACAGATGGCCGTTGTACATGACCTGCCCGCGGTCGGCGTTGACGTATTCCAGGATGTAGCCGGTGTGGGTGATGATCAGCCCGGCGGTCCTGCGGCGCGATTTCTGCTCCTTCATGGACACGCCCGGGGTGGGCTCGATGAAGCCGTCCAGCAGCCTGCGCGCCGTGGTGCCGATGAGCTTCATGTTCTCCAGGTCCACCCCGGACTCGGGCTCGTCGAAGAGCACCAGGTCCGGAGCCTGGGCCATGAGCTGGAGCAGTTCGGAGCGCTTGATCTCGCCGCCGGAGAAGCCCGCGTTGATGTCGCGGTCCAGGAAGGTGTCGAAATTGACCCGCCCGGCCATTGCCTCCACGTCGACGCCGTTCTTGTTGTTGCCGTGGGCGGCGCACATCTGCACCAGGTGGCGGGTCTTGAGGCCGTGGATGGTCGGCGGGCGCTGGAAGCTCATGCCGATGCCCAGGCGCGCGCGCTCGTGGATGGGCGCGTGGGTGATGTCCACGTCCTTGAACAGGATGCGGCCTTCGGTGATGGTGTAGTTGCCAAAGCCCATGAGGGTCATGAGCAGGGTGGTCTTGCCCGAGCCGTTGGGGCCGAACAGGATGAACGTCTCGCCCTCGGCGATCTCCAGGTCGATGCCGCGCAGCACCTCCCGCTCGCCGATCCGCACATGCAGATTCTCGATTTTCAACATTGGCGTCCCTCGATTCGGATTGCGCCGGGAGGGGGCCCCGCCCGCGCGCCCAAAACCAATAAACAGATTTGCGGAAAAGTCCACTCCCGGGACGGCGCGGCCCGCGTTCAGCGCCGCAGGAAGGGGAAGCGGCGCAGGGGGTCGTCCTCGGGCGCCACGCAGAAGCGGCAGCGCCCCGGGCGGCGGAACAGCGGCAGCAGCACCGCCCCGGCGACGAAGCCCCCGGCGTGCGCCCACCAGGCGATGCCCCCGCCCTGCCCCGGGGCCACCAGCCCCGCCACGCCCGAAAAGAACTGCGACAGGAACCAGAAGCCCAGGAAGATCACGGCGGGCAGGTCGAAAATCAGCGGGATGAAGAACAGCGGCACCAGGGTCGTCACCCGCGCGTGGGGGTAGAGCAGGAAATAGGCGCCCATGACCCCGGCTATGGCCCCGCTGGCGCCCACCACGGGCACCGGCGAGTGCATCTCGAACACATAGTGGACCCCCAGTGCCGCCAGCCCCGAGCAGACGTAGAAGCACAGGAAGCGCAGCGGCCCCATCACGTCCTCGATGTTGTCGGCGAAGATCCAGAGCGTCCACATGTTGGCCAGGAAATGCAGCCAGCCGCCGTGCAGGAACATGTAGGTCAGAAAGGCGTACTGCCCGTGGGGCGGGAAGCCCACCTGGGCCGCCAGGGCCGGCTCGGAAAAACGCAGCGGGACGACCCCCAGCAGATGGAAAAGCACCTCGCGGGCCTGGGGGCCAAGGCTCAGGGTCCAGGAAAAGGCCAGGGCGTTGCAGGCGATGATGGCCCAGGTGGCCCAGGGCGTATGCACCCGGGGGATGCTGTCGCGCAGGGGGATCACGGCGCGTCCTGGGGGTCGGGGGTCCACAGGGCGTCCAGGGCCCGGGCCGTGCGCTCCCGGCGCCCGGCCGCCAGCCCGCGCAGGGCCGCGAGCACCCGCCGGGCCTCGGCGGCCAGGGCCTCCAGGTCGGCGCCGTTGTCGGCCACAAGGTCGCAGCGGGCCAGCTTGTCGGCCTCGGGCCACTGCCAGGCCTCCAGGGTGGCCTGGGTCGCGTCGTCCCAGCCGCGCAGCTCGCGCAGCCGGGCCCGGCGCACGGCCTCGGGGCAGTGCACGCCAAGGACCGCGTCCACCAGCCCCTGGGCGGGCCAGCCGCCCTCCAGCAGCAGCGGCACCTCGGCCACGGCCACCCCGGCCCGGGCGTGGGCGCGCCAGAACTCCTCCAGCCGATGGCGCACAAGGGGATGAACCATGTCCTGCACCTCGCGGCGCAGGGCCTCGCCCGAGCGCATCAGCTCCAGCAGCGCGGCCTTGTCCACGGGGCGGCCGTCGGGGGCCAGGGCCGCGCCGAAGCGGCGGCGCAGGAGCACCCAGCCGTCGGCCCCCGGGCCGTAGAGTTCGGCCACGCAGCGGTCCGCGCTGAACACGGGCAGCCCCGCCCCGGCCAGGAACCCCGCCAGGGCTGACTTGCCGCAGCCGGGCATGCCCACCAGCCCCACGCGCAGCGCCGTCTGGCCCAGGGCCAGGGCCAGGGCCTGGAAATCCTCGGGCGGCGGGGTCCAAAGGCTCAGGGCCGCGCCGGTCTGCGGATGGGTGAAGCCCAGGCGCCAGGCGTGCAGCATCTGGCGCCCGGCCAGGGCCGGGTCCAGCCCCGTGACGGCGGCGAACTCGGCGTGCTGGCGCGAGCCGTAGACCGCGTCGCCCAGCAGGGGGTGCCCGATATGGGCCATGTGTACGCGGATCTGATGTGTGCGCCCGGTGTGGATGCGCACCAGCACGAGGCTGGCCACTCCGCCGGGCGCGGCCCACAGCACCCGCCACGACGTGTGCGCCTGGCGCCCGCCCGAGGGCAGGACGGCCATTTTCGTCTTGTGCCGGGGGTCGCGGCCCAGGGGCGCGTCGATCTCGCCCCACGGTTCGACCCGGGGCCGGGGCACGCCGTGGACCAGGGCCAGGTATTCCTTGCGCACCCGGCGCAGGGCGAAATCCTCGGCCAGGGCCAGCCGCGTGGCCTCGTCCAGGGCCACCAGCAAAAGCCCCGAGGTGTCCTTGTCGATGCGGTGGACGATGCCGGGGCGCGGGCCGTCCATGAGCGCGGCCTGCGGCCAGCGGTGCAGCACGCGGTGGACCAGGGTGCCCGTCTCCAGGCCGGGGGCGGGATGGACAGTGAGCCCGGCGGGCTTGTCCACCACCGCCAGCCGCGCGTCCTCGTGGACCACGCGCAGCTCGCCCGCCTCGGGGGCCAGGGCGGTGCCCGCGGTTTCGATGCTGGCGGCCAGGGCCTCGCCCCCGGCCAGGCGCAGCCCGGGCTTGGCCGGAACCCGCCCGTCCAGGGTCACCCGGCCCTGGCGGATCATCTCCTGCACGGCCCCGCGCGAGACGCCCTCGCCCGCGAGCAGGCTGGCCAAAAACGCGTCCAGGCGCTCGCCGCGCGCGGCGCCGGGCACGGTCCAGGCCCGGGCCTGGGGCGAAGCGGGGGGAAAAGTGCCGGGCACGGCGGGCCTCAAGGCAGGTAGGCCCGCGCCAGGCGGTACAGGTCGTCGTAGCCGGCCTTGGCGCGCAGGGCCAGGACCATGTCCACGCACAGGTCCATCTTGATCTGGAAATCGGCCAGGATCTCGGCGGAGGAGGTGTCCAGGCAGGCCTTGACGAAGCTGCGGTCGTGGCCGTCGCTGGCCAGGGCCAGCCCCTGGCCGAAGAACCGGCAGCTCCCGCCGCCCAGGGGCCAGGCCGCGGCCCGGCCCTCGCGCCGGGCCCACAGCACATAGAACATGAGCCGCACCAGGAGCTCCTCGGCGCCCAGGGCGGTGTCCACCGCCAGGGTCGTGCCCTCGCCGCCCTGTTCCACGAAGCGCACCATGTCCAGGGCCAGGCGGGTCACGCCCTCCTCGCCCAGGTTCGGGTCGGGCAGGCGCGCGAGCATCCGCGCCAGGGCCAGGCGCGGGTTCTCGGCGGCGGCCATGGACAGCAGCGCGTCGCGCATCAGCCCGAGCTTCTGGCCCAGCTCGCGCAGGGCGGTGTCGCGGCGGCGCAGCCCCGCGCGGCGGATGGTGGCCTCGTCCAGCCCGCACAGCCCGAGGTCGAGCATATAGCGGATGAAGGGCTCCGAGGTGTTGGCGGCCTCGTCCTGGAGCGTCCGGGGCGCGAACTTCGGGCCCATGACCTTGCGCAGCGACAGCCAGTAGGCCGCCACGGCCTCGATGGGCATCTGGCGCAGATTCAGTTCCTGGTGCGCGGTCTCGGTCACGGGCTGTCCTCGTCGCGGTTGCGTTATCCGCCCATTATCCATTGAAGGGGCGCCCTTGGCAAGCCGCGCCCGCACGGGACGGCGCACTGGGCGCAACGGGCAAGGCGGACGCGACCAGCGCCCGCCCCCAGGCCCCCGCCCCGGCGACTGGCAGGCGCCACGGGGCGCCGCACCCGAAGGGCTTGCCCCCGGAGAAAAAAACGTGTTTATACTGCGGACGTTGCGCGCACAGCCCCACGCCGGACCGGCGCCCGCACGGCGCCACGACGACGGAGACCCACGGCCATGCTCCTGAACGACGACATCGCGCTGCCACGCAGCATTTTCGAAATCCGCCCCGGCCTGCAG
>NZ_JALNWM010000195.1 GCF_023230885.1 Desulfocurvus sp. | reverse complement strand
GCGCGGGGCGGTCCGTCAGGGCGGCGTGCAGGGCGGGAGCGCCTGCACATGCCCGCGCCAGGCCTGCTCCCATCCGGCCTCGTGGGTTGCCCCCGGAACGGTGACGATCCGGGCGCAGTTCGGGGTGCCCTGGGCGGCGACGAAGCGCGCCGCGATGAAAGGCGGCACCACCGTGTCGTTCTCGCCGACGAAATGGATTTGCGGCACATGGGCCAAGCGCCAGGCGGTGTCCACGGGGTTCAGCGAAAGGGGCATGGCGCAGACGCGGTGGTGGCGGTTGACGCCTTCGACATCGAGATTCCCTGCCACCGTGCGCAGGGACACAACGTCGGGACGGCGTTCCGCCAGCAAGGCGGCGATGGCCCCGCCCCCGGAATAGCCGACCAGCCGGACGCCCCGTCCTCCCCTTTGCGCCATGATCCGGTCCAGGGCCTCGTTCATCGACTCCACCACCTCGCGGGCGTAGCGCAGGTCCGTCCAGTACGCGACGCGGCAGGCCGGGTCGTGGTCGACGAACTGGCACGGGCGCGCCAGGTAGACCACGTTGGGGGCCGGGTCGAGGGCGGCCAGATGCAGCCCTGTGGCCGGGGCCGGCGTGGGGTTGGGCGAGGGCCGGTGGCGGGATGCCCAGGCAAGGCCGTCCCCCTCGATATAGACGCTCACCGCGGCGGACGGGTCGGTGATCCGCACGAAGGCGGCGAGGCTGAACAGGCGGGTTGCAACCGTTTCGCGGGCAAGGGCCGCCGCCGCCGCGGTTCTTGCGGCGGCGGCGGTCCGCCCGGCGGGCGAGGCGCAGGCGGCCACAAGGGCGCAGGCCGCGAGGAGCAAGGCCGCCCGCAGGACGCCCGCGCCCTTGAACACCCGTTGTCCGCCGTTGTTGCTCATGGCCCCCGTCAGAAGGCCGCCCTCAGCACCGCCGAGAACGTTTGGTTGGTATAGCCGTCACGCGTCTCGAGATCGTATCCGGCCCGCAGGGAGATGTCGTCCATGAAATAGGTCAGCGCCAGCCCGCAGCGGGTGATCCAGGCGCTTTCCTCGGCCCCCTTCGTGGTGAAGGATACACCGGAAACCCCGGCGTAGCGAGCGGTCAGGGACGACCTGCGGTCCAGCAGCTCGTAGCCCTCGGCGAGGTGGGCGGAGAGCCCCCAGGCGGCGTTGGGCCGGAAATCGAGACGCATGCCGAGTTCCGGCACCAGGGACTGGCTTTCCTGGGCGTCGACCGCGAGCAGCAGCGGGGAGATACCCGCGCTGTCCGAGGTTTCCCGGTAGCTGTCGTTACGGACCCAGTTGTAGACGGCGTTGGCGTAGGGCGAGAGGGTCGTGCGGGGGGAGAGCGCGAAGCTGTGTTCCACGCCGGCCCCGAAGCCCGCGATCAGGCTGTCGAAGTCGGAGTCCGCCTCGCCCACCGCGCTGAAGTTGATGGTCCGCGCGCCCTGGTTTTCCGCCGCGCCGAAAACGCCGCGCCAGGTCGCGATGGTGCCCTCGCCGAAGGCGTAGCTGCCGTAGCCGATCAGCTCGTACAGCCGCGTTTCCATGCTCTGCGGGGCGACGGACGACTTGCTGTCGGAATCGCTCGTGGCATAGGCGAAGGCCACCCCGGCGTGTATGGATTCGCCGAAGGCGGCGTCCGCGCCGATGAGGATGCCCGTGGTGTTCGCCTCGTAGCCGGGGTCGCCGTCCTTGGGGCTCTGCTCGATCCGGGTGTTGAAGGGCTTGGCCCAGAGCGCCCACTCGCGGGGCGCGGAGCCGGTGGAGACGCCGCTTGCCCCGCCCATGGCCAGATGCTGCCGTGCGGCGACGGCCGCGCCGATGTTGTTCATGGTGTTGGTCGTTACCTGGGTGCCGTTTCCGGCCAGCAGGGGCAGGGTCTGCGACACGGCGTCGCTGACCTGGCGGGCGTCGGTCAGCGGGACGAACAGGCTGGCCAGCGCGCCGTTGGGGTTGGACGCGAAGGCGTGGTCGAGGGCCCGCGCCGCGCCGCCAGCCAGGGCATTGCCGGAGGAGGCCACCGCCTGGGCTGCGGAGACCGCCCCCCGGGCCACCCCGAGGCTCACGCTGTTGGCGGCGTAAACGGCGGAGAAGTCGAACAGCGCGCTGTTGTCGGTCACGCGGGAAAATGTGCCCGCAACGCCGCCAGCCGCGGTGAGCACGTCGCTCAGGCTGTCGCCGTCGGCAAAGTTCGTGCCCCTCACGTCGACATGGAGCCCGTCGGAAAGGGTGGCCGGGCCGTTGACCGCAAGCCGTCCGTACGACGCGGAATCCGTGGCGCCGATGGTCAGGGTTCCGGCCTGGGTGTACTCCCCGGCCAGCGCCAGGGTGCCGCCGGAAACCGTCAGCGGCCCGGAGTGGGCCAGGGCGTTGGCGGTGGACAGGGTCAGGGTTCCGGTCCCGGCCTTGGTCAGCGAGCCTGAGCCGGTGATGGTCGTGTTCGCGAGGGTCAGGTCGTGGGCGCCGGTGTTGATCGTCACGCCGCTGGCGGAGCTGCCCGAGGGCGTGGTCTCGATCGTCGTGAGGGTGCTTGTGCCGCTGAAGCCGAAGTTGATGGTCTGGAAGTTGGCGACCGCGGTGGAGACCCTCGCCGTGGCGGCGTTGACGTTCAGTGTGTTGCCGCTGAACACGTCCCCGACACCCGGAGCCCGGGCTCCGCCATACACCTCCATAACCTGGGCGCCTTCGCCCAGGTTGACCGTGTTGTCCGTGGCCGAGCCGCCGTGATTCGCGGCGGTGGTTCCCCCCACGGCGTAATGAAGCGCCACGTTGGAGATGGTCACCGTGTTGTTCGCCGCCAGGCCTCCTCTGCCCGCGCTCCCTCCGACGGCGGTAGGCAATGTCCCGCCCGAAATGGTTACCGTGTTGTTCAGGGCGTTCCGGCCCGCCCTGCCGCCGTATACCGACGCATCTGCTGCCTGTGTACCGCCGGAAATGGTGACGCTGTTTCCGTTGGCGTCGCCAAGAGTACTGCTGCCACCGAACACCTCGTCGAACGATGCTGCTGAAATAATGTTTACAATGTTGTTGTTTGCGTATCCTTCTCCGCTTTTGCCGCCGTAAACGTTCCCAACATTGCACGAACCGCCGACTGATAGTGTTGCCATGTTGTTCGTGGCGTTCCCTCGTTGGGCGTATCCTCCATATATATTGCCGGTTTCCATTGCATGTTCTATGGTTACGCTGTTGTTCGTGACTTCCCCGGCGGCGTGGGCATGGCCGCCGAAGACCTCCTGTGCGCTGCCGGGATAGGATGTGATCGGCCGACGCAGCGTCACGGAGTTTCCGTCGATGGACGTGGCGGGGTCCTCTGTGTGGGCGTATGCGCCGTATACATTGCCGGTGAAGTTCGAGTTGCGGGCAAGGATGGAGTTCCCGGACAGGGGGCCGTCGTGGTTGGCTTTGAGGTCGTGGGGGTTCGAGCTGTTTCCGTAGGCGTGGCCGTTCACCATTTCCTCATAGAGGACGAAGTCACCGGCCCGGGCGGACGGGAGGGACGCGGAGAGCGCGATGGCGGCGGCCAGGGCCAGTGCCGCCGCACGGGACAGGACCAATTGCCCGAATCCGTGGCGGGCCAGGGGGAGTGCCCCGGGGCGGCAGGCGGGCTGGGGTTGGCATGTGGGCTTCCTGCGGGCAGGGGAGGGGCGGCCAGGGCGCATGCGAAGTCTCCTCGGGCGGGGCACTGCGCCGATTCAGTCCTGCGGCGCGGGCAACGATCCGTTTCAGGGTGGCGGCCGCGAACCCTCTGGCGTTGAATGGTTTTTGCGGCCTTGACGTTGGGCCGGGGACTGCCAGCCTGAACTGGCGTCTACCCCTCCCGTTGCGGCGGCGGCAATATCACCCAGGGTGATACTTTCGATTAATACATTGGGATTATTCTGTTTCTTTTGGATGTGGCCGGGGCGCCCCGGGGTGGGGCGCTGGCCCGGCCCAAGGGCCGCGCGCCCGCAAGGAGCGAGGCAGGCGGCGCCGGGGGTGTACCGGCACCGCCTGCCTCGTTCCCTGCACTGGGGGCTGGCGTGGAGGGGGGGGCGGGGCGTCGGCCGCTACCCGGGGCCGCCCCGCTCGTCGAAGTAGCGCCTGAGCTGCTCCCGGTTGCCGATGCCCAGCTTTTTGTACAGGGCGGCAAAGTAGCGCTTCACGGAGCCTGCGGCCAGGCCCAGGACGGCGGCGATCTCCTTGTGCGTCATTCCGGTCAGGGCCAGGCGCACCAGCTCGCCCTCGCGGCGGGTGAGGCCGGGGGCGTGCTCGCGGAAGAAGCGCGCAACGATGGCGCTGCGGCTTTTCTCGAACCGGGCGGCCAGCTTCAGGATGTGCCGCACGCCGCGGCCGCGGGCGGTGTCGTCCCCCAGGGGCTTCAGCTGCGGCAGGAAGACGGCGTTCACCGCGAAGGGCATGAGGATCCTGTCCGGCAGGGCCAGGTCCAGGGCCCTGAGCAGGGCCGTGTCCGCCTCGGCCCACAGGCCCAGGCCCGCGTTCCCCGCGGCGATGAACATGTTCGCGTGGATGGCGAACATGAGGTTTTTCCCGAAGCGGCCCTTGTGCAGCAGCTGCGAGAACCGGCCGACCAGCTCGGCGTGGTCGCCAGCCAGAAGCAGGGCCCCGCCCAGCGCCAGGTGGGAGAAGCCCCCGGCAAAGGCCTGGAAGTGGTTCGCGCCGTCCTCCAGCAGCCAGCCGGGAATCCTCTCCGGCCGACGGATATCCACATGCAGCAGCCCGGTGCACAGGTCCAGGGTTTGCAGCAGGGAAAAGGCCTTTTCCTCCTCCACCCGCCCGCGCATGGTGGCCATCTGTTCCAGGGACCGGCCGAATTCGCCCTGCTGCATGGACGCGCGGGCGAGCAGGAACCGGGCGCAGATCTCGATGCCGACCTGCCCATGCTCCAGCGCCGAGGCCAGGGCCTGGTGCGCGGCCACGGCGGCGGACTCGAACTCCCCGGCGTTGTATCGGGCCTCGGCCAGGAAGGCGTCCTCGGCCCCGGCTCCGTGCATGCCGGTCAGCCGCGAGTAGTGCGGCAGGCACTCGCGCATCTCCTTCACGGTTTCCTTCAGGGCGCCGCTTTTGCGGTGGTACATGTACAGCACCGACGGCGAGCCCAGGGTCCAGGGGTCCTGGCCGAACAGGCGGCTGCGCCCCGTTCCGGAGCGCCGGAAGCGCTCCTCGGCCCGCCGGTGGTGGGCCGACATGGCCGGGATGTCGTTGAACCGGGTGATGGAGAGCAGCAGCTCCAGCTCCCCGCGCCAGGCGTTGGCCCCGGGGGCGTCCTCGGGCAGGGCGGCGCAATGCCGCTCCAGGCGGGCCAGGATGTGGGCGAGGGTCTGGGTGTCCCCGGCGCTCAACGCGGCCATGGCGTAGCGGAACATCACGCCGGGGTGGCCCTCCATCACCGGGGTGTCCAGGGACCGGAACAGGGCCAGCAACTGGCCGTTGCCCTCCGTGACGGGCAGGCGGTCGACGAACGATTCCAGCAGCTCCAGGGCCTCGGCGGAGTCCTGGACGTGGCCAAGGAGCGCGGCGGCCTTGCGGGCCTCGTCGTGCCCGATGAGCCAGCGGGCGTGGCGCAGGCAGGTTTCCTGCCGCCGCTCCAGGGGCAGCCGGGCGAACCGTTCCCGCAGGAAATCCCGGAACAGGGCGTGGAGCATGTGGTTCCCCGTGGCCGGGTCGTGGCTGATGAAGGCGTTGCGGCGGACAATGTCGGCAAGAAGGCGCCGGGCATCGTCGCGGAACAGTTCGGCCTGGGCCAGGGTGAAGCTCTCCAGGGGCGCGAGGTGCAAAAGCAGCTCCCGGGCCGCGCCCTGGAGCCTGTCGAACACCTGGCTGTCCAGCAGGTCGGAAATCCCGGTGGGCGCCGCCAGGTGGCCGTGTTGCGCATAATGCAGCTGGTACAGGTACAGGGCGCTGACCCAGCCGCCCGTAGCCCTGAACAGTTGCGCGGCCTCCTGCGCCTTCAACGAAATGCCGCACCGCCCGAAATAGGCGCGGATGTCCTCCTGGTCGAAGGCCAGGGCGGCGGGCCCGACCTGCGCGGCGAGGCCCTTGAGCAGGGCCTCGGCCAGTTCCGGGCCCGGCAGGTGGCGCGATATGCAGACCAGAGGCGGGAAGGCCCCCTGGCGCGCAAGCAGCAGACACAGGCGGACAAGGTTCCGGGCCTGTGCTTCCGCCAGCAGGTGCACGTCGTCGAGGACCAGGACGGCCCCGGGGGGGAAGTCCAGCCGGGCGAGCACCTCCCGGACCGCGTCCGTCCGGGCGGGATCGTCGGGATAGCCAAGTTCTTCGAGGGCGTCCACAGGGGCGGGCTCCCCGGCCAGACCCTTGCGCAGCACGCGGCAGAAATCCCGCCAGAAGGCGTTCTGGTCGCTGGTCAGCACGGAAACCCAGAAGGGCGTGGCCCGGTTCGCTTTCAGGTATTCCCGCACGGCCACGGTCTTTCCGTAACCCATGGGAGCATGGAGAAAGGTGAGCGGCGTGGAATGGATGGCGGACAGGGTGTCCATCACCCGCCGGGTGAGATGCAGGGCCGGGGGCGGCGGCGGAGACGGCATGGGCCGATTATCGCCGGATAAAGTCAGTATGTAAACAAAGTTAAGCGGGGTCCGGCAATCCCTTGCGCAATGCTCTGGTTTCGCGTTGGAAAACGGGGCCCCGCTGGCCGGGGCGTCGCGGTGCGCGGCGCGGCCCGGGGGCCGGGCAGCCCCGGCCCGGCTACAGGCGCGACAGGACGTGGGCGCGCAGCACCTCGGCCAGGGGG
>NZ_JALNWM010000194.1 GCF_023230885.1 Desulfocurvus sp. | reverse complement strand
GCGCGGCTTCTGGGCGCGCATCCTGACCCTGCCCGAGGCCGGGCGGCCCTGGGTCGGCAACGCGCGGTCCCTGCGCGCCTTCCCGGCGGGGAGCCCCGAGGCGCGCTCGGTCGCCGCGAAAAACCGCGTGGCCCTGGCCGGGCTGGAGGAGGTCTTCCGCCACGGGTTCTGCCCGGCGCGCCATGTCAGCCCCTGGCCGGTGGAGCGGGGCGGGGCGCGCCCCGCCCCGGCGCCGCGCGCGCCATGACCGCCGCCCCGGGCGCCCCGGCGCCCGGAACACCACGGGCGGGGCGGATGGGCTGGCGCTGCTTCGCCCCCGGGCGCGCAGGCGTTCGGCGCGGTATGTCTGCGGGCGCAACAATAGCCGGAAAGCGGCGTCCCGCCTTGATTCTTGGCCTTCGTGCTCCGGGAAAGGCGGTTGACGTGGCCCCGGGCATGTTTTAGCGTACGACACCTTTTGCGGCCCAACTTTCGGGCCACCGGGAGCCCGGCCGGGCTCCCTCCCTTGCGGAACCTCAACGGAACCGAGTTGCAGCGCATGGAAACACTTCGCACCCTGCCGGGCGATGATGTCCGGCAAATCATGTGGCGGTACGCCGACCGATTCGACATCCAGATGGCCGTGCAGTCGGCCCGCTCCATAGCCCGCAGCGTCGTGGCCCGCCTGGTGGCCGACGGTGCGCGCAACACCCACGAATGGACCGCGCGCAAGGCCGAGCTGCTGAAGGCCTTCGACGAGTCCGGGCTGACCGCCATCTACATGGACCCCGCCGAGGGCGGGTTCATCGAGGGCCCCAAGAACCTGGCCCTGGCCCTGGTGGCCATGGAGCTGGCCTGGGTCGACGGCGGCGCCGCCACCAGCGCCCTGGCCAGCTGCCTGGGCCTTGCGCCCATCCACGAGAAGGGCACCGCCGAGCAGCGCGCCCATTATCTGCCGCTGTGCACCCCCCCGCAGCCCGGGGAGGAGCGCACCTGCCGCCGCGCGGCCTTCGCGCTCACCGAGCCGCTGCCCTATGTGGGCGTGGACACGGGCATCCTGGGCGGCAAGATGCGCGTGGAGCGTTGGGACGAGGGCGCCGAGCCCCTGCTCAAGATCGAAAAGCGCGGCCGCTTCATCACCAACATGGACTTCGCCGACATCGTCACCGCCGCCGTGGAGTCCGACGACCCGCGCATCAAGGGCTCGTGCATGGTCATCCTGGAGAAGGACGACCCCGGCACCTTCGACCGCGGCGCCCCGACCCTCAAGATGGTCCACCAGCTTTCCAGCACCCGCGACCCCGTCATGAGCCTCACCGTGCCCGCCTCGCGCATCATCGGCGGCTACGACGTGGTGGACGGGGTCATCGTGCCGCGCTTCGGCCACGGCGAGATCATCGCCTCGGTCTTCCACCGCACGCGCATCCCCGTGGGGCTCATGACCTCGGCCAAGCTGCTCTCGGCCATCGAGCCGGTCATCCGCTACCACCGCCAGCGCTTCCGGGGCGGGGCCGTGGGCGAGCCCGGCAGCCGCCGCCACGAGCTGGGCCTGCAAATGAACGAGGACGCCCTGCAACGCCTGGTGGACGTGTGGGCCACGGGCGAGGCCGGATGCTCCCTGGGCCTTGCCGCCGCGCGGCTGGCCGACCGCTTCGACCCCGTGGAGCGCGAGAAGGACCGCCTGTTCGCCGAGCAGGGCATCAAGGGCCGCAAGCAGCTGGCCGCCCTCAAGGACAGCCAGGAGCGCGCCCTGGAATATGTGCGGCTGAAACACGCCGACGGCCAGGGCGATCCCGCGCGGCTGGCCGAGCTGGAAGCCGACACCCTGGTCCGGTTCGTGTACATGGACGCCCTGGCGGGCGTGCTCAACCCGGCCACCAAGCTCTGGAACACCGGCGTGGGCGCCACGGTCATGCGCGAGGCCGTGTCCCTGGTGGGCGGCTACGGCATCACCGAGGACTGCCCGGGCTTCCTGTGCCACAAGTGGATGGACTCCCAGCTTGAGGCCACCTACGAGGGCCCCGAGGCCGTGCAGCGCCGCCACCTGAGCCTGACCATGACCAATCCCGTGTTCCTGGAGGCCCTGCGCCAGTGGAGCGCCGGGCTGCGCCGCAGCGGCGCCGAGGGCGCCACGGCCCTGGCCGGGGCCCTGGACATGTGGCTCTGGACCCTGGACTTCCTGCAAAAGGGCGCCGACAGCGAGGGCCGCAAGCTCTACCACGGCAAGCGCCAGGGCGTGTCCTTCCCCCTGGCCGACGCCCTGGGCTGGCTGCTCGCGGCGCGCTTCCTGTTCGAGGACGTGGTCGAACTCGCCGCCCAGGCGCCGGGCAGCCCCGTGCTGGCCGAGGCCGCCCCGGGCCTTGCGGCTTTCTACGCCGATCTGGCCTGCGTCCAGGCCGCCCGCGCCGCGGGCGAGGCCGCGCGCATCTGCGCCGAGCTGGTCTACGGCTACGGCTGCGCCGATGTGGCCGGGGGCGCCTGCGACGACGCCTTCGCCAGCCTGCGCCAGGGCGTGGACAAGGCCCTGTCCGGCGCGCGCCTGGCCAAGGACCGCGCCGCCGAGGCCCTGACGGGGGTCATGATCCCCGAGGCCCTGGACTATCCGCTGTAATCCCTGCGGGGCCGCCTCTTTCGGGGCGGCCCCGCGTCCTTCCTCAGCCCCCGAGCAGCCATCATGACTTCGCAATCCCGATCCCAGGACGCGACCCCCGAGATCCCCCGCCAGAGCATGGAAGCGGACATCGTCTGTGTTGGCTTCGGCCCGGCGGTGGCCGGGTTCCTGACCACCCTCACGCGCGGGCTGACGGGCGAGGACGGCATGCCCGTGGCCGAGTCGCGCGTCATGCCCGGCATGGCGCCGCAGATCATGTGCTACGAGCGCGCCGACGACATCGGCTTTGGCGTGTCGGGCGTGGTCACCCGGGGCCGGGCCATCCGCGCCAGCTTCCCGGACCTGGACCCCGCCGCCATCCCCCTGGCCCACGCCGTGACATCCGAGAAGGTCGCCTATCTCTTCGATCCCCTGGGCGCCAGCCGCCGCAGCAGGGGCCTGCGCGCCGCCGAGGCCGCCGCGCGCCGCCTGCCGTGGCACGACAAGGCCCTGGCGGCCCTGGAGCTGCCCTGGATTCCGCCCTTCCTGCGCAAGGAGCCCGGGTTCGTCCTGTCCATGGGCCAGTTCACCCAGTGGGTGGGCGGGCAGATCATGGGCACGGGGCTGGCCCAGGTCTGGCCCGGAACGCCCGTGGCCGCGCCGCTGGTGGAGGACGGGCGCGTGCGCGGCGTGCGCCTGGCCGACCAGGGCGTGAACCGAAAGGGCGAGCCCGAGGCCGGGTTCATGCCCGGCATGGACGTGACCGCCGCGCTGACCGTTGTGGGCGACGGGCCTGTGGGCCCCGTGGGCCGCGCCATCGACGCGGCCCTGGGCCTGCCCGCCGGCCGCCACCAGCGCGACTGGGCCCTGGGCATGAAGGCCGTGGTCCAGCTGCCCGAGGGCTGCCCCCTCGCGCCCGGCACCGTCGTCCATACCCTGGGCTTCCCCGAGCCCGAAATCTTCGGCTTCCTCTACGTCTACCCCGAAGGCGTGGCCTCCCTGGGCATCTTCGTGCCCTCGTGGTTCGACAGCCCCGTGCGCACGGCCTACCGTTATCTCCAGCACTGGATGCGCCACCCCTACCTCTGGCGCTGGCTGGAGGGCGGCACCCTGCGCTCCTGGGGCGCCAAGACCCTGGCCGAGTGGGGCCGCCACGGCGAGCCCTTCCTGGCCGGGGACGGCTACGCGCGCATCGGCGAGTGCTCCGGCTCCACCAACGTGCTTACGGGCTCGGGGGTGGACGAGGCCTGGGCCACGGGCGTGCTCCTGGGCGAGGGCGTCCTCGAACTGCTGCGCCAGGGCCGCGAATTCACCCGCGAGAACCTGGAGGAGGTCTATGTTTCCCGGCGACGGCGCTCCTGGGTGGAACAGGAGGCCCGGGTGGCCGAGAAATCGCGCGACGGCTTCCAGTGGGGCGTGATCCAGGGGCTGGTGGGCATGGCGCTCACCGGGCTGAGCGGCGGCTCCCTGAACCTGTCCCCGGCGGTCAAGCGGCCCCATGAGCGCATCCCGGCCCTGGAGCGCTATTGCCGGGGCCGCATCCCGGACCGGGAGGTGGCCGAGCTGCGCGCCGCCTGCCGCGCCGAGGGCCGCAGCCTGCACGACGCGGTCATGGACCGCATGGGCTGGCCGCAGGTCGAATACGACGGCAAGCTCCTGGTGTCGCACCAGGACGCGCTGCTTCTGGGCGGCAAGGTCCAGGCCGGCCCCGGCTACGCCGACCATGTGCGCTTCAAGGACCACGGGCTCTGCGCCGCCTGCACCGAACAGGTTTGCATCAGCGCTTGCTCCGGGCAGGCCATCACCGCCAACCCCGAGGCCGGGCCTCCGCTGTTCGACCGCGAGAAATGCGTGCACTGCGGCGCCTGCCTGTGGAACTGCTCGCGGCCCGACCCCGCCGACCCCGAGGCCGCCAACGTGAGTTTCGGCGCCGGGTCCGGCGGGCTGCACTCCAACGAGAACTGACCGGGCCGCCTTGGCCCGGAACCCAAGGAGAACCTCATGAGCTACCATATCGTGGTCTGCGGGAGCATCGTCCCCGACCCGCTCCAGACCCTGGAGCCCGTGGCCGGGCCCGGCGGCCCGGCCCTGAAGAACGAGATGATGCTGCCCGCCGTGCTCGACCCCTGGGCGGCCCACGCCCTCTACGAAGCGGCCAACCTGGCCAAGGCCGCGCCCGGCTCCCGGGTCTGGCTGGTCAGCGTCGGCCCCAAGGCCAAGCTCCAGCAGGTGATGATGCATGTGGCCCAGAAGGTGCCCTTCGAGCTGGTGGTCATGGACGGCCCGGCGGGCGGTTTCGTGGAGGCCGCCGACACCGCCGCCGCCCTGGCCCAGGCCGTGGAGGGCATCGCCGGGCTGGAGAAGGACAGGCTGCTGCTTTTCGGCGGCTGGAGCAGCGCCTCGCGCGGCACCGGCGCCACCATGCAGATCCTGGGCGAGCTGCTGGGCGTGACCGAGCAGTTCCAGGGCGTGGACGAACTGCGCCCGGCCGACGACGGTTCCTTCGAGGTCAAGGAGCGCATCGAGGGCGGCGGCTACCTGCGCTCGCGCTGTGCGGGCGCCCCGGCCGTGCTCGGCTGGGCCACGGGCAACCTGCCCGAGCCGCCCAACAACCCCCAGGTCGGCATGCAGAACATGCGCCTGATCATGCCTGCGCTGCAAAAGGCCCGGCCCGCAGCCGTGGGCGCCGCCGGGGTGGCCTACAAGGCCGTGGAACTGCCCGGCGCCCGCCGCCAGACGCGCATCGTCAAGGACGCCCCCGTGGACGACATCGCCCGCGAAATCGTGGAATGGATCAAGGGCTGAGGGCCCACGCACAGGAGACGGACATGGAAAAGATTCTCTACCTCGCGCATCCCGAGGAGAACGGCGCCCTGGGCCGCACGGCCCTGGAGGCCCTGGCCGCCGCCCGGGGGCTGGCCGCCGGGCTTGGCGCCGAATTCAGCGTGGGCCTGCTGGGCGGGTCCGTGCAGGCTGCGGCGGACTCCATCGCCGCCTGCGGCGCCGCCGCGTTCTTCGCCGCCCAGGGCGAGGCCCTGGCGGCCTCGCGCTACAGCACCGACGCCGCGGCCTGCGAGGCCCTGTGCCGCGCCGCCGGGGCCACCGTCGTCGTCGCCCCGGCCACGGCGCGCCTGGCGCGCTGCCTGCCCGGCGTGGCCCAGCGCCTGGGCGGCCGCGTGGACTCCAACTGCACCGGCCTGACCGTGGAGGGCGGCGCGCCCCTGGTCAGCCGCTGGTACTACCGCCAGCGCATGGTCGCCGCCCAGACCCGCGAGCAGCGGCCCTGGGTCATCACCGTGGCCCCGTGCTGCTTCATTGCCGAGGAGAACCTCGGCGGCAGCGCCAGCCTCCAGGCCGTGGCCCTGCCCGCCGTGACCCCGCGTACCGAGGTCCTGGGCATCGACGCCCCCGCCGCCGACGAGCAGACCATCCGCCCCGAGGCGGAGATGCTGCTGGTGGCCGGTGCGGGCTGGACCAAGAAGCAGGCCGACGGCCAGTCGCACCCCGAAGAAGCCGCCGGGCATATCCTGGGCTTCCTGGAGCGCACCAAGGCATCCCTGGGCAGCTCCAAGTCCCTGGTGGACCTTTCGGGCGAGGGTCAGTCCGTGCTGCCCTTCCTGACGCACCTGCACCAGGTCGGCCAGACCGGCGCCACCCCGCGCCACAAGAAGGGCCTGGCCACCTGCTGCCACGGAGAGGAGCCCCACGTCGTGGGCTGGCGCTTCATCACCGAGCGCCGCGCCGTGAACCTCGACGCCGGCTGCGGCTGGGCCCAGGGCAAAGCCGACGTGCTCTACGTCGCCGACGCCTTCGCCGTCATGGCCAAGGTCAACGAGTTGCTGGGCAAGTAGGGCGGGAGGCACTCCCGGCCTTGCGCACGGGTGGGCGGGGGCGGACCAGCCCGCGCCCGTCCCCGGCCCCGCGCAGCGGGCGGCCCCCGGCCGCCACGCGGCCAAAAGCCCCGGCTTCGCCTGCCATGCCGTCCCACAGGTGGACAAGGTCACGAAAGGGCCTTGAACGCCAGGTGGGGGGCATGCCGGGCGGGCCGGGGCTCTTTTTCGAGGGGCTGGCTGGCAATACCGCTGAAGATTCTTTGCTTTCCCTGTCCCTCTGTGCGCCCCCTCCGCACACCGCGTCGGGGAGCCCGCAGCCCTCGGAAGCGACGCCAAGCAGCCCCTGTG
>NZ_JALNWM010000193.1 GCF_023230885.1 Desulfocurvus sp. | reverse complement strand
GTCCGCCGGAAGGCTGGCGGCCTCCCGGGCCAGGGCCGCCAGGCCCTGCGGGCCGTCCGGCACGGGGGCTCCTCGCAGCGCGCGCGGGTCGACCCGCGCGCCCGGCCGCAGTCGGACGCCCAGGAAGGCATGCCCCGGGACGACGGCCACCTGCTGCGGGGCGGGCATGAGCGGGGAGAGTTCGAGGCGCGCGGGCTGGCCCGGGCGCCGCTGCACGATGAGGTCCCGGCAGCCGTCGGGCATGACCAGCAGGCGTTGGGCCGCGTCGGCCGTGTGGCTCCACGCCGCCAGGGCGGGGTCGAGGGTGGTCATGCCTCCTCCTGGGCCGCGTGGCCCGGGCGCCGCCGCCGGAACCGATGTCCTGCCGCTGGCGGCGTCGCGACGGTTTCTGCCAGGGGCGGCCCGGCTCCGCCGCTCTGGGGACCCGGGGCCGCGTCCGTGTGCGGCCGGGGGCCCCGGCGGGCGGCGGGCGCGGAGCCGTGCGCGGCGGCCCGGCCAGCCTCCGCAGCCCCCGGGACCGGCCGTGTCTGCGCGCCCCGTCAGGCCCTACCTGGCCGCATGGCGCAGCATGGCCCAGACGACCAGATGATGAAACGGGCGGATGATGTTGAAATAGACCCTGCCCGTCCAGTGGCGATAGCGGACGATGGTCGCCATGTGGAACCGTTTCATCCCGTCCGGCAACGGCTCCGCGGCCACGGCGAGGTGTCCGGAAAGGTGCTTTTCCGTTGCCCCGGCGATCCAGTAGCGCTCCTCCTGGCCGCCTTCCACCGTGAAGAAGCTGCCCGGCATCCTGCCGGGCGAGAAAAGCACGTCCTCCGGCCGGACCCTCTCGGCGCCGGGATAGCCGCCCTGCCGCAGCCCCAGCAGCCGGACGAACACGCCCCGGACCTTGTAGAGCGCCACCATCCAGCCGGGCATGTAGGACAGGGCGCAGGCGATGAATTCGCGCATGGGCTTGGCGGAGTCCACATGCCGGATGTCGACATGGTCCGCGCCGTGGAGGAAAGGCTTGATCTCCGGAATGGCGGCCAGGTAGGTCATGGCAAGCTCCGTGGTTTTCCGGCTCGCGGCGGCCTGTTGTCGGCGCTGTGGCGGCTTGCGGCCGTGGTTTCGTCCGCCGGCGTCCCGGGCTTGCCCGGCCCTGGCCCGGGGAGCCCGCGTCCGGCCTTGGCCCCGCGCGGAGGCCCGGCCGGGGCCTTATTCCTCGCTCTCTCCGGGCGGCCCGTCGAACCCGGGCACGCGCTCCAGTTCGAAGTCCCAGTTGGCTTTGTTGGCCATAAAAATGTGGGCATCCGGTCTGATCGGTATGTCGGTGTCGAGGCTGCCCGCCGGAACGACGAGCAGGGCTCCATCCATTTGAACATTCGGGAGAGCCGAACCGCAAGTGCCGCAGAAACTCTTGATATGCCCACTCGCATTGAAGTCGAATGTCCGGATCTCCTCCTGCCCGGTCAGCCATCTCAACCTGGCTGTGGAGGAAAACAGGTTCGCGGCATGGGCGGAGCCGGTGTCTTTGCGGCATCGTTCGCAATGGCAAAGGAAGAAACTGTCAAAAGTGCCTTCCACCTCAAAGGCGACCTTGCCGCACAGGCATGCCCCCGTGTGTTTCATCGTGCCCTCCTCTGGTGCGCAGCGTGTTCCCGCGGCGTTCCGGATGTTGCCTGACTGCTTGGGTGGTCGCCCCCCGCGCAACGAAAGCGCCGCATCCTTCGCCTGTGCTCCGGATGGGGGGGCGCCCGGGCAGGCGAATGCCCCGCAGGAGCCCGGCAGTTCAGCCCTTTGGCTCAGGCGGAGGCCTTCATCCGGATCAAAATGCCTCCCGCGCGAATGCAGCACAGGCGTCCAGGTGCCCCCAAGACGAGCGGCCTTCGCATGGAAGCCTGGCGGCGGATTTGCCAGGAAGACACCGCGGATGCGCGCTCCCTCAGTCCTGCCTCGGTGCGACGACGCCCCAGGACACCAAGACTTCCACGACCTCGGCCAGGGGCAGGCCGACCACGTTGGTGTACGAGCCGCGGATGCGCTCCACCAGGAAGCCGCCCCGGCCCTGGATGGCGTAGGCCCCGGCCTTGTCCAGGGGCTCGCCCGTGGCCACATAGGCCAGGATGACCCCCAGGGGCTGCGGGCCCATGGTCACCTCGGTGGATACGGCAAGCCGCGCGGGCGGGCCGTCGGGCCGCAGGAGCACGCAACTGGAAACCACATGGTGGGTTGTGCCCACCAGCCGGGTGAGCATGAGCATGGCCTCGTCGGGGTCGGCGGGTTTGCCCATGATTTCGTCGCCCAGCACGACCACGGTGTCCGACCCGAGGACCACCGCCCCGGGGCGCAGGGCGGCCACGGCCTGGGCCTTGGCCTGCGCGGCGCGCAGGGCGTAGTCCCGGGCGGCCTCGCCCGGCAGGGGCAGGGGTTCGGGCTCGGGGCTTTGCAGCACCTCGAAGCGCAGGCCCAGGCCCGTGAGCATCTCGCGGCGGCGCGGCGAGCCGGAGGCCAGCACCAGGGGCCGCACGGCTTCGAGGATGCCCGGCACGCCGGAGGTTTCGCGCGCGGCGCTGTCTGGGGAGGGGGTGAACACGGGCGGCCCGGCTCAGGACCGCGCCGGGACGGGCCCGGCGCTCAGGGCGTGGTGCAGGGCCTCGTCCAGGGTCGGGTGGGCCCAGACCAGGGCCTGGGCGTCCTCGCGGGTCCAGCCGTCGCGGACGATGACGGTGGCGGCGGTGACCAGATGGGCCACGCCGTGGCCCACGGCGGTGATTCCGGCCACGCGCCCGTCCAGCCAGACGACCTTGACGAAGCCCTGGGCGCTGGCGTGGCTCTGGGCGATGGGGTTGGCCGCGAGCTGGGCCGTGCCCACCCGGGGCTCCAGGCCCTGGGCCAGCAGTTCGCTGACCATGCGCCCCACGCGCAGGGTTTCCGGCGCGCCGTAGATGCACCAGGGCATGGGCCCGCAGGCGTAGGGCGCCTGTTCGCGGCCCGCCGCGTGGCGCGCGGCATAGCGCCCCTGGTGCGCGGCGGCGTGGGCCAGCATGGCCTTGCCGTTGGCGTCGCCGATGACGGCCACCGTGGGCGCGGCCAGCAGGAAGGCGTCCACCTCGGCGAAGCCGCCCCGGCCCAGGCGCACCCCGGCGGCCTCCAGGCCGATGCCCGCCGTGTTGGGGCCGCGCCCGGTGGCGACCAGGGCCAGCTCCGCGCCCAGGGTCTGGCCGGATTCCAGCTCCAGCAGGGCCGCGCCGCCCTCGGTGCGCAGGCTTTTCACCCGGCCGCCCAGGTGCAGGGTCCATTTTTCGCGCTTGCACAGCGCGGCGATGGTGGCCGACACCTCGGCGTCCTCCCAGGGCGCCAGGCGATCCTGGGCCTCCACCACGGTGATGGCCGCGCCCAGGCGGGCGAAGAATCGGCCCAGCTCCAGGCCGATGGTTCCGCCGCCCACGATGAGCAGCGAGGCCGGGGCCCGGGTCAGCTCCAGGGCGGCGTCGGAGTCCAGCACGCGGTCGCCGTCGGGCTCCATGCCCGGGAAGGCCGTGGGCCGCGAGCCCGTGGCCACCACCAGCCGCCCGAATTCCACGGCCACGGGGCCCTGGTCCGTGTCGACCTCCAGTTCGGCGGCCGAGCGCACGGTGCCCTGGCCGCGCAGCAGGGCGACCCCGGCATCGGCAAGCTGTTTCTCGATGGCCTTGCGGCTGCCCGCGAGCATCTGGCCCTTGCGTTTTTGCAGGGCTTCGAGGTCCACGCGGATGTCGCCGGACAGCAGGCGCAGCCGGGCCTGGGCGTGCATGGCGTGAACGCAGTCCGTCGCACCCAGGAAGAGCTTGGTGGGGATGCAGCCCCGGTTCAGGCAGGTGCCGCCCAGCTCCGCGCGCTCCACCAGGGCCGTGGACAGGCCCAGGGCGGCGGCCTCGAGGGCGCAGTCCACGCCCCCGGGGCCGCCGCCCAGAACCACGAGATCGAAGCGCACGCGGCGCTCAGCCGCAGTCGCAGTCATCGGTCAGCACCATTTCGCGCGCGGCGCGGGTTTCGTCCAGGCGCGTCACGGGCAGGGTCACCGGGGCGGCCTTCACGGCCTCGGGGTCGGTTTCGGCCTGGCGCACGATGGCGATCAGGTCGTCCACGAAGGCGTCCAGGGTGTCCTTGCTTTCGGTTTCCGTGGGCTCGAACATCAAGCATTCCTTGACGATGAGCGGGAAGTAGATGGTCGGGGCGTGGTAGCCCTTGTCCAGCAGGGCCTTGGCGATATCCAGGGCGCGCACGCCGTTGAGCGCTTCGCCCACGGCGCTGGCCACGAACTCGTGCATGCAGATGCGGTTGTGGGGAATCTCCAGCACGCCTTCCAGGCGCTTGCGCAGGTAGTTGGCGGCGAGCACGGCGTTCTCCGACGCGCGGACCAGACCCTCGCGGCCCAGGCGCAGGATGTAGGCGTAGGCTTTGAGGAACACGCCGAAATTGCCGTAGAACGGCGCCATGTAGCCGATGGACTGGGGGTGGTCGTAGTCCAGGACGAAGCGGTTGTCGTCGAGCTTTCTGACCCGCGAGACGGGCAGGAAGGGCACGAGCTTTTCGCAAACGCCCACGGGCCCGGAGCCCGGGCCGCCGCCGCCGTGGGGCGTGCCGAAGGTCTTGTGCAGGTTCAGGTGGACCACGTCGAAGCCCGCGTCGCCCACGCGCATCTTGCCCATGATGGCGTTCAGGTTGGCGCCGTCGTAGTAGAGCAGGGCGTCGGCGGCGTGGATCATCTCCACCACCTGCGGCAGGTTGCGCTCGAACAGGCCCAGGGTGTTGGGGCAGGTCATCATCACGGCGGCCACGTCGTCGGTCAGCGCCGCGCGCAGGGCCTCGGGGTCGACGATGCCGTCGCGCGACTCGATGGACACGACCTCGAAGCCCGCCAGGGCCGCGGAGGCCGGGTTGGTGCCGTGGGCGGCGTCGGGGCAGATGACCTTGGTCTTCTTGTTGCCCTTGGCCTTATGGTAGGCGGCGATGATCATGGCCCCGGTCAGCTCGCCGTGGGCCCCGGCCATGGGGTGCAGGGTGTAGCCCGCCATGCCGGTGATCTCGCACAGCAGCTCCTCCATGTGGTACATGACCTCGAGGGCGCCCTGGGTGTGGTGCCCGGCGCCGCGCAGCTGGGCCATGAGCGGGTGCAGGCGGGTGAAGCCCGGCAGGGCGGCCACCCGCTCCATGAATTTGGGGTTGTACTTCATGGTGCACGACCCCAGGGGATAGAAGTTGCCGTCCACCCCGAAGTTCTGCCGCGAAAGGCGCGTGAAGTGGCGCACCACGTCCAGCTCGCCCAGCTCGGGCAGGCGCGCCCGGCCGGAGCGCACCAGCCCGGCGGGCAGGAAGTCCGTGGCCCTGGTCGTGGTCAGCCCGGCGCAGGCGCCCCGGCGGCAGGGAGTGGATTGCTCGAACAGCGTTTTCATCGCAACAGTCCTCCCAGCAGCTCGGCCATGACGCCGATGTCTTCGCGGGTGTGCTTTTCGGTGCAGGCGACCAGCAGGCAGTTCTCCAGGCCGGGATAGTAGCGGCCCAGGGGGAAGCCCGGCACGAAGCCGCGCTCGGTCAGCCGGTCGACCACCTCGAAGGCGGGCACGGGCAGGCGCACGGCGAATTCGTTGCAGAAGGGGCCGTCGCCCAGGCGCGAGACGCCCGGGATGGCCGTCAGCCGGTCCTGGGCGTAGTGGGCCAGCTCCATGCAGCGCAGGGCGGTCTGCTCCAGGCCGCCGGGCCCGAGCAGGCTCACATGGATCAGCGCGCGCAGGGCGCAAAGGGCCTGGTTGGAGCAGATGTTGGAGGTGGCCTTCTGGCGGCGGATGTGCTGCTCGCGGGCTTGCAGGGTCAGGACGTAGCCGGTGCGGCCCTGGCTGTCCACGGTGCGGCCCACGATGCGCCCGGGCATCTGGCGGACCATCCTGGCCGTGCAGGCCATGATGCCCAGGTACGGCCCGCCGAAGGACAGGGGCTGGCCCAGGCTCTGGCCCTCGGCAACGGCGATGTCCGCGCCCATGGCCCCGGGGGTCTTGAGCACGGCCTGCATTAGCGGATAAACGGCCATGACGCCCACGGCCTTCACGGCCCGGGCGTGGTCGAACAGCTCGGTGTAGTCGGCGACGTTGCCGAAGAAGTCCGGATTCTGGACGACCACGGCGGCGGTGGCCTGGTCCACGGCGTCCATCATGCCCGCGAAGTCCGTGGCCCCGTTCTTGTGGGGCACGGTGACCAGCTCGAGGTTCAGGTTCGACGTGTAGGAATCGAGCATGATGCGGTAGATGGGCGACAGGGTCTGGCTGACCACCAGCCGGGTGCGCCGGGTGGCGCGCACGCCCATCATCATGGCCTCGAACAGCGCCGAGCCCCCGTCGTAGACCGAGGCGTTGGCCGCGTCCATCTCCAGCAGGCGGCACATGGCGGTCTGGTATTCGAAGATGGCCTGCAAGGTGCCCTGGGACGCCTCGGGCTGGTAGGGCGTGTAGGCGGTGGCGAACTCGCCGCGGCTGGCCAGGGCGTCCACGGCCGCGGGGATGTGGTGGTCGTAGAATCCCGCGCCGAGGAAGCTGACCAGGTCGGTCCTGTTCTTGGCGGCCAGGCGCTCCATGCGCGCCAGGACCTCCATCTCGGACAGTCCGGCCGGCAGGTCGAAGCTCTTGGGCCGCAGGTGCTTGGGAATGTCCGCGAACAGGTCGTCGATGGACGCGACGCCGATGGTCGCGAGCATGTCGCGCGTCTGTTCCTCGGTGTGGGGAACGTAGGGCATGGGGCCTTGCTCCTGAATGGGTTAGTGGGCGTCCTGGGCCACCAGCTCTTCGTACTCGTCGGCGGAAAGCAGGTCTTCGGGGTCGGCGGCGATCTTGAACTTCACC
>NZ_JALNWM010000192.1 GCF_023230885.1 Desulfocurvus sp. | reverse complement strand
GGGGGGCCGCCGGGCGGCCCTGTCCCTGCCGGGCGCCTTCCCGGCGCGGCGGCGGCCCGCCGCGCCGGGGGGAGGCGGCTAGTATTCCTCGCTGGTCCACATGGACGGCGCGAAGCGCGTGACCCGGTTGCGCCCGGAGCGCTTGGCCTCGTAGAGGGCCACGTCGGCGAATTTGATGGCCTTGTACATGCCCGGGGCATCCTGCGGGAATTCGGCCACGCCCACGCTGATGGTCTTGTGGATGCTTGTGCCCCCGGGCAGGCGCAGGGCCGTTTGTTCCACCGTGGCGCGGATCTTCTCGCCCACGGTTTCCGAGGTTCCGGGCTCCACGTTTTGCAGCAGCACCAGGAATTCCTCGCCGCCGTAGCGCACCAGCAGGTCGGTCTTGCGGATGGTCGCCTGGATGATGGCCACCAGCTGCTTGAGCACGGCGTCGCCCGCCTCGTGGCCGTATTCGTCGTTGACCTGCTTGAAGAAGTCGATGTCGCACATGAGCAGGCCGGTGGTGCGGTTTTCGCGGTCGGCCAGGGGCTCGAAGGTGGTGATGAACTCGTCCAGGAAACGCCGGTTGTGGCAGCGCGTGAGGGGGTCGTGCAGGGCCTGTTCCTTGGAGAGCATGAGCAGGCGCAGGGAGGAGAGCACCGGCGCGGCCTCGTCCAGGTATTTGCGCAGGATGGGCAGCTGCTTGCGCAGGTTTTCCCAGTCGCGTCGAGGGGCCAGGAAGGTGGCCACCCCGCCGACCTTGCCGCCCATGACCATGGGCAGGCAGCAGCGCACGTCCTTGTCCTGGTCGCAGTTGAAGTGCGGGCAGAGCACGGGGTTGTAGAAGGAAACCACGTCCTCGGCCGTGCGGCAGGCGCGGCAGGCCTCGGTGTTGCGCAGCACCATGTCGCGGCACAGCGGCTGCCCGGGCACGCGGTCGAGGACCACCTCCATCGTCCCGTCGTCCGCGCGGACCTCGTAGAGCAGCAGCCGGTGCAGGGCGAAGTTGTCCGCGAACACATGCCCGAGCTGGGCGTAGACCTCTTCCTTGTTCAGCACGCCCTGGAGGTCGCGGCTGAAGAAGGTCAGCTTGGCCATTTCCTCCAGGCGGTCGGAAATCTCGTCCAGGGAGGGCATCTGCCCGGTGTGCTCCTGGCTGCGCAGCACATAGGCCATCAGGTGGCCCACCCGGCCCAGGAAGTTGCTCCACAGGCGCATCATGGTGTTGACCACGTTGCGCATCTCCGTCAGCTCGTCGCCCCGGCGCATGGCGTACACCGGGCAGGCCTTGCAGCTGTCGTATTTGTTCAGGAACACGCAGGTGTCGCGCCAGCGCGGCGAGATGGCCTCCGACCCCGTCTCCAGGTAGCAGACCAGGGACGGGTTCTGGTAGACCGGGCATTCCTCGTTGTGGCAGTGCATCACGTCAAGGCAATGCAGGTGGTCTGCCTCGAAGCGTTCGCCGAAATAGTTCGAATGCGAGGAGATGATGATTTTCTTGAGCCTGTTGAAGAACCGTTCGATGCGTGCCACGTTGGCGTAGAGCACGAACCACAGCACCAGGGCGCCGCCGATGAAGAACCAGGCGAACAGATTGATGCGGTTCCACTTGGACTGGCCGAGGAGCGAGGCGTTGTAGCTCAGCACGACGCCTGCCGTATGGCGCCCCCGGGAGTCGGTCAGCTCCATCAGCGTCGCGTGGATGTGGCCGGTGCGGGCCACGGCCCGGGCGCTCAGGGCCTCGGCCGGGGGCAGGGTCTGCCCCGAGCGCCCCAGGATCGCCGTCATGACCATCCGTTGCGGCCGGGCCCCGGCCTCGTGGTCCAGGGTTTCCCCGCCCTCGGGAACCAGCACCGCCACCCCGTATTCGGGCGGCAGGGTCGCCCCGGCCAGGGCTTCGCGCAAGGACACCCGGGCCGTGGCCGTGCCCACCAGGTGCGTGCCGCTGAACACGGGCACCACGGCGTAGACCATCGGGCGGCCGCCTTCCACGCGCACCCCCGTGGCCGCCGCGTGGTTCTCGCAGACCATGGCCGCGGCGGGGTCCGCCTCGTCCGGGCTGTCGGGCCGGGCCAGCCGGAATTCCACCGATGGCGCCCGCAGCCCGTGGCGGATCTTGTTCTCATAGGGCACGAGGAAGGCCCGCAGGGCGGCCTGGTCCCCGGCCTCCAGGCCCTTTTGCACGGGGGCGGCGTCGGCCAGGGCCAGGGCCTGGGCGTGCAGGGTGTCCTCCATCCGGCGCACCTCGCCCGCCGCCACCTCGCGCAGCAGCGCCAGCCGGTCCGCCGCCGTGCTGGTGATGCCCTCCTCCAGGATCATGTACAGGTAGCCGATGAGGATGAAATTCCCCAGAACCAGCAGAACGGCGGTGATATAGAGGAAACGCCCCTTGAGGGACCAGCGCCCCGGATCGATCATCCGCAGCGCCCGCCGCCACCCCCAGAGCGGGCCCCGCCGCCGCCCGGCCTTGGGCGCGGCCTTCACCCCGTTTCCGGCCTTGGACTCTCCCATGCCATCCCCCCACGTCGTCGTTGCGCCTTGGGCCGCGCGCCCGTCGCGCCGCGGCAGCTCTGTCCTGCCGAGGCTATATTACGATTGTGCAAAATAAGACAACCCCTTTCGCGCAAGACGCAATCATCGGCCGGAAGCCCTGGCGGGGGCACGTTTTCGCCGCGCGGCGCCGGGCGGGAAACAATCGGCTGTCGCGCCAATGGCCCGGTATGCAGGCGGAGCCTTTTGCGCTATTTTCCCGGGGACGCCGCACCGCCACCCGCAACCCCCGAAGGCCATGCCCGTATCCGCGCCCCCCTGCCTGCTGACCCTCGCCGCCCGCGACGACCTCGCCTTCGTCCTGGCCTTGCGCCAGCGCCTGGACGCCGTGGCCCCGCGCTGGGCCCTGGCCTGCGGCTGCCTGGACCCCGGGGCCCTGCGCGCCCTGGGTGCCGTGGCCCATCCCGGGCTGCACGCCCTGGCCGCCACGGGGCCCGGGCCCCTGGCCGAGGCTGCGGACGCCCTGGGCGCGGTGGCTCCGGGTGCCCCGGTGCTGCTGCTGGACGCGCGCGTCCTGTTGCCCGAGGCTCCCGGGCCGCTGCTGGCCGTCCCCCCGGGTGCCCCGGTCCTGCTGTTCGGCAGTGGCGGCGGGCCCGTGCGCGCGGCCTTCGCCCCCGGGCCCGCAGGCCGCGAGGCCCTGCTTGCCCTGGCCACGGGCCGGCCCGTGCCCGGGGCGGCCACGGCGCCGCCGCCCGCCGCCAAACCCTGGCTGGCCCGGCCCGGCCAGCCCGTGGACTGCACCGGCGCGCGGCTGATCATGCAGCGCTTCCTCGTGCCCGAGGCCGTGGCCACGGCGCCGCTTACGCGCAACCTGCTGGCCGGGCCGCTGGCGTCCTTCGCCCGCGCCGTGCTGGGCATGGCCCGCGCCCTGCGTCAGGCCGACCCCGACCACGATCCGGCCCCCGCCGCCCCCCAGTGGCTCGGGCCGCACCACGCCCTGTTCGCCGCCGACACGCCGCCCGCCGGGCTGCTGGAGTTGCCCCAGCTGCCCCTGGCCCTGGACGGCGTGGTCCTCTACCTTCCGCCGGACATGCCCGGGGCCGGGCAGGTGCTGGCCGCCCACCGCGCCGGGCAGCCCTGGCCCGTGCGCCCCGGGGGGCCGCTTCCGGACCTCGGCCCGGCCCGGGCAGCCCTGGCCGCCGGCGATCTGCCTGTGGCCCTGGCCGGGTTCGCCGCCGCCCTGGCCGCCAACCGCCATCACCGCGAGGCCCTGCTCGGCCTGCTGGAAACCCTGGCCGCCCTGGGCGACGACCCGGCCTGCATCGCCGCCGCCCAGCACCACCTGGATTCCAACCCCGACGATGCCGGGGTGGCCGCGCTGCTGCACGCCGCGCGCCTGCGCGACCTGGGCCGCGAGGCCGCCGCCAGCCTGCGCGACGACACCGGCCACCGCCCCGGCGAATTCCTGGTCAGCGCCTTGGTGTCCACCTACGCCTCCGAGGCGTTCATGGAGGAGTGCCTGTGCGACCTCCTGGCCCAGACCATCGCCGACCGCCTGGAGATCATCGTCGTCGACGCGGCCTCGCCCGAGAACGAGGCCGCCGTGGTCCGGCGCTTCCAGCGCCGTCACCACGGCATCCGCTATCTGCGCACGCCCTCGCGCATCGGCATCTATCGCGCCTGGAACCATGCCGCCCTGCTGGCCTCGGGCCGCTACCTCACGCCCTTCAGCACCAACGACCGCCTGGCCCCGGACGCCTACGCCACCCTGGCCGCCGCCCTGGACGCGGCCCCCGGGGTCGACCTCGTCTTCGGCGACACCCGGCTCACCGACGTTGCGCACCAGACCTTCGCCGGGCACACGCCCTCGGCCCATTCCGGCGGGGCCTGGCTCTGGCCGCAGTATTCCATCGAATACAACCTGGCCTCCTGCACCGGCGGGCCGCACCCCATGCTGCGCCGCTCGGCCATCCGGGAGCACGGCCTGTTCGACGAACGCCTGCGCGCCCTGGCCGACCAGGATTTCTTCCTGCGCCTGGGCCGCCTGGGCCGCGTGCGCCACATCCCCGCCGTCACCGGCCTGGCCTGGCTTTCCGAGTCTGCCCTCTCCGACCAGTCGCGCACCCAGGGCGAGCTGCGCACCCTGCGCGAACGCTTCCGCGCCGCCTACTGCGCCGAGGGCGCGGCCCTGGTCGTGCTCAACAACCTCCTGGCCGAACTGGACGCGACCATAGCCCTGGAAGGCCGCGAGGCCGCGGCCCGGCTCTACGCCATCCACCGCCCCCGCCTGCCCGCAAGCCCCCTGCTGCGCGACCTGGACGCCCTGCTGGGCTAGACGCGCGGCGCAGGACGGCGGGGCTGGCGGAGCCGGGTCTGCCGCCGCCCTTGTTCCAGCGCCTTCAGCATCTCGGCCACGAAGCCGTCCACCGTGGCGGCCTCGGGCAGGTTCAGGACGTTGGGGTCCTGAAGCTGGCGGGCGGCGAGGCCGGGCAGGGGCGGCAGGCGCAGGATGCATCCGGGCAGCCCGGGGAGGGGCGGCAGGACGGCCTCGGGGGCGCGGTTGAGAGCCAGGACCTGGTTGCGCAGGCCGAGGTCCGTGCCCATGGCAGCGACACGCGCGGCGGTTTCCAGGCTGCGGTGCGAGGGTTCGCTGGCCACGACAAGCCCGTCCACATGGGCCACCGTGCCCCGGCCCAGGTGCTCGACTCCGGCTTCAAGGTCCACAAGCACCCAATCGTCGCGGTCGAGCACGAGGTGTGCCAGCAGGGATTTGAGCAGGGCGTTGGCCTCGCAGGCACAGCCGCCGCCCGCCCCCGCCACCGTGCCCATGACCAGCAGGCGCTTGCGCCCGGGGCCGGGGCCGGGCACGTCCACACCCAGGAGCTCGGGCAGGTCGTCCACGGCCGGGGAGAGTGATATCATGCCGCCCGCGCCGATGCGCTGGCGGATCAGATCCGCACGGGCCGCCAGGGGTTCGGCCTGGGCCGCGGGCGCCACGCCGCAGGCCTGGCCCAGGGAGAGGGCGGTGTCGGCGTCGACCATCCATACGGTGTGGCCCTGGCGGGCGAGGTAGTCGGCGGTCCAGGCGCACAGGGTGGTTTTGCCCACACCGCCCTTTCCGGCGAATGCGATTTTCATGTTGGCCTCCGGGGTGATGCGGGCCGCCGGAGCGGGGGTGCCCGGCGGCCCGCACGGATGGTTAGCGGGACAGCCCCAGGGCCTTGCGCTTGGCGCTGATGCGCGCGTCGATGAGGTCGGCGGCCTTCACGGGGTCGGGCTCGACCATGAATGCGGCGCCGACGATATCCTCCAGCCCGTGGAGCGCCAGGTCGGTGACGGCCTTGGAGCCGGTGATGTGCGGCGGCAGGCCCAGGTGGGTGGCGATGCCGCTGGCCACGGCGTACATGCCGATGGCGGCGGCCTTTTCGGAGTACCATTCGGGGGCCGAGGCGGCCACGGGCAGGTCGGCGATATCCACGCCCAGGGCGTTTGCAATGAGTGCGCAGAGGTGGATGATGCGCGAGTTGTCCACGCAACTGCCGAAGTGCAGCACGGGCGGGACACCCAGGGCCCGGCACACGGAGGCGAGGCCCGTCCCTGCGCGCGAGGCGGCTTCGGGCACCAGCAGCCCGTCCTTGCCCACGGCGGTGGTCACGCAGCCGGTGACCAGGACCAGGATGTCGCGTTTGATGAGTTCCCGAATGAGGCCGACGTTGCAGCTGTCCTGCTGGAACTTAGGGTTGTTGCAGCCGACCACGGCGGCAAAGCCGCGGATGTTGCCCGCCTTGACCTGCTCCAGAAGCGGGTCGAGGCTGCCGCCCAGGGCGGCGAGCACGCTTTCGTTGCAAAACCCGGTCAGGATGTCCACGGGCTCGCCGGGGATGTCCACGCGGTTCGGGTCGCGCTCGGCAAATGCGTCCACGGCGATGCCCACGATCTCGCGGGCCTGCCCCAGGGCGTTGTGCGGGTGGATGTCGAAGTGGATGGCGCCGGTGAAGCGGGCCTTGGCGGCGGTGTCGATGAAACGGGTGTGGTAGCACCCGGCGGCCTGGACCATGCTGGGCATGATGCACTGGTAGTCCACCACCACGGCCTCCACGGCGCCGGTGACGATGGCCAGCTCGGTCATGAGGTGGTTGCCGGCCATGGGCACACCCTGGCGGGCCAGGAGTTCGTTGCCCGTGCAGCACAGCCCGGCGACATTGATGCCCGTGGCGCCCAGGGCCCTGGCGCGCTCGATCATCTCCGGCTCGCGCGCCGCGGCCAGGACCATTTCGGACACCACGGGGTTGTGGCCGTGGACGAGGATGTTCACCTGGTCCTTGCGCAGCACTCCGAGGTTCACGCGCGAGGCGCGCGGGGTGGGCGTGCCGAAGATGATGTCGGACAGCTCGGTGCCGATCATGGAGCCGCCCCAGCCGTCGGACAGGGCCGTGCGC
>NZ_JALNWM010000191.1 GCF_023230885.1 Desulfocurvus sp. | reverse complement strand
GAGCGGGTGGCCGCCACGGCGCCCTGATCCCGTCCTTCCGCGCCCGGCGACGGGCCGGACATCGTCGAGGCCGGACCCCGGGCGCGGGGTCCGGCCCTTTCGCGTCCTGGCGCCCGGGGGCCTCCGCCCCCGGCACCGGGGGGGGCCCCGCGCCCTCCGGCCCGCAGGGGGCGGTTTCCCCGCGCCCCCTGGCGCCGGGACTGGCGAAAATTTTCCCCGGGCGGACGGTAGCTTTTAATTGAAAATGATTGTAGGACTCAATCTCATCTTTCGGGTTGCCCAAGAAGGAGGCAGGAGAATGCAGATGCGAACCCTGGCCGTTTCGCTGTGCGCCGCGCTGTTGTGTTGCGCGGCGGCCGCGGCCGCCAGTCCGGACATGACGGCCCGCGAGGCCGACCAGACCCTGCGCTCGGCGGCCAGGACCCAGGCCGCGGCACAGGCCGAGGCCGACCGCTGGGCCGGCGAGCGCGACGCGCTGACCAACGAGGAGCGCGAGTTGGTTATCCGTGAGGAATGGCTCGGCTACCAGGTGGCCAAGCACAAGGCGTACATCGGGCGCGAACGCGCCGCCATCGAGGCGCTGCACCAGCGCAAGGAGACCTTCGTGGCCGTCCGCCAGGAGCTGGAGCCCCTGCTTGACGGCCTTTTGGAGCGGCTGCGCCAGGCCGTGGCCGCCGATCTGCCTTTCCTGGCCGAGGAGCGCGCCGCCCGCCTGGAGCAGCTTGAGGGCGCCCTGGACGATTTCCACCTGTCCCTGGCCGAAAAGCTGCGCCGGACCCTGGAGGCGCTGCGCATCGAGGCCATGTACGGCGAACAGGTGCAGGTGAGCGAGGAGCCCCTCGTGCTGGAGGGCCAGGAGGTCCAGGCGCGCGTGCTGCGGCTGGGGCGGCTCGGGCTCTACTGCCAGCTGCCCGACGGGCGCGGCGGCGTGTACGACGCCGGGAGCGGCGCGTGGCGCACCCTGGCCTCCGGCGACGCCTCCGAGCTGGCCAAGGCCGTGGAGATAGCCGGGCGGCGCCGGGTCGTCGAGTTGATCACCTTGCCCGTGCAGCGGGTGCAGCCATGAGGGACAGCGTGTTTTCGATGCATGGGAAGACCTTCTTGCCTTTGGCCGCGTGCCTGCTGGCCGTGGCGGTGTTTGCGGGGGGCTTCGGCCCGGGGGCGGCGGCCGCCGCCGACGGCGACTGGCAGCGCGCGGGGGCCGAGGTCCGCGAGCGCAGCCAGGAGATGCGCGACGACGCCAGCGCCGTGCGCAAGGACGTGGCCGCCGACCGCAAGCAGCGGGCCATGACCGTGGGCGAGCGCCGGGCGCGGGTGCAGGCGCTGCAAAAGGAATACGACGCCCTGGTCCGCGAGCTGGACGGGCTTTCCAAGGAGCGGGGGCGGCTGGAGGCCGACCTCGGCGCGGAGCAGGCGGGCATGAAGGCCCTGGAGGGCACCATCCGTCAGGCCGCCAAGGACGCGGACAAGATGCTCTCGGGCAACCCGCTGGCCACCCTGGCGCCGGAGCGCCGCGACGTGGTGGACCGCCTGCTCAAGGACCACGCCTTCCCGGACACCGCAACCATCGGCGCCCTGGCCGAGGTGTTCCTGGCCGAAATTCCCCTGACGCGCGGCGTGCACCTGCGCCAGGGCGCCTACATCGGCCCGGACGGCCGCCAGGAGACGGGCGAGATTCTGCATGCGGCCCGCTTCGCGACCTTCTTCCGCTCCCAGGGCGGCGACATCGGCGTGCTCGAGGCCGGTCCGGACGGCGCGGGGCTGCGGGCGGTGCTTTCGGCCCTGCCGCGCTCGGTGCGCTCCGACGTGGGCGACTTCCTCGCCGGGCAGGGCGCGGCCCTGCCCCTGGACGTGGCCGACGGCGCGGCCTTCCGCCGCCTGAACGCCGGGGGCGGCATGTGGGAATGGCTGCTCTCGGGCGGCTTCCTGGTCTGGCCCATCCTGCTGGTGGGCGTTGTCGGCCTGGGGCTGGGGCTTGCGCGGTTCATCACCCTGGGCTCCTCGCGCGCCTTTTCCGAAAAGCGCATGCGCGAGATCGTGGACCGCGTGGAGCGCCGCGAGTTCAGCGCCGCGAAGGAGTACTGCGCGCGGGGCAAGAAGTTCCCGGCCTGCCGGGTGCTCGGCCGCGCCCTGGACCATGTCGGCCTGAGCCAGGAGATACTGGAGAACGCCCTCCAGGAGGCCATCCTCCAGGAACTGCCCCGGCTGGAGCGCTTCCTGCCGTCCATGCAGATCCTGGCGGCCATCGCGCCGCTGCTCGGCCTGCTGGGCACGGTCACGGGCATGATCAACACCTTCCAGGTCATCACCCTGTTCGGCACCGGCGATCCCCGGATGATGTCCGGCGGCATCTCCGAGGCGCTGATCACGACCCAGCTCGGCCTGGCCGTGGCCATCCCGATCATGGTCCTGCACCACTTCCTCGAACGCCGGGTGGACATGGTCCTGGGCGACATGGAGCAGAAGGGCACGGCCTTCGCCGTGACCCTGCTCAAGGCCGGGGCCGTGGTGCCCCACGGGGACAACGTGGTCCTGCGGGGCGCGGAGGAGGCGTGATGGACTGGGGATCCCTGCTGACCCACAGCGGCGGCTACCTGGCTCGCGGCGGCTGGATCATGGTCCTGATCATCGGCCTGTCCCTGTGGATGTGGCTGCTCATCGGCAAGCAGTGGTACCTGCTGCTGCGCAACAGCGCGCTGGAGAAGGGCGTGGGCGAGTGCCTGCGCCACGCCGGGGAGCCGGGCTTCGTGGCCGCGCCCTGGCAGCTCCAGCTGCTCGAGGCCGCCGAGGCCGCCCGGGGCCTGCGCGTGCGCATGCGCAAGCGCTACCTGGAGGCCCAGACATCCAGCGTGTCCCTGACCTTCCAGCGCCATACGGGGACCATCCTCATGCTGGCCGGCGCCGCGCCGCTGCTCGGCCTGCTGGGCACGGTCACGGGCATGATCGACACCTTCGACATCATCGCCGTGCACGGCACGGGCAACGCCCGGGGCCTGGCCTCGGGCATCTCCGTGGCGCTGATCACCACCCAGGCCGGGCTGGTGACCTCGGTGCCGGGGCTGGCCCTGGGGCTCTTCCTGCGGCGGCGCGCGGCCAAGGCCAGCGAACGGGTGGTCCGCTTCACCCACGGCCTGATGCTGGCCTGCGGCGACGCGCCGCCCCAGGGCGCCCCCGCCCGGACCAACTTCTGCGAGGAAATGGCATGAACTCCATCCGCTACAGTCGGGCGCGGCGGTCCGGTTCCTCGGACATCAACATGGCCCCGCTCATCGACATGATCTTCATCCTGCTCATCTTCTTCCTGGTGACCACCAGTTTCACCAAGGAGTCGGGCGTGGACGTGGACCGCCCCGTGGCGGCCTCGGCCCAGACCAAGGAGCAGGCCAACGTCATCATCGGCATAGACAAGGACGGCCTGGTCCACATCGAGAACCGCGTGGTGGACGTGCGCTCCGTGCGCGCGGTGATGGAGCGCTTCCTGGCGGAGGTGCCCGAGGGCTCGGTGGTCATCGCCGCCGACAAGGCCAGTGTCACCGGCGTGGTCATCGCCGTGCTCGACGCCTGCCGCATGGCCGGGGTCAAGCACGTCAGCGTCGCCGCGCGCAAGCCGTCGTAACCGGGAGGAGATACCATGAGCGCATGCGCCTGTTGCCTTGCCTCGCCCCTGCCGCGCATCCGCACCGGGGGCTGGATCTGCGGATTGGCCCTGGCCCTGCTGATCAACGCCGTGCTGTTCCTGGGCATTCCGTGGCTGACGGAAAAACGGGACGCGGGCATCGCGCGCGAATACGAGGGCGCGGTGCTCCTGGCGCCGGAGCGGACCCCGCCCCCCGAGGAGCTGGAGCCCGAGCGCATGACGGAGCCCGACCGGGAGCCCGTGCCGCCGCAGATGCCCACCACGGCGGCGCCGCCCACGCCCGCCCCGCCCCGCCAGCAGGCCGTGTCCCTGGACATTTCCCTGGACGCCGTGGCTCCGGACGGGGCCGGGGTGGTCGTGCCGCTGTCCGTGGGCGCGCCCCTGTCGGGCCCGAGGCTGTTCGAGGTCGGCGAGGTGGACACCGTGCCCCGCGTGCTGCGCGGCGCCCCGCCCACCTATCCCTACCACGCCCGGCGCCAGAACATTACGGGCAAGGTCGTGGTCCGCTTCCTGGTCGATGTCCAGGGCTCCGTCAGCCGGGTCTCCATCCAGGAGGCCACGCCCAAGGGCGTGTTCGAGGACAGCGTGGTCCAGGCCGTGCAGCGCTGGCGCTTCTCCCCCGGCGTGCTGGAGGGCAGCCCCGTGAACACCTGGGTCGTCGCGCCCTTCGAGTTCAAGCTGTGAGCGCGCATCGTCCCCTCCTCGCCGCCAGGGGTGTCCTGTGCTGGGCCGCCCTGGCCGTTGGCCTTTGCTGTTGCGGCGTGGCCCGGGCCGACGGGCCGGAGCTGCCCCCCGGGGCCCACAAGGCGCTGTACCAGGCCCAGCAGGCCGCCGGGGCCGGGCAGGACGCGCACGCCCTGGAGATCCTGGACGCCTACATCAAGGCGGCGCCCGCCTCCGGCGAGCAGGTTCCGGCCCTGGTCTTCCTTGTGCAGGGCGCGGCGCGCTACCGGCTGGGGCGCATGGACGCCGCCGCGAAGTCCTTCGCCGAGAGCGTCCGCCTGGCCCCCCGGGACCCGGACGCGCGCCTGAACCTGGGCATGGCCCTTTTGGGCGCCGCGAAGCCCGGCCCGGCCGCCGAAGCCGTGGAAGCGGCCTTCGGGCTCTACCGCGAGCGGGGCGATGTCCGGCCCGAGCTGCTCTACCGGGCGGCGGTGTGCCACTACCAGGCCGGGGCCACGGCCGGGGCGCGCCGGACCCTGGAGGCCCTGTGGGCCCTGAATCCCCCGGACGCGCCGGACGAATGGCACCGCCTGTGGATCCAGGTGCTGTGCGACGGCAAGGAGTGGCAGGCGGCGGAACGGGCCGTAACCGGGCGCCTGGAGGCCCGGCGCGGCGACAGGAAGCTGTGGGAGCTGCTGGCCCAGGTGCGCGCCAACGACGGGCGCTACGCCGACGCCGCCAGCGCCCTGGAGGTGGCCGACGCCCTGGCGCCGCTGGGGCGCGCCGAGCTGCTCTTTCTGGCGGATATGCACGCCGTCAGCGGCGCGCCCCTGCGCGCCGCCGGGCTGCTCGAACGCCTGGCGGCCAAGGAGCCGTCCGCCGAGCTGCACGACAGGCTGGCGCAGCTCCTGGAGCAGGGCCTGCGCCTGCCCGAGGCCGTGGCCCACGCCCGCAAGGCCCTGGCCCTGCGCCCCGCCCCGGCGCGCCTGCGCAACCTGGCGCGGCTGCTGCTCGCCGCCGGGGAGCACAAGGCCCTGGCCGCCCTGTGCCGCGAGCAGGTGCGCAACGACGCCCAGGGCGGCGAGGTGCTGCTCCTGGCGGCGATATCGGCCATCCAGACCCAGGCGTGGGACGACGCCCGGGCCCTGCTGCTGCGGGCCGCCAAGGACCCCGCGACCCGCCCCGGAGCCGCCGCCTGGCGCGCCGTGCTCGACGACCTGGACAACACCCGCCGCGAAGCCCAGGCCGCAAGCCTGGACCCGGCCTCCTGATCCCGCGGCCTTTCCGGACGCCGCCAAAAGGCAAAGGCCGACCCCCGAGAGGGGGTCGGCCTTTTGCTGCGCGGCAGAGGAGCCGGGCCGATGGCGGCCCGGGGCCGGGTTGCCCGGCTTGATGCCTGCGGTCCGCAGGGCGGTTTTGGCGCGGGGCGAGCCCCGGTTGGCAATCGTCGGGCGCGATCGCGCAGCGCGCGGATACCGCAAGCCGGTCGTGTGATTGACAATTTGTCTTTTGATAATTTAAGCCCGTTTCGTGTTACGATTTATCGCTCCGCAATCGGAGCGGGACACGACCGGATGTTTGCGTCGTTCCGGCTTCCGCCGTCCCGGAGCGGAGCCGGGGCCGGGGTCCGCGCTTTCCGTCGTGGCCGAAAAGAGTCCGCCAGCACCTGCAACACGGCTCGCCGGGCACCCGCCCGGGGGGCCATGAGGGGAAGCAGCACATGGGAACACCCGCACAACACGATGACCAGAGGGCGTTCTGGGACGCCAAGGCCCGAACCTTCCCCCGCTACGAGGAGGGCGACGACAACTACGAGGCCGGAGTGCTGCGGACCATCCGCGAGCATGGCGTGGACTTCGGCGGCAGGACCGTGCTCGACGTGGGCAGCGGCAGCGGCATGTATACCCTGCGCCTGGCCCGGGAGGCGCGAAGTGTTACCGCGGTGGACATCTCCCCGGTGATGCTCGACATCCTGGCCCGGGACGCGGCGGGCCTGGGCGTGGGCAACATCGAGTATGTCTGCTCGGACTGGATGGATTTCAGGCGCGGGGAAACCTATGACGTGGTCTTCTGCTCCATGACGCCCGCCATCCAGAGCGACGAGTCGCGCGAGAAGCTCCTGGGCCACGCCCACGGCTGGACCGTGTTCATGGGTTTCGCGGGGGTCATGCGTTCGGATGTCATGGCCGGGCTGCTCGCGCGCTACGGCCTGGAGCCCAAGGTCATGAACAACGGGCCGCAGATGCGCGAATGGCTTGCGGGCCGGGGCCTTGCGCCCGTCTCCGTCATCCTGGACGGCCAATGGGTGGTGCCCAAGAGCCTGGATGCGGCGCTGGACGCCTGTTCCACCACCCTGACCAACTACGGCGTGACCCCGGACCAGGAGCTGCTGCGCGAGCACCTGGCGCCCTTCGAGGAACGCCCCGGGGTCTATGTGGAGCGGACAGACTACAAGATCGAACTGCTGCTGTGGGAAAAATAGCGACGTGGCAAAGCGGCAGGGCAGTAAGGCGGTAGGGCGGTAGGGCAGTAGGGCAGTAGGGCAGTAAGGCGGTAGGGCGGTAGGGCGGACCCGCCAGCGCCGCCGCGTCCGTGAATCAGCCTCGCCTTCCGTCCCCCGGCTGCGCGCCT
>NZ_JALNWM010000190.1 GCF_023230885.1 Desulfocurvus sp. | reverse complement strand
GCCGGGGCCGACTGCCTGGTGTCCGGCTCGGCCTTCTTCAAGTTCCCGCCCTACAGGCAGCGCCACGAAGCCTTCCTGCGCGCCGCCGGGGCGCTGTAGCCGCGCGCCGCGCGCCCGCGCCAAAGGCCGCCGCACCCCCCGGGGGGTGCGGCGGCCTTTGTGTGCCCGGCCCGGGCCGGGGCCCGGCCGGGGGCGCCCCGGGTCAGCCCCCGGCGCCCAGCTCGGCGTCGATGGCGTCGGGGTCGCAAGCCGCGTAGCGCACCACGTTGCGCAGGTGGGCGAAGGTCGCGGGGTCCATCTCCTCGAAGGCCAGGGCCAGGGTGCCCCGGCCCGCGCGCGCCACCCGGGCGCCCATGGACAACACCGTGCCCGCGCCCAGGGTCAGGCGCACGACGCAGGCCTCCCCCGTGCGCATGCCCAGGCCGTGGGGCGCGGCGCACAGCATGCCCCGCAGGCTGAGATTCTCGCTGACCACCGGAACGGTCAGCCCCTGCCAGGAAACGATGGCCTCGAAGCGGGCCGGGACACGGCTGCGGCTGCGGCTGTGATGCTCGCTCATGCATCTGCCCTCCGCCGCCCGCGCGGGGCGGTCCAGAACAGCAGCTTACACCATCGCCGGGGGCCTGTCAGCCCCGGGGAATCATTTGTCCGCTTCCAACTGGCGGATGAAGATCAGCGCCATGCCCACCGCCCAGGCGGACAGGATGATGAACCGGGGCCAGAAGGGCACGAAGAATCGCGACAGGCCGATAAACAGGATTCCAGCCGCGAAATAGGCGACCTTCCAGCCGTGCCTGCGCCACCAGGGCCGGGATGCGCGGGGGTCGGGGGCGGCCACGGTCAGCGGATCCTGGCCGCAAGGGCGTTCAGGCCGTAGAGCAGGCAGCCGCCGATGACCACCAGGATCAGCGCCGTCACCGGGTTGCGGTAGGAGCCGATGAAGCCCATGTAGTCGTCGATGACGCCCTCCAGGCGCAGGGCCTTGATGAGCCCCAGGAACCCGTAGGTGATGAACGGGATGGCCAGGACGAAGGACAGGACCTTGATCAGGATGCGCAGGATGTTCATGGCGTGTGCTGCTCCTGGCGAAGGGGTGCGGCGCGGGCGGCCTCAGCGGCCCGGGGCGCCGCCCTGGTCGCGCCGCCGGGCGCGGCGGTTGGCGGAACGGACAAGCCCCACCCCGGCCCCCAGGGCCAGCAGGGAAAAGATCAGGGTCAAGGCTGCGGCCTTCAAAATAAAAGACAGGGATTCCCACATGTTATAATTCTCCGTTGGGTCACTTGCGCTCCCCTGCTATAGCCTTTCGCCGCGCGCAAGGCAACCGCGCAACGCGAATGCGGCCCCAAGGCCGTCCGGCGGGGCTGGCGCGGCGGGGCGGCGGCGTCCCGGGGCTGTCCGGTAGGGCCTGGCGCGACGGGGCGGCGCTGTCCCGGGGCCGTCCGGTATGAGCTGGGGCGATGGGGCGGCGCTGTCCCGGGGCTGTCCGGCGGGGCCTGGCGCGACGGGGCCGTCCGACGGGGCTGGCGCGACGGGTGGCGCTCTCCCGGGGCTGACCGACGGGGCTGGCGCGACGGGTGGCGCTGTCCCGGGGCCGTCCGGTATGAGCGGGGGCGGCGGGGCGGCGCTGTCCCGGGGCGGCTACCAGCCGCCTCCGCCGCCTCCGCCGCCGCCACGGCCCACGCCGCCCCCGGCGCCGCCGCCACGGCCCGGGCCGGACGAACGGGCCGAGGCGGCGAGGGCCCCGGCCAGGGCGTCGCCCAGCCCGCCCCCGCGCCCCAGGGTGCCCAGTCGGCCCAGGCTCCGGCCGGGCGGGCCGGAGCGCGGGTCGCGCCCTGCCGCCTCCAAGGCGGAGGAAAAACCGCGTGCCCAGCGCTGTTCGCAGTCCAGGGCCAGGGCGTAAGGCATCCCGGCCTCGAAGACCTCCGGGGTCCGCCCGGGCGGATTCAGCAGGTTCAGGCGCTCCTGCTCGGCCACGCCCAGATACAGGCCAAAGCCCTCCAGCTCGTCCATGAGCGCCCGCCCGGCGGGCGAGGGCGCGCGCATAAGCCGGGCGAAGACCAGGAACAGGGCCCCGCCCAGGGCGATGACCGCCAGGGGCAGAGGTTCGGGCAGGGACCGCAGGGCCAGGGCCCCCGCCGCGACGCACAGCGCCAGGCCCGGCAGCAGCCAGGGCGCGTTGGCGCGAAAGGCCGTACCCCGGAAGCGCGCGGCCAGGGCCCCGCGCAGGGCCGCTCGGGCCGCGCGGATCACCGCGCGGGACTCGCGGTCCAGGGGCAGCGCCGCGCTCCGGGCGAACAGCGCCGCCAGCAGGGCTTCCTCCTCGGGCTCCAGCCCCTCGGGCCGCCCCGGGGCGCGGGCGAAGGTCCACCGGCCGCCGGGCGCACGGTCCAGGGCCAGCGCCCCGCGCGCCGCCAGCCCCACCAGGGCCGCGGCGAACACGCGGTCGTCGAACCCCATGCGCCGCACATAGCGCGCCGCGCCGGGGCTGATGCCCGCCGGGGGCCCAAAGCGCGGCGCCACCGCCCCGCCCTGCGGGCCGCGCCCCACGCGCCACCAGGCCGCGAGGTAGGCCGCAAGGCCCGCCAGCAGCGCCCCCAGCGCGCCCAGGGGGCCGGGGTTGTCGCGCACAAGCCGGGCGGCCGCCCCCGGTCCGGCCGCAGGCAGCGCCCCCCCGGCCAACCGCAGGCCGATGGTCAACCCCTGGCCGGGGGCCAGGGGCCGCGTGGTGGCAAAGCGCGCCACCCCGGGACCGGCCACTCCGCCCTCCAGGGCCCGCCCGGCCCCGCCGGGGGGGCCGGTGACCCCCTCCGCCCCCAGCAGCCGCGCCCCCGGGGGCAGGACCACCTCGCACGCGGCGCCCAGGATGGGCAGGGTCCAACCCGTGCCCGTGACGTTCCAATGCAGCTCGTCGTGACCGTCCAGGACGTCCCCCTGGTCCGTGGCCTCGTAGACCAGCCTGAAGACGTGCGTCCCGGGGGCCAGGAGCGCGTCCGGGCGGCCAAGATACACGCGCACCCCGTCCGCCCGGGCCTCGGTCCGCGCGGCCTCGGGCGCGCCGTCGCGGCTGGCGCCGAGCACCACCACCCGCCCCCGGCGCACCAGGCCCAGGGCCCGGGCCAATCCGCCCGGCAGGGGGCGCGCCGTGGGCAGGTCGCGGTAGATGCCCCGGCGGACCTGGAGCCCCAGGGCCGTCACGGCGATGGTTTCCTCCACGCGCAGGCGCCCGTCGGCCAGCAGCTCCACGCGGCTGGCAAAGGATTCCACCGCCTCGCCAGCCGGGGCCGACCGGGCCGGGGCGGCCCACAGCGCCGCCAGAAGCAACAGGAGGGACAAAACGCGGGCCGCGCCCACGGGTCAGGACTTCCCGCGTGCCCGGGCCCAGGCCGCAGCCCGCGCGCGGGCCCCGGCGGAATCCGCAGCCCACAGGGCGCGGCCCTGGGCCAGCACCGCGTCGCGGACCGCGTGGGCCGGGGGCAGCCCGGGGGTCGCCGGGCGCTGCGCCGCCGGGCAGCTCACCGGGGCGAAGGCCAGCTCGCTGTCCAGGGAAGCGGCATAGTCCACAAGGGGTGCGTCGGCCAGGCGGCTGCGCTCCTGGCGGGCGGGGTCCAGCCCGCGCACGAAGCTCATGGTCCCCGAGGGCGGCTGGTCGCGATTCAGGGCCTCGATGCGCGCGTTGAGCGCCCCGCACCAGTCGCGCAGCTGGTCGACGTTGACGGTCTGGACCTTGCGGCCCCCGGGGCCGTGGGCGTGGCGCCCGTGCAGGTAGGTGTCCGCGGCTTCGGCCAGGGCGCCGTAGGCCGCCAGCAGCAGGCCCGCGTAGCGCCGCCAGGGCACAAGGGCGAAGGGCGCGCGCACGCCCTCGCGCAGGGGCCTGGCCGAAGCCTCGGCCAGCGGCCCGGGGTCCACGCCCAGGGCGGCGTAGAAGTCCCGCACCGCCGCGGGGCCGGGCAGCAGGGAATGCAGGGCCGCGGCCCGGCCCAGCACCTCGGCCTCGACACGCTCCAGCTCGCCCAGGCGCCGACGGTACAGCTCGATCTCGTCCTCCAGGGCCTTGCGCGCGCCGAAGAAGGTCGTCGCCGCCTCCGTCAGGGTCTCGGTCATCAGCCCTTCGGCCATGCTTTCCAGGGATTTGCCGCCCACGGCCACCTCCGCGCGCCTAGTCCAGGCGCACCCGGGGCGCGGCGCGCACGGCCTCGTCCCCGGTGTCGAAGAATTCCGCAACGCCGAAGCCGAACAGCCGGGCCGCGAGGTTGGACGGGAAGGACTGCACGGCGACGTTCAGCCGCCGCACGGCGCCGTTGTAGTAGCGCCGGGCCAGTTGCAGCTCGTCCTCCACGGCGGCGAGCTGCACGGCGAGCTGGCGGTAGTTGGCGTCGGCCTTGAGCCGGGGGTAGGCCTCGGCCACGGCGAACAGCCGCCCCAGGGCCTGGGCCAGTTCGCCCTCCTGGCGCGCGGCCTCGGCCACGGCGCCGCCCCCGGAGGACGCGCCGGACGCGCGCAGGGCCGTGACCCGCGCCAGGGCCTCGGCCTCGTGGGCGCCATAGGCGCGCACCGCCTCCACAAGATTGGGGATCAGGTCGTGGCGGCGGCGCAACTGCACCTCCATGCCGCTCCAGCCCTCGCGGACCAGGGCCCGCGCGCGGACCAGGGCGTTGAAGGCCAGGGCCAGCCACAGGCCGACAAGGGCCAGGGCGCCAAGGGCGATCCACACTGCGGTCATCGATCCCTCCGGATTTGCGGCCCTGCCCGGGCCTTCCGCCCGGGCAGGAAGCCCGCCCCGCCAGTCTACATGCCCCCGGGCGGCGGCGTCAAACCCGGCCCGCGCTAGTCGCGCCCGCCAGCCAACCCCAGGCCCAGGCCCATGGACAGGAAGACCCCGCCCGTGACCCACTGCTGCGCCCGGCGCGCCCCGGGATGCGCCCCGGCCCAGGTGCCGATGCGCCCGAAGCACAGGGCCACCCCGGACATCACCAGCCAGCCCGTGGCGCAGAAGGTCAGCCCCAGCACGGCGATCTGCGCCGGGAAATGGGCCGAGCCGTGGTTCGCGAACTGGGGCAGGAAGGCCAGGAAGAACAGGGCCACCTTGGGGTTGAGCACACTGACCAGGAAGCCCTGGCGGAAGATGCGCGCGCGCGGCAGGCAGGGCGCCGGGCCGTGGGCCTGGGGCCGCGCGAGCAGGATGCGCAGCCCGACCCAGACCAGATAGGCCGCCCCGGCGAAGCGGACCACCTCGTAGGCCGTGGCCGAAACCAGCAGCACCGCCGACAGGCCCAGGGCCGCCGTGGCCGTGTGCACCAGCCCGCCGCAGGCGATGGCCAGGGCCGAAAGCAGCCCGGCCCCGCGCCCCTGGCAGGCGCTGCGCGTGGCCACATAGAGCATGTCCGGCCCGGGGGTCACGTTGAGCAGCACGCCCGCGCCAAGAAAAAGGAAATAGTTCTCGATGCCGAACACGGAGGACTCCGGAGGGTGAGAGGGGAAGCGTCAGGCCAGCCGGGCGCCGTCGGGCACCGGGCGCTCGGGCACGGCCAGGACGATGGCGCCGTCGGCGTCCGCAAAACCGGTGACCAGGAACTGCGAACGCAGGGGCCCGATCTGCTTGGGCGGGAAGTTGACCACGCCCACGATCTGGCGGCCCACGAGGGCCTGGGGCTCGTAGAGGTCGGTGATCCGCGCGCTGGACTTGAGCACCCCGATGCCCGGGCCGAAGTCGGCGTGGATCACATAGGCCGGGATGCGGGCCTGGGCAAAGGGCTCGGCGGCCACCACCGTGCCCACGCGGATCTCCACGCGCTCGAAATCATCCCAGGTGATGTGCGTCATCGCCCAAGCCTCGCAAGGGAAAAAGGGGACGGGAACAGGGGGCGGGGGCTCAGGCCGTGCGGACTTCGTCCGCGCCGTGGACGGCAAAGCCGTTCTTGCCCGCGCTCTTCACGCGGTACATGGCCTGGTCGGCCTTGTCCAGCAGCACGGCGGGGTCCTCGCCGTGCTCCGGGGCCAGGGCGATGCCCACGCTGACCCCGGTGCGGACCATCTCGCGGTCCAGGGGATACTCCTGGCGCAGGGCGTCCACCATGGCGCGGGCGATGGCCAGGACATCCTCGCGCCCGGATGTGCAGCCCGGGAGCACGGCCACGAACTCGTCGCCGCCCAGGCGGTAGACCGTGCCCGCGTCGCCCACGCAGCGCTCCATGCGCGCGGCGGCCTGCACCAGCAGCGCGTCGCCCGCGCGGTGGCCGAAGGTGTCGTTCACGGCCTTGAAGCCGTCCAGGTCCATGAACAGCAGCGCAACGCTCACGCCCAGGCTGCATGTGCGCGTCACCAGGGCGGGCAGGGTGTCCTCCAGGGCCATGCGGTTGGCCAGCCCGGTCAGGGCGTCGCGGTAGGCCAGGGCGTCGCTGCCGCTCATGCCCGAGGCGTCCTTGACCATGCAGAAGTAGCAGTCGTGGTCAGGCGAAAAGATCACGTTCCAGTTCAGGCGCCGGTACTCGCCGTCCATGCAACGGAAACGGAAAAACAGCGATGTGGAGCCGATGTCGGAGGTGATGAGCCGCTGCATCTGGGCCAGCACGCGCTCGCGGTCGTCGAAATGGATGTGCTCGATGAGGTAGCTGCCGGCCAGCTCGCCCGACGCGTGGCCGGTAACACGCTCCCACTGGACGTTGCAGTCCTCGAACTGCCCGTCCGTGGTCAGCACGGCGGCCATGTCCAGGGACAAGGAAAGCCACGCGTAGCGCTCCACCGTGAGCACCCGCTCCAGGGCGTAGAGGTCGATACCTTCGGCGGCCAGGAGTTCCGCATCCATGCGCCCTGGGTAGCACGTTCGCACGATCCTTTCCAGTACCAAAGGCGGCAGGGGGAAGGATTTCGCGTTTGCTCCGCGGCACGGCGGTTTTTTTCGCAAACCGCCAGCGGGCGGGGCTCCGGACGCGGGG
>NZ_JALNWM010000189.1 GCF_023230885.1 Desulfocurvus sp. | reverse complement strand
AATTAGCTGAACAAGCATCCAAGAGCATGATACGGCACTATTCTGAACACTGCAAACTTATGAAACAGCGCTTTCAGAAAAAGTGGTAATACCAAATTCTTTAATTATTGGCATTAAAATTAACATGTTAAAATCATTTCAGAGCACTAACATAGAAATATTGCCACAAAACTGGCCACTGGGCAGAATCATTCCACCACAAAGTTGTAGAGGTACGCCATGACCACGCCCGCCACCACGGAACGCCGCCTGGAACAGGCCCTGCTCAAGGGCCGCTGGAGCCTGTTTGAACGGCTGCCGGCCGAGCGGCTGCTGGCCGACGAACTGGGAGTGAGCCGCCCGACCCTGCGCACCGCCCTGCGGGCCCTGGTGGGCCGCGGCATCCTCGAGACGCGGCGCGGCAGCGGAACCTTCGTGCGCGCCCTGCCCTGCCGGGCCGACAACGCCAGCCTCGCGGACAGCCTGCGGGCCTTTCGCATCGTCATGCCGCCCCTGCTCACGGCGGCCCAACCGTCCTTCGCGCCGTCGGTCATGCTGACCCTGGAGCGCCAGCTGCCCGCGACGGGCATGGCCCTGCACGCGGGCGACATGCACCTCTTCGCGCAAAGCCATCTGCAATTCTTCTCCATTCTCTTGCAGGCCACGGGCAACGCCCGGCTGGCCCAGGCCGGGGCCGCAACCCTGCCGGATGTCCATGCCCTGGCGCGGCTGCTGCAAGACTGCCCGCCCGTGCGCCTCGAAGAGCTGTTCAAGCATCTTGCCCGCACGCTGCACGGCCTGCGCCATGCGGATCCGCAAGCCGCGTCCGCAGCCATTGCCGCGTACCCGACCTGCCTTTTGCAATGCATGGGAGAGGAAACATGATCACGTTCAGCAGGAGGAACTTTTTACGCGGAGCATGGCACGCCCCACCTCCGCCTGCGACGGGTGAAAGCAACGCTCCGGAGGCCGGTCAGGAAGAGTCCTGTGCCCTCGCCGCCCTGCCGCCGGAATTTTCGCCCGCCATGTTGCGTCTGGAAGGGCAGCGCCTGGGGCTGCCCGCGGAAACGATGCACGAGGAAGAACTGGCCCGGGCCATTTTGCGAGCCATGCGCGCCAGGGCGCAGCAGACCGGACCCGGCAACGGCCCATAACTCCATGGAGGAAGAGATGGCTGAACACGACATTCCCTATCTTGAGGAGCGCAAGCTCATCAAGCGCTGGCGTGGCCCCCTGCCCATGCTGGCCAACCTGGCCCTGACCCTGTCCATCTTCGCCGTGACGTGGTGGATCTTCCAGGATCCGCGCGGCGTCATGCGGTTCTACACGCCCTATGTGGGCTACAACTACTGCCGCTGGTGGCTCATCATCCTGATCTGGATGGCCTACATCTTCGACTTCTGGCCCTTCAAGAAGGACTGGGTGCGCCACGCCCACCCCGTGCAGAAGGGCGTCGTGCTCTCCCTGGTGTCCGTGGGCATAATGATCCTCATCATCCACGGCTTCTTTGAGGGCGTGCTCGGCAACACGGCCTTCGCCTACTTCAACCCCGCGCAGCTGCAGAAGCTGCCCGGCATCACGGAATTCTACGCCGTGGAATACGCGGCCCAGGCCTGCATGATGTTCGCGGTCATCGCCTCGTGGATCAGCCCGGCCTGGATCGTGGCCCTGGAGGGCCGCCCCTGGGAGAACCAGAAGCAGCCCGTCAAGGGCCTGAGCATCTGGATCGGCACCTTCTGCCTGAGCCTGGTCATCTACTTCATGACCATGCACAACCACATGGGCATCCTCTACTACCCCTGGCAGTACTTCACCGCCATCACCCCGCCCTACTGGGAGAACTTCGCCCACACCGTCTCGGCCAACTTCCATGTGGCCTGGATCATGTGCTGCACCGTCGTGGTCTGGTTCATGGAAGGCATCTGGGAGCGCTATCCCTTCTGCCTCATCAAGACCCCGTGGCTGCGGCGCTTCGCCATGTTCTTCGGCATCATCGCCATTTCCGTGTCCCTGTGCTTCTTCTTCTGGTACATGCAGGAGCTGGTGTGGGGCGACGCCATCCGCGGACACCGCCGCGACGCCGCTCCCGACTGGCGCTGGCTGCATGTGGGCGAAACGGCCATCTTCTTCCTGGTTCCGGCCCTGTTCCTGCAATTCTACGGCGGCAACTGGCCGAACAAGTTCAGCACCCAGGTGAACGTCCTGCTTCGCACGCTCATCGTCATCGCGGGCGGCATCGCCGTCTATTGCCTGTACTACAAGTACGCCCACTTCCTGCTCGGTACGCAGAAGGGCTTCTCGCATCCGCAGCAGTTCCCCATGATCCCCATGATCTGGCTCATCAACATCTGGCTCATCAACTGGTGGTTCATGGACGGCTGGCCGGGCTGGCGGCGTGAGCTGCGCAGCGCCGAGGAAGTCCGGGCCGGGGAGCGCGCCATCGAGGAACGCGACACCTGGCACCCCGCCATGGCGCCGGGCCTTGTCGTGGGCATCGTCGTGGGCGTGGTTGTGTACTTTGCCATCGTGGCGGCGCTGCCCTGGTTCAGCGCGCACTTCACCCTGGTCCAATAGGGGGACGACATGAACAGACGCGAATTCGTCAAGGGCGCGGCCCTGGGCGTCGGCATGGGAGCCATCGGCGCCATGGGCGTGTATTCCTACTCGCCCATGCGCCGGGCCTTCCTCAAGGATGTCAAGCGCGGCACGGCGGATATCGGCGTGTGCAAGGCCGTGCGCATCACCAACATCTCGGAAACGAGCTGGTTCGACAACGGCGTCTTCATGCAGGACGTTACCGGCGCGGGCGGCCTGCTGGTCGACCAGTACACCTTCAACTGGGCGCCCTTCGGCAACGGCAAGGGCGTGGGCAAGGGCAGCTATGCCGAAGGCATCAAGCAGATCAAGCCCCTGCTGCCCAACAAGCTGGAAGAGGCGTGGGCCATCGCCCAGGAAAAGAGCGTGCACGCCGACAACGCCGGCGGCTTCTCCTGCCTGGTCGAAATCGAGGACATGGACGGCAACGTCACCAAGTACCTCTTTGACACCGGTTGGAACTATGTGTGGATGGATACCTGCTACAAGCGCGAAGGTATCGACACCATGCTGGCCAACAACGAAATCAAGGCCATGATCCAGACCCACGAGCACATGGATCACTTTTGGGGCCTGCCCGCCGTCACCAGGTACAACCCCAACATCCACATCTACACGCCCAACTCCTTCTATCCGGAAGGCAAGCAATACATCAAGGATTGCGGGCATGTGGGCAAGGTCACGGAGGTTCCCAAGGGCCTGCACAAGATCCAGGACGGCGTGGCCCTCTACGGCTTCGACTGCCCCATCATCTTCAGGGTCTTCGGCGAGATCTCCATGTATTGCAACGTCAAGGACGTGGGGCTTGTGAGCATCACCGGGTGTTGCCACCAGGGCATCATCCTCTTCGCCGACACGGCCTACAAGGAGCTGGCCTACGAAAAGGACCAGTTCTACGGCCTTTACGGCGGCCTGCACATCTCGCCCTTCGACGACTGGGATCCCAAGTACGACGACCTCGTCATCGGCCTCAAGAAGTGGGACCTGCAAAAGGTCGGGTGCAACCATTGCACCGGGCTGATCACGGCCCAGAAGTTCGTGGACGCGGGCTACCCCGTGGTCAAGGGCTCGGCGCGCTTCCGCTCCAAGACCACGAACTACCTCGGCAACGGCGACGTCATCAAGTTCCCCTCCTGATCCTGCAACCACCGCCCCGGGGCCGCGCCGCCACGGCCCCGGGGCGTAAAACCGCGCTGCGCCGCGCCGCGCCCGCAGACCGGGAAATCGTCATGAGCCTGCATACCCTGCTGCCGCGTCCGCTGGACCCCGAAACAGGTCCGGAAAGCCCCGCCATCCTGACAGCCCTGCTCTCGGGCATCCACCTCGACCGCAGGCAGGCCCGCGCCCTGGGCTGGCGCGGTGTGCGGCCCTCGGCCCTGCACGGCCCGGCCTGGACGTGCCGCGTGGCCCCCCTACCCCATATTTTCGGGCTGGTCTTCCTGGACGAATGCACGCAGGAGGAGTCCCTGCACGGAACCTTCGCGGCCTATGTGTTCCCCGCCGCGCAGGACGCACTGCTGGACAGCTTTCCCCTGCGGGCGCTGGAGATAGCCCTTGGGCCGGACTACACCGACGCCGTGCGCGAGCTTTCGGCCCACGCCGAGGTCCTGGCCCCCTTCTGCCTGGGGCAGGTGGACCTCGCCGCCGCGCGGGACGGCTCGTGGCTGTCCCTGGCCCTGTCGGCCCCGGCGCGGCTGCGTCTGGTCTCGCGCGGGGGTGTCCCCGTTCCGCCGGGCGCCGCCGCCCAGGACGCGCCGCAGTGGCTGGTGCCCCCCGGCGGCCTCGAATGCGACGTGCCCGCCTTCCGCCTGCTGGTGCGCCTGTTCGCCGCGCTGGCGGGCACGGCGGCGCGCCTGCTGGACGCGGAGCCCGACGTGCGCCTGCACCACACGGCCCCGGCCCCCCCGGACGAGGCGGCGGCCCACGGCGAGGACCGGCAGTTGCACCTCTCGGCCAGCTTCGGCAGCGCCCCCCGCGCCGCCCCGGCCCCGGGCAAAAGGCTCGCCAGCCTGCCGGGCCGCTATGTCCCCCGCCCGGACGAACTGTCCTGCCTGCCCGTCATGCATGTGCTCACGGGGTTCCTCGGCTCGGGCAAGACGACCTTCCTGCGCCGCTGGCTCGATTTTCTCAACGGACGCGAGCGCTACGCCTCCGTCATCCAGAACGAATTCGGGCAGGTCGGCCTGGACGCCGCCCTGACCCGCAGCGAAACCCGGGTCGAAGCCCTGGACGAGGGCTGCGTATGCTGCACCCTGGCCGACGCCCTGCGCCCCGGCCTGCAACGCCTGCTGGCCGACGCCCCGGCGGAGCAGGTCATCCTGGAGACGACGGGACTGGCCAACCCGGGCAATGTGCTGCGCTCGCTGGACGATCTGGCCGAATTCGTCCAGCCGGGGCTGGTCATCACCGTGGTGGACTCGCTGGAGTGGCATCGCGGCGGCTACGCGACGCAGGGCGTCTCCGGGGTGCGCCTGTCGCAGGTGCAGCAGGCCGACGTCATCATCGCCAACAAGGCCGACACCCTGGCGGAAAAGGATTTCGAAGACATCCTGCGCACCCTGCGCGCCTGCAACGCCAAGGCCTGCATCCTGCCCGCCGTGCAGGGCAACATCGCCTTCGCCCGGCTGGACGCCTTCCTGGCCGACTGGCAGGACGCGCGAACGCGCCCGCCCTCGCGCCAGCCGCGCCTGCCCATCCTGGCGCAGGCCCGGGGCGCCCTGGGCACCCACGCGGACGAAGGGTTCGCGTCGCACACCCTCCCCATGCAGGCCCCCGTGGACGAGAGCGCCCTCCGGCGGATGCTGGACGCCGCCGGGCCGGGACTGTGCCGGGCCAAGGGCATCGTGGACCTCCTGCATGCCGGGGGCGTTGTGCCCGCCGTGGTGCAATACGCGGCGGGCCAGCTGGAATTCGAGGCCGCCCCGCAGGACGAGGACGCGCGCTACCTGGTCTTCATCGGCATCGACCTGGCGCCCCGCGAGGTGGTGGCCACGGCCCGCGGCGGGGCCGTCGCGGCCAGCCCCGCCGCCTGACGGAACAGGACGACGAAGCATGCCCGGGCCACGCGCGGACGGCCCGGATCACCCCTGTGGCTGCGGAGAAATACTGATGAATATCATGACCCTTGGGGGCTGGATGATGTGGCCGCTGCTGGCGGTCTCCGTCATGGCCCTGGCCGTGATCGTGGAACGCGCCCTGGCCTTTGCCGCCTGCCCCCTGCCCGACGGCCCCCTGGACGGCCAGATCCAGGCCGCCCTGCGCCAGGGCGACATCGCCCCCGTGGCCAAGCGCATGCGCGCCGTGCCCCTGCTGCGCGAGTTCGCCACGCTCATGGACGCGCCCGGGCTGCCCAGGCGCGAAGCCGCCCTGCGCCTGGCCGGGGAGCAGGCCCTGGGGCGGCTCGAACGCAGGCTTGCGCTGCTCTCCACCCTGGCGCGGCTGGCTCCGCTCATGGGCCTGCTGGGCACCATAACGGGCATGATCGGTACCTTCGCCCACATAGCCGAGGCCACCACCGGCGTGGACATGACCCTGCTGGCGGCCGGAATCTGGCAGGCGCTCATCACCACAGCCGCAGGCCTGTGCATCGCCATTCCGGCGCAGTTCTCCCTGTCCGTCTTCTCCGGGCGCGCGCGGCGCGTGGCGCAGATGCTCGACGCGGCGGGCAATACCGCGCTGATGATCGAGGCCGGGGGCACCGGGCCGGAGCGGGAAGGCGCCTGACATGCTGCGCCTGTCACAGCGTGCGGCCGAGGGGCCGGACGACAGCGCCCTCACGCCGCTTATCGACATGGTCTTCATCCTGCTCATCTTTTTCGTGCTGGCGGCGGCGTTCACCGTGCGCGGACTGGAGGTGGAACTGCCCGCCGCCCGCAGCAGCCAGCCCCTTTCCGGCCGCGTGGTGGAACTGCGGCTGCTCGAAGACGGCGCCATCACCTGCGAGGGGGTGCCCCTGCCCCGGGGCCAGGTGCGCGACAAGCTGCGCGAGCTGGTCACCGGCTTCCGTGAAAAGCCCGGCAGGCTGGTGCTCATCGCCGCGCCCAAGGCTCCGGTGGAGGCGCTCATCTTTCTGGTGGACGAGGTGCGCATGCAGGGCGGCGAAAAGATGCTCATCGCCACCTCCAGCCCGGCGGACGCGGTGCGGCCGTGACGGACAGGGAGCGCCTTTGCGCCGGGCTCGCCATCTCCTGCTTCCTGCACTGGGGCGTGGCGCACCTTGCCCCGGGCCTCGTGCCGCAGGCAGGGACGGATGCCCAACGCCTGGCGCGGATCGAGATGGACTCCCTGGCCGTGGCGCCCGTGGACGGGCAGGCGGGGGGCATCGGCATGGAAGCCCCGCCCCCCGGCTACATGGAGCAAAGCCGCGCGGCCGACCAGAGGCGGCGCGCCTT
>NZ_JALNWM010000188.1 GCF_023230885.1 Desulfocurvus sp. | reverse complement strand
TGTGGAGTTATAGGAGGTTGTTCACTCGGCCCTAATCGGTCAGATTGGGTGTGCGAAAACTCAACTGCCGAGGGAGGACCGAGTGAACATCCATAGCAATGCCAGATTGACCCTGGTTCGTCGAGAGGAGTTGGTGAGGCGCGTGGAGGCCGGAGAGCCGCCGAAATCCGTGGCTGCGGCGCTTGGGGTTTCTTTGCGAACAGTTTACAAATGGCTCTTGCGCCACAGGGCTGGCGAAGGGTTGCATGATCGCTCTTCTCGTCCGCGCCGCAGTCCAGCCGCACTTGCCCCGGACGAGGTGGAGCGGGTTGCCCAGTTGCGGCGCCAGCGGTTGACGGGTCCACGCATAGCTGACCAACTCGGGTTGCGGGTGGCGCGGGTGCACCGGGTGCTGCGCCGTCTGTCGATGAACAGGCTGGAAAAGCTGGACATAGCCCCGCCGCCACGTCGGTATCAGTGGGCAAGACCGGGCGACTTGCTACACATCGACATCAAGAAGCTGGGCCGATTTGAGCGGCCCGGGCATCGGATTCATGGCGACCGGCGACGCGGCCATACGCGCGGCGCAGGCTGGGAGTTCGTGCATGTGGCCATAGACGACGCCAGCCGCATTGCGTTTGCCCAGATCCTGGCCGATGAACGCCAGCAAAGCGTGGTCGCCTTCCTCATGGCGGCCCTTCGCTTCTACTCCTCGCTGGGAATTACGGTGCGGCGGGTAATGACGGACAACGGCAGCGGCTATGTGTCCAAAGCCTTCGCCCAGGCCTGTGCAACACTGGGGCTGCGGCACATCCGCACCAGGCCCTACACACCGCGCACCAACGGCAAGGCCGAACGCTTCATCCAGACCGCCCTTCGCGAATGGGCCTACGCCGCTTCCTACCCGTCCTCGGACGCAAGAGCCAGCGAGTTGCCCCGCTGGCTCTATGAATACAATTGCTTCAGGAATCACTCCGCGTTACAGAACAAACCACCCATATCCAGGCTGGGGCGGAGTGTGAACAACGTCTTGCAACTCCACACCTAGCTGAGCACCTGGTCGCTGAACTTGCCCACCCCGTATTCGCTGCGGCGGAAGAAGCGCTCGGGGCTGGGGCCGATGATCTGCATCTCCGGGAACTTGCGCTGCATGTCCAGGGCGATGCGCATCTCCTTGGTGCAGCCGGTGGAGAAGGTCGAGTCCTTCCCGGCCCAGACCGGCGGGACGCGGCTGCCCATCAGCTCGAAGCTGCGCTCGATGTCCTGGGCGGTCTGGAAGCGCCAGACCTGGATCTGCCCGCTGCGCTGCACCGTCTCCCACATGAACATCAGGTCGTCGGCGTCCATGCCCTCCTCGAAGTGCTCGGCGGGGTTGATGATGAAGGCGTGCTCCAGCTTGGCCCGCAGGTCGCGCACAAAGGTGTCCACCACCTTGATGGCCGTGGAGGTCTGGCCGGGGATGGAGCCGATGATGGCGCTGTAGAACATCACCGTCTGGCCCTGGGAGCGCGCCTGGCGCATGGCGGCGATGAGTTCCTCGGCCTTGTCCAGCAGCTCGCGCTCGCTGAATTTCACGGCCGAGTCGGCCTTGGGCTTCACGCGCAGGACGAAGGTGCCGTCCCACTGGCGGTGGAAGCTGACGATATCGCGGGTGAACTCCTGGGAGGTGCGCAGCAGGCGGCGGTGCTGCGGCTCGCCCTTGGCCAGGATCAGGTCCGCCTCCTTCCAGGCCCGGGCGAAGGTCACGCTGGTGCGGTAGAGGTTCAGCTCCTCGCGGGTGCCGTCGGAGACGATCAGCAGCGGGTGTTCGCGCATGGCGCGCAGCAGGGCGTTCTTGCTGGCCCGGTTGTCCTCCATGAAGTGCGCGCCCTCCAGGTGGCGGTGCAGCACCGGGTCGTGGAAGCGGTCCCAGAAGGTCGGGCCGTCGAAGTGGAAGCCCTCCTTGAGGGCCAGCACCACCCGGTGGCCCTGGCGGATCAGGGCGCGTACGATCAGCAGGTCGAACATCAGCCCGCCCGCCGTGTCGGGCAGGTAGAGGATCTTCAGCCCCTTGCCGCGGCCCCGGGCGAAGGTTTCGGCCAGCAGCCGCGTGGCCTCGGGGTTCTCCAGGTCGCGGTCGCGGATCTTCTCGCAGGCGGCCTGGTAGTAGGGGCCGGTCCAGATGCCGGACATGGTCGAGAGGATCATCAGCCGGGTCAGCTCGATCATGTCCAGGTCGAAGCGGAAGTCGGTCAGGCGGCGGCAGGCCAGGGCCTCGCCCGGGCAGACGTTGAGCAGGCGGTCCAGCTCCGGGGAGGCCACGGCCTCCTGGGCCTGGGCGTTGTAGCGGGCCTTGATGCCCCGGTAGGGGTCCACCTCGCCGCACAGGGACAGGAAGATGGTGATGAAGCGCTTCATCAGCCGCGAGGGGATGATGATCGGCGTGGTCTGGACCAGCCGGTACTTGTGGCTGCACAGCATGAGGATGCGCTTGCGCAGGGCGCGGTCGCCCACGAACCGGCGCACCAGGGCCACCAGCGCCAGCCATTTGATGTGGTATTCGCGGCGCAGCTCGGCGTCCATGCGCGAGCTGAGCAGCAGGGGCAGGCGCCGGTCGGAAAACGGGCCGTACACCGACTGCTCGTCGGGCAGGGCGACCATGAAGCGGATCTGCTCCGGGGAGGCGTTCTTTTCGGGGTCTATGGTGTGGTCGAGGTTGTTCTCGGTCATGAAATGCAAGAGCCAGGCGTCCAGCCGGGGCGAGCGCCCGTAGCGCAGGTTGGCCACGGAGGTGAAGCCGTAGTCGGGGGTCATTGTCGCTCCTGGGTTGTGTTTTCGCCGTTCGCGGGGCGCAGGATACGTCCAAACGCCGCGAAGTTGAATCATTTTTCCGGGCCCTTGGCCGTTGCGGTTGTGGCCCGGGGGGGAGTTGTGCTATTTTGCGCCCGTGCGCCGAACCCTGTTGCCCGGGCGTCCCCTGCCGTGAAGCGATTCTGCCTCCCGCCCCGCCTTCTTCCGCCCTTCGGGGCGGCGGCCCCGGTCCTGTGGGGCCTTGTCCTGCTGGCGGCCCTGGCGGGCTGCGCCAAGCCGCCCCTGCCGGGCTACGGCCCGGGGGCGCGGGCTGGCGCCCCCGCTCCGGCCGCCGCGCCCCCCGCCGCTTCCGCCGCGCCCCCCGCCGCTTCCGCCTCGCCCGGGGCGGCGGCGGAGACCGCCGCCATCCCCGCCCTGCCCGAGGGCTGGGGCTTTGTGGACGTGACCTGCCGCCAGGGCCAGAACAGCGGGCGCGGCGTGCCCGACACGCTTTTCGGCTGCCTGCTCCACGCCCGCGAGGGCGCCCGGGGCACCGTTCTGCTGCCCCGGGGCGTCTACCTGGGCCATGTGGCCGGGTTCATCGCCCAGGCCCTCAAGTACTACCACGTCGAGGATAATTTTCAGGAAATCTACGATTGCCGCATCGTTCTGCTCTTCCGCCCGGCCACGCGGCAGGAGCGCGAGGACGCGCGCACCGGCAAGCTCGGGCGCCTGGGGCTGGGGGTGGCGGGCGAGGTTGCCCTCACGGTGGTCGCCGGGGCGCCGCTCATCCCCATCGTCGCGCCCCTGACCTTCGTCTTCGAGAGCGTGAGCGAGGACCTGCGCTTCCAGGAGTTCCGCCGCCACGCGGCGCGCAGCGGCCTGCCCGCGCCCAGCAGGCGCGGCGACGAGATCGTCGCCGGGGAGTATGCCCGGCGCTACGCCGAGTACTGGGCGGCCCTGGGCGGCGGCGCGGACGGCGCGGACGGCGCGGACGAGGTGCCCGACCTGTATGTGGTCCAGCACTGCTCCCTGCAGGGCGCGGGCGGCCCGCCGCTGACGCTGGTTTCGGGGCCCGGCGGGCCGTGGGGCGGGGGCGAGTAGCGTCGCGGCCCCGGAACGGTTCGGGGATTTCAGGGAAAAAGCAGTCGGCCTTGGGGCGCTGGCGCTGAAGGACCGGCGGCGCATTGTGCGGACGCGGCGCCGGGCGCCCGCCTCGAAGCCCATGCCGGGCGCCGTGGCCGTGCCTGCTGGGGCGGAATGTGAACAACGTCTTGCAACTCCACACCTAGTCCGAGGCCGGGGGGCGCTCCAGCACGGCCCGGGCCACGGCGTCGGGGTCGATGTCGCGCATGCAGCGCTCGGCCCGGCGGCAGCCCCGGCCCCCGTGCAGCGAGCAGGGGCGGCAAGGCAGGGCCGCCTCGAGGACCACGTCGTGCGGGCCGCTGGGCGCGAAGCCCCAGGCGCGCACCGTGGGGCCGAACAGGGCCACCACCCGTGTGCCCACGGCGGTGCCCAGGTGCATGGGCCCGGAGTCGCCGGTGACCAGGGCCTGGCACTGGGACAGGATGGCGCAGGTCTGGCGGATGTCCGTGGCGTTGGTCAGGTCCGTGGTGCCCTCGGGCGGGGCCACGGCGAAGAGGGGCTCCTTGTGGCGGCCGACGACCACCGTCTTCCAGCCGACCATGCCCAGCCGTTGGGCCAGGGAGTGCCAGTGGCCCGTGGGCCAGCGCTTGCCCGCGTGGGTGGCGTAGGGGTGCAGCGCGCACACGGGCACGCCGTCGCCCAGCCCGGCCACCAGGTCGCGCCCGTAGGCCAGCTCGGCCTCGCTCAGGTGGATCACCGGGCGCAGGGCCTTGCGGGGCGGGGCCTGGTCCAGCGCGGCCAGGGCGTAGCGCTGGGGCACGTTTGTCCGCTCCAGGTACGCGCCCAGCCGCTGGGCGCGCGTCAGGCCGAACAGGCGCCGCGCCAGGGCCAGCTTGGGCGCGCGCAGCACCGGCCCGTGCCACAGCGCGCCCAGGGCCCGCGAGCGCAGGGTGCCGTGCAGGTCGAGCAGACCGAAGCCCTCGTGGCGCGCGGCCAGGTCGCGGCAGGCCTTCAGCCACTGCGCCCCGCGCAGGGCCCCGGGCTCGGGCAGCACCAGCCGGCGTACCGAGGGCAGCCCCTGAAGCGCCGGGGCGAAGGCCGGGCGGGTCAGGAAATGGAACTCCCAGCCCAGGGTGCGGTGCAGGTGCTCCAGCAACCCGGTGGCCAGCACCACGTCGCCCAGGGCGCTCAGGCGCACCACCAGCCAGCGCTCGGGCAGGCCCCCGGCGCGCACCGGGCTCACGGCGCCGTCCCCATCTGCGCGGCCACCGAGGCGAAGGCCATTTCGGGGGTCACGTCGCGCATGCAGCGGTGGTGCCCCTGGGGGCAGGCGCGCGGCCCGTGCAGCGAGCAGGGCCGGCAGGGCAGGTCCACCTCCAGCACCGTGGAGCGCTCCCCGCGCGGGAAGAACCCGAGCTGGCGCACCGTGGGCCCGAAGATGGCCGTCACCGGCACGCCCTGGACCCAGGCCAGGTGCATGGGGCCGGAGTCGCCCGTGAGATAGCAGCCCAGGCCGCCGATATGCGCGGCCAGGTCCGGCAGGGGCAGCGCCCCGGACAGGTCGGCCACGCGCTCGGCCTTGTGCGGCGAGGCCGCCCCCGCCAGCACCCCGCGCGCCAGGGGCTCCTCCCCGGGCCCGGCGAAGAGCGCCACGCGCATCCCCGCCGCAAGGGCCATGTCCAGCACGCGGCTGAAGTATTCCGGAGGCCACTGCTTGGTGGGCCAGGTGGAGCCGGGGTGGATGCCCAGCACGGGCTCCCCGCCCAGGGCGGCGAAAAAGGCCGCCGCGCGCTCCCGGGCCGGGCCGGGCAGCACCAGCCGGGGCTCGGACACGGGCGCAAGCTCCAGGGGCTCGGCCAGCCGCAGCAGGCGCTCGACCTCGTCCAGGCGCCGGAAGGCGCGGTCCACGGTGTGGGTGTAGAAATACTGGTTGGCCAGGGGCCGCGAATAGCCGATGCGCCGGGGCGCGCTGGACCAGCGGGCCACCAGGGCGCTGCGCAGGCTGGTGTGGGCCGAGATCCACAGGTCGAACCGCTCGCGGGCCGCGGCCCGGCCCAGGGCGTAGGCCCCGGCCAGCCCCGACTGCCCGCCGCGCTTGGCGAAGCCGTGGACGCGCGCCAGCTCCGGCTGGGCCGCGAACAGCCCCTCCAGCCCCGCGCGGACATAGAAATGGATTTGCGCCCCCGGAAAGCCCCGGGCCAGGGTGTGGACCAGGGGCAGGGTCAGCACTGCGTCGCCCAGGAAGGCGGTGTTCCACAGGGCGATCTTCATGGCCGGGCCTCCCGGGCGCCCGCGCCCCGGGCCAGCAGCCAGTCGGCCGCGCCCGCCAGGTCGCGGGCCAGCAGGTGCGGCTGGCCCGGGGCGCGCGGGGCGATTTCCCGCCAGGGGCCGCGCGGCTCGGCCAGGCCCATGCGCGCGGCGTGGGCCGCGCCCTTGCCCGTGAGCACCAGGATCGAGGCCGCCAGCCCGGCTGCCAGCCCCAGGCCGACATCGGCGTCCTTGTCGCCGACCATCGCCGTGGCGGCGGGGTCCAGCCCCTGGGCGCGCGCAAGGGCCAGCCACATGCCCGTGGCGGGCTTGCGGCAGGGGCAGGCCGCCTCGGGGGCGTGGGGGCAGTGGGCCACGCCCGCAAGGCGCACGCCGAACTTTGCCAGCAGTTCCTCCAGTCGGGCGTGCACGGCGCGCAGGTCGGCCTCGGTGAAGCGGCCGCGCCCGATGCCCGACTGGTTGGAGGCCAGGTGCAGGCGCACCCCGGCGCTGGCCAGCCGGGCCAGGGCCTGCCCGGCCCCGGGCAGCAGCTCCACGCCAGCCGGGTCGGCCAGGTAATGGCGGTCGACGATGATGGTGCCGTCGCGGTCGAGGATGAGGTCGGTGATGGGTTTCATGCGCGCTGCCGGATGCGGGAGCCCTGGGGGCGATACCGCCCCTATGTGTGTCATGGCGGCGGTTTCGTCAAGGGACAGCCCCGCGCCCGGGGGCCTTGACGCGGCCGGGAAGCCGCGTCGCCTGGGGCTTTTGTGCAAATATTGTCTCTTGCGCGGGGGTGGGCGCTTTGGTACATCCGCCTGTAGATATGGTGATGGACGAACCCGTGAGCGACGACCCCGCCCCTGCCGACTGGCGCCCCGAGGCGTCGG
>NZ_JALNWM010000187.1 GCF_023230885.1 Desulfocurvus sp. | reverse complement strand
GCCGCGGGTTGCGTGGCGTTTTGCTGCCCGGCGGGGGGGGCGCCCCGGGGCGTGGTCGGCCCGGGGCCGCCGCCCAGGACGGCGACGACGACGGCGGCGGCCAGCAGGACGCCCAGCCCCGAGGCCCAGGCCCACAGGGGCACGCGGCGCAGGGCGCCCAGGGCGCCCGCCCGGCCCTGCGGGGGCGCCTGGCCCGGCTCGGGGGCGGGCGCGCCGCCGTCGGCGCCGGGCTCGTGGCCGGCGCCGACGGGGCGGATGTCGCTCGTGTTGTCGTTCATGGCGGGTGGCGTCCTGGCCCGGCCGCCGGCCGGGCGCTACTTGCCCGCGCCGATCAGGCCCAGTTCGGGCAGCTTCTTCACGAACTGCAGGGCCATGCGCAGCTGGTTGTCGCGCTCCAGGCGCACGCGCATTTCGTCGGAAACCTTGGGCGCCCCGGCCTTGCCGCCCTTCTGGGGCGCGACCTCGATGTGCCCGCGCATGTCCTTTTCGCGCAGCACGGGGCCGCCGTTGTCCTTGCCCTCGGCGGGCTCCTCGAAGGGCACGGCGATGTCGGGCACGATGCCCTCGGCCTGGATGGAGCGGCCGTTGGGCGTGTAGTAGAGGGCCTTGGTCAGCTTGATGCCCGAGCCGTCGGCCAGGGGGATGATGGTCTGCACGGTGGCCTTGCCGAAGCTGGGCTCGCCCAGGATCAGGGCGCGCTTGCGGTCCTGCAGGGCTCCGGCGACGATCTCCGAGGCCGAGGCCGAGCCCGCGTTGATGAGCACGACCAGGGGCGCGGTCACGTCGGAGGCCGAGGGCCGGGCGTTGAAGTCCTCGCGCGAGGCGTCGTCGCGGCCCTTGATGTAGACGATGTTGCCGCCGGACAGGAAGGTGTCGGCCACGGCCACGGCCTGGTTGAGCAGGCCGCCGGGGTTGCCGCGCATGTCGAGGACGATGCCCTTGAGGGCGTTGTCCCTGGTGTAGTCGGAGATGGCGTCGCGCATCTCCTTGGTGGTGTTCTCGTTGAAGCTCATCAGGCGCAGGTAGAGGTAGCCGGGTTCGAGCTCGTTGCTCTTGGCCCCGCGGATGGGGATGGTGGCGCGCTTGATGGACACGGTGTAGGGCTTGGTGTCGCCCTGGTGGATCAGGGTCAGCTCCACGGTGGAGCCCTTGGGGCCGCGGATCTTGTTCACGGCTTCGAGCAGGGAGATGTCCTGGGTGTTTTGGCCGTCGATTTCGAGGATGATGTCGCCGGACTTGAGCCCTGCCTCGAAGGCCGGGGTGTCCTCGATGGGCGAGATGACCGTCAGGCGGCCGTCGCGCAGGGTGATTTCGATGCCGATGCCGCCGAACTCGCCGGTGGTGCGGATCTGCATCTCCTGGAATTCCTCGGCGTCCATGTAGGTGGAATGCGGGTCGAGCTGTTCGAGCATGCCCTTTATGGCGCCGTTGACCAGCTCGTCGCGGCTGACCTCGTGCACATAGTTCTTCTCCACCAGGTCGAGCACGTCGCTGAAGCGGCCCAGGGCGGCGTAGGGGTCGTCCTGGGTGGCCAGCAGGGGCGGGGTGGCGAGGGTCAGCAGGGCAAGGAGCAGGAAGGTGCCAAGCCAGACGGCGAAACGCATGAAAAAGCCTCCGGGTTCGATGCCCCGGTCGGGGGCTCGGGTTCGCGTGGTGGGGGGCGGCGCGGGCCTCTAGGGCCGCTGCGCGAGCCACTCAACAGGGTTAATTGCTTTTTGCCCGGTTCGCAACTCAAAATACACCCCCGGCCCCTTGGCCGCCGGGTAGTAGCCCGCGTGGCCCAAAACGGCGCCGGAGGCCACCTCGCTGCCCTGCCCGGCGGCGTCCTCGCGCAGGAAGGCGTAGAGGGTGTACCAGTTGTCGCCGTGGGAGAGGATGACCACATGGCCGTAGCCGCGCAGCAGGTCGCTGACCACCACCCGCCCGGGGAACACCGCGCGTACCGGGGCGTCCTGGGCGGTGGAGAAGCCCGCGCCGCGCCCCTGGCCCCGGGCGCCGGGCCCGGCCAGGGCCGATGCGTCCAGCCGCCTGCCGTCCACGGGCCAGGGCAGCCGGCCCTTCTGGTCCTCGAATTTCCCCGCGTCCTGGGCCTGCATCCGGTATTCCAGCTCTTCGATGGCCCCCATGATCTGCTCCAGGGCCTGTTCCTGGTTCAGGCGCTCGGCGCGCACCTCGCGGATGCGGCGCACGAAGTCCAGGCGCTTGTCCAGGGATGCGTCCTTGTCGGCGTTCAGGGCGGCCAGGGCGGCCTCGGCCCGGGCGCGCAGCTCCCGCTGCTCCCTGACGACGCCCGTCAGCCGCTTACTGCGGGCCTCGATGGCCCTGGCGGCGGCGTGGGCCTCGTCGTAGAGGGCCGCGCCCCAGGCGAAGCGGCGGTCGGCCTCGTCCCAGCCCCTGGCGGCGGAGCGGGCGTGCAGGTCGGCCACGCGCAGGGGCCACAGGGCGCGCGCCAGCCGCCCCAGGTCCGCATAGGCCGCCTGCTGCTCGCGGTCCAGGCTCTGGCCCTCGGCCCTGGCGCGGGCGATGCGCGCGTCCAGGGCCTTGAGCTCGGCCTCGCTTCCGGCCACGCGGGCGCGCAGGGCGCCCAGCTCGTCCTCGATGGCCGCCAGGTCGCCGTGCAGGGCGCGCTCCTGGTCCGTCAGGCGGGTCAGGCTCTGGCGGCCCTGGCGGGCCAGCTGTTCGTTGGCCCGCAAGGACTGCTCCACGCTGCCCGCCGGGGCGGGGCGCGGGGCCAGGGCCGGGGCGGCCAGGGCCAGGAGCAGGACCAGCAGCACGGCGCGCACGGGCATCAGCGCTCCAGGAACGGTTCCAGGGGGCATCCGTCGCACAGGGGCCTGGCCTTGCGGCAGAAGTCCTTGGCCACGCGCACCAGCAGCGCGTGGTATTCGTTGAACAGGGCGGCGTCCCTTGGCAGGGCGTCCATGAAGAACTCGCGCACCTCGTCGTAGTGGGCGTCCTCGGGAAGAAGGGCGTGACGGCCAAGGATGCGTCTGGTATAGGCATCCACGACGAAAGTCGGCTCGTCCAGGGCGTAGAGCAGGATGCTGTCCGCCGTTTCCGGGCCCACGCCGCGAACCCCGAGCAGCAGCGGGCGCAGGGCGTCCAGCCCGCGTCCGGACAGGGCGCGGATGTCGTAGTCGGCCTCGTCGCGCAGCAGGGCCAGCAGGTTCTTCAGCCGCGCGGCCTTGACGTTGAAAGAGCCCGAAGGCCGGACCAGCTCGGCCAGCCGCGCGGCGGGCAGGGCGTCCATGGCCCGCGCCTCCAGCGCCCCGGCGGCGCGCAGGTTGGCGATGGCCTTCTCGACGTTCTTCCAGTTGGTGTTCTGGGTCAGCACGGCGCCGACGGCCACCTCGAAGGGCGTGTCGCCGGGCCACCAGCGGCTGGGGCCCAGGGCGGCGAGCATGGCGTCGTGCATGGCCAGGAGCAGTTGCGGGCGTTTCATGTTCCAGGCGGGTCCGGGGGCTTGGGCTCTGGGCCCGGTGGCGTCGGGCCGGGGGGATTCCCGGCGCGGCCCACTGTAGAACGCGGGACGATTTCCCGCAACCTCAGCCCTTGGACCATCCATGCAGGCAGTCTCGATTCTTCGTTCCCTTTTCGCTCCGGCTCCGGCCCGCGGGCCCCTGCGCTCCTGCCTGGGGGCGCGCTTCTGGCTGGCCGTGGCCCTGGCCTGGGGCGCCGGCACGGCCCTGCGGCTGGCGGAGCTGGGCTCCTTTCTGACCGACGCCATGCTGTGCGGCGGCGAACGCATGCTGGCCAGCCACGACGGCTACGCCTTCCTGGCCGGGGCCCAGGGCACCAGCCGCATGATCGTCGAGCCGCTTTCCGGGCTCATGGGCGTGCTGCATTCGGTCACGGGCATCCCCCTGGGCGACCTGGGCTTCTGGCTGCCGCCCCTGGTGGCCGGGCTGGCCGCGCTGCCCGTGTGCCTGGCCGCGGCGCGGGCGGGCCGCCCCGAAGCCGGAGCCGTGGCCGGGCTGATGGCGGCCTCGTGCTACGGCTTTTTCATCCGCACGCGGGTGGCTTTTCTGGACACGGACCTCGTCAGCCTGCTGTTCCTGTGCGCCGTGGCCGCCGGGCTCCACGTCTGGCTGGCGCCGCAGTGCCGCGCGGGCTGGCTGCCCCGGGGCGAAGAGCCGGAGCCCGGGCTGCCCCTGCACCTGGCCATTGCCGGGGGGGCGCTGCTGGGGGCGCTGGCCCTGGGGTCGGTGCGGTTCTACATCTCCTCCCGGGTGCCGGTGCTGGTCATGGCCTGGGGCATGGGCGCCCTGGGGTTCCTGCTGGCCCGGCCGGGCCAGCGCACGGGGCTGCTCCTGGGGCTGGCCGCCCTGCTGGGCACCGTGGAATACGGGCTGCTCGGCCTGGGCCTGGGGCTGGCCGTGGCCGCCCTGGCCTGGCGGTGGCCCGGGGCCGTGCGCGCGCACCAGCTCGGCGCCGCGGCCGGCGGCGTGGCCCTGGCCCTGCTGGCCGTGACCGTGCTGCTGCCCCGGCTCCAGGGCGCCTGGAACATGATCATGGTCTACCTCGACCCCTCGGGGGCCGAGGTGAGCCTGGGGTCCGCCCGCCAGGGGCTGGCCCTGCCCTCGGTCATCTCCACCCTGCGCGAGACGGCCGGGGTGTCCTGGCAGACCCTGCCGCTGCTGATGGCCGGATCGTGGTGGGCGTTCTGGGCCGGGCTTTTCGGGTATGCCCTGGCCGTGGTCCGCAGGCCGCTGCTGCTGGCCTTCGCGCCGCTGCTGGGCCTAGGGCTGGCCGGGCTCTGGCTGGGCATCCGCTTCACCATGTACGGCGGCGTGGCCCTGGGCCTTGGGCTGGGGCTCCTGGCGGCGGACCTCGCGGCCCTGGCCACGCGGCGCCGGGCTCTGCGCCTGGGCGTGCAGGGCGCCTTGTTCCTGGCCTGCCTGACGGCCCTGTATCTGCCCACGCGTGAGCTGCCGCCCCAGCGGGTGCTCTCGCCCGCCTTCGCCGAAACCCTGCGCGAGCTGGACGCCGTGGCCGCCCCCGACGCGGTGCTCTGGCAGTGGTGGGACTACGGCTACGCCGCGCAATACTACGCCCGGCGCGACACCTTCGGCGACGGCGGGCGGCACGGCGGGGCCTGGGTCTACCCCCTGGCCGTGGCCCACGCCAGCGCCTCCCCGGCCCAGGCCGCGAACCTCATCGCCTGGACCGGGGCGGACATGGCCGAGCAGGTCCGGCTGCGCAAGGCCGCCGGGGCGCGGCCCTTCCCCCCGGCGGCCCTGGAGTTCCACAAGGTCGATCCCCTGCGCGGGCTCGCGGGCATGGGCGGCGAGGCGGCCGACGCCTTCGTGGAGCGCCTGGCCGTGGAGCGGCCGCCCCTGCCGGTGGCGCCCCCCGAGCAGTATTTCATCGTGGCCTGGGAGAACATGCCCTACCTGAAGACCCTGAGCGCCCTGGGCTCCCGCAGTCTGGCCACGGGTTCCGCCTGGGGCGGCAGGTCCTCGCCGGTGCCCGGGGCGGCGCTGGACCTGGGGCGCGGCATGCTGCGCGCGCCCACGGGCCAGTCGGCGGCCCTGGCCGGGCTGACCCTGGTGGAGGAGGACGGCAGGGTGCGCACCCTCGACTGGCTGCGCCCGGGCGCGCCCTTCGCCGTGGTCAACCGGCGCACGGGGGAGAGCTTCGTCATGGACGCGCGGGTCTACAAGTCCATGGCCGTGCGCCTGCTGCTGGGCGATCCCCGGGACTTCGAGCCCCATTTCACCCTGGTTGTGGACAAGGGGCCCTGGTGCCGGGCCTACCGCGTGAACTGAGCCCCGCCCGGGGCCCGGAACGCAGGCGCCCCGCCCGGGAATCCCGGGCGGGGCGCCTGGCCTTTGGGCGGGCGGCGGCCTAGAGGTCCACCACCGCCACGTCCTCGCGGGCCAGGGTCCGGCCCAGGAACAGGCCGCCCACGCGGGCGAAGCGCTCGGGATCGTCGGTGGCCAGGAAGCGGGTGGGCTCCGGGGTGCCCTGGGGCGCGCCGAGCCCCTCGCGCTCCAGAACGTCGGCCACCTCGGCGGCGGCGGTCTGGGCCGAGTCGATCACCGCCACCTCCGGGCCGACCACCCGGGCCACGGCTCCGGCCAGCAGCGGAAAATGCGTGCAGCCCAGCACGAGGGTGTCCGGCGCGTCCGCGCCCCGGCGGTCGCCGGGCGGAAACAGCGGTTCGAGATATTCGCGGGCCACGGCCTCGGCCACGGGCCCGCTGGTCCAGCCCTCCTCGGCCAGGGGCACGAACAGCGGGCAGGCCCTGGCCACGATGCGCGCCTGGGGGCACAGCTCCTGGATGGCCCGCTGGTAGGCCCCGCCGCGCACGGTGCCCTCGGTGGCGATGACGGCGATATGCCCGCTACGCGTGGCCGCGCAGCCCGCCCGCGCCCCGGGCCGCACGACGCCAACAACGGGCAGGCCGGGCCAGGCGCGGGCCAGGGGCTCCAGGGCCACGGCCGAGGCCGTGTTGCAGGCGACCACGAGCATCTTCACCCCGCGCGCCACCAGCTGGCGGGTGCATTGCAGGGCGTAGCGCTCCACGGACTGCGGGCTCTTGGTGCCGTAGGGCAGGCGGGCGGTGTCGCCCAGGTAGAGGAAGCTCTCGGCAGGCAGGCGCCGACGCAGGGCGCGCAGCACGGTCAACCCGCCGACTCCGGAGTCGAAAACGCCAATGGGCAGGCGCGGGGCATCGTTTCGCATGGGCAGGAGGTACCCCTCTTCCCGGAGCTTGTCCACGCCGTCCTGGCGCGCCGCACGGAAAAGGCCCCGCCGGGGGCGGGGCCTCTGTGGCCGGGGTGCGGGGCGCGCGGCCCCAGGGGGCCGGTGTGGCGTCCGCGGGATGCGGTTCTGTTCCTTTCCGCTCAACACTACGGGGTGAAACGCTTTTTTCGCCAGCCTGTCCCGGGCGGCGTGCCGAGGGCGCGCACGGGCTAGCTGCCGGCCGACAGGGCGGCCACGGCCTCCTCTTCGGTTTCGAAGATGGCGGCGAAGCGGGTGATGCCGACCATGTCGAAGACCTTGCGGAAGTTTTCGGACAGGCCGGTCATGGCCACGGCAGTGCCCTTGCGCTCGCAGTCGGACAGCAGCTG
>NZ_JALNWM010000186.1 GCF_023230885.1 Desulfocurvus sp. | reverse complement strand
TGGGCGCCCAGGTCAGCCTGCCGGTCATGTGCGTGCTGGTGGGCGCCGGGCTCGGGCGGCTGTTCCTGGCCTGGCCCGTGCTGCATACGGCCCTGGACGTGGTCGGCTCGGCCTACATGCTCTGGCTGGCCTGGAGGATCACGCGCTTTTCGGGGCAGCTCGGCCCTGGCGGCCCGCAGGGCGCCGCCCGGCCCCTGACCTTCGGGCAGGCCGCGGTCTTCCAGTGGCTGAACCCCAAGTGCTGGATGATGTACATCGGCGCCGTGTCGCTGTTCACCACCGGCGGCGCGGGCGTGTTCACCGAGGTGCTGGTCATCGCCGCGCTGTTCGCGGTGATGGTCCTGCCCTGCTTCAGCGCCTGGGCCCTGCTGGGCGCGGGGGTCGGCCGCCTGCTGAACACGCGGCCGCGGGTGCTGGCCTTCAACTGGGCCCTGGCCCTGACCCTGGTGGCCTCGCTGGTCCTGGCCCACCTGCCCCAGGCGGGCTGAGGCCGGGCGGCGGGGCACCGGCCCTGCGCCCCGCCGCCCCACCGGGCCTCCCCGGCCGCAGCGGCCCACCCGGGCTGAGGCCGCACGGGCAGCCCGCGCCCCCGCCGACCCCGGCCCCTGCGCTCTCGCATCGCCCCCGGCCCCTGCGGCTCGCGCATCGCCCCCGGCCGCCAGGGGCGGGGCCCCGGACGCTGATGCCCTTGCAGCGCCTGTGCCCCCCTGGCCGCCCGGGGCCAGCCCACGGCCCACCGCCCGGCCCGGCTCCCCGCCGCCCCCGGCCGCGCAGGGTCAGCCCCCCTCCCCCCCGGCCCACTCGGGCCTGAAGCCGCGCGCCACGGCGGGGGGCCGAACGGGCGGCCCCCGCCCCCCCGCCCGGCCTGAGGCCGGGCGCAGCCCCCGCAGCCCCGGCCAAGCCCTCCCCGCGCGCCCCGGCCAACCGCGGCGCCCCAACCCCCTCCGGGGCTCCCGCACGGCACATGGCCGTTGACAAGTGATATTGATTTTCATTATCTACAACCTTCGCCAACGCGCCCTGTTTCCTCAACGCATCGCCGGGGTCGGTCATGACGCAAGAAGCCAATCGCACGCGAAAAAGCCCGGCGCGCAGGCCGCTGGTCAACGTGGGCGACCGGGACTGCCCGGTCTGCCGCTCCCTGGGCCGGGCCTACGCCTCCGCGCTGACCCACGACGCCGTGTACATGGACAAGGGCCCCATCCGGGGGGAGTACGCCCGCACCCTGGCCGAGGGACTGGAGCTCTCGGTCATCGACGTTCTTCTGCTGGACGACATGACCCTGGCCGCGGGGCCGGACAGGCGGGACTGCCGCCTGGGCATCACCTGCTGCCTCGAAGGGGGCATGCGCTGGCAAACCCGCGAGGGGCGCGAGATGTCCCTGGGCGCGGGGCATCTGCTGCTTGGCACCGGCGCCGCCACGGGCGTCTGCCGCCTGGGTCGGGGCCAGCAGGTCCGCTTCGTGGACCTGGCCGTGAACCTGGACGGCCTGCCCGCCGCGGGGCTGGCGGACCTCGCCGGGCCGGGCCTGCAGACGCGCCAGACCGCCATGCCGCCCAGAATACGCGCCGCGGTCGCCGACATCCTGGACGGCCGCCCCGGCGACCCGCTGCGCGCCATGTATTGCCAGGGCAAGGCCCGCGAGCTCCTGGCCCTGGTCCTGGACCACCTCGCCCGCGCCGGGCGGGCCGTCAACGCCGCCGCCCTGCCCGCAGACTGGATCCAGGGCCTGTTGCGGGCCCGGGAGGCCATCGACGCGGACATCGCCAACGCCCCGTCCCTGGCGCAACTCGCCCGGCTGGTGGGGCTGAACGAGTTCAAGCTCAAGACGGGCTTCAAGCGGCTCTTCGGGCTGCCCGTACACGCCTACATCATCGACCAGCGCCTGGAGACCGCCCACAGGCTGCTGCAACGCGGCGGCATCACCGTGACCGAGGCGGCCCACCGGGTGGGCTACGCGGAACTGGGGCGCTTCGCCGTCACGTTCCGCAAGCGCTTCGGCGTGCCGCCCTCGGAAATTCTCAGACCCCCGACCCCGCCCGAGTGACCGCCTCCGCGTCACAATACCGATCGGCATAGCGAAAACTCCGGTTTCGCATAGCCCGGCCCGTTGATAACGGGTATCAGCCAGGGCTGTCTTCCACGGCGAACAACGTCCGGAGTGTCTATGCCCACTGCCTCACCACCGCGCGGCGGCCTTGCCAGCCTGCTGCGCATGGCCGCCCGGCACAAGGGGAAGATGTCCCTGGCCTGCGGTTTTTCCCTGGCGGCGCAGCTGTGCGCCGTGGCGCCCTTCCTGGTCCTCTTCGTGCTTGTCGGGCGCATCGCGCAGCCCCAGGGCGGGGCCGTGCAGCCCGACCAGGTCTGGCCCCTGGCCCTGGCGGCGGGGGGCTGCGTGCTGCTGCGCCACGCCTTCGCCGCCGCGTCCAGCGCGCTGGCGCACCTGTCCGCCTTCGCCATCCTGCACGACCTGCGCCTGTCCATCGCCCGGGCCCTGCCCCGGCTGCCCCTGGGGTTCTTCAACGAAACCGCCAGCGGGCAGATCAGGAAAGTCATGCTCGAAGATGTCGAGCAGATGGAAATCTTCATCGGCCACAATCTGCCGGAGCTGATCGGCAGCCTCCTGTACCTGCTGCTCTCCACCGGGGTGCTTCTCCTGGTCGACTGGCGGCTGGCCCTGGCCTCGCTCTGCCTGCTGCCCGTGGGCTTCCTGGCCCAGGCGCTGACCATCGCCCGCAACAAGGACCTGCGCACCCGGTACTTCACGGCCAACGAAAGGACCAACGCCGCCATGGTCCAGTACATCCAGGGCATGCCGGTCATCAAAGCCTTCAGCCGGACGGAGGAATCCCTGCGCGCCTACGCCGGGAGCGTGGCCGACTGCGCCCGCCACGAGGCGCGGATGTGCCGCCGCTGGTCCGTGCCCATGACGGTGTTCTCCGTGGCCCTTGGCGCGAACATGCTGGTCCTGCTCCCGCTGGGCGCCTGGCTGCACCTGTCCGGCGAGGTGGACCTGCCGACCCTGTTCCTGTTCCTGCTCATGGGCCTGGGGCTGGGCAACGCCCTGCAACAGTTCATGACCCTGGGCTCGTTTCTCGAAAACCAGGCCGAGGGCCGCAGGCGCATCGACGCCCTGCTGGCCCGGGAGCCGCTGCCCGAACCGGCGGCCCCCGGCCAGCCGGAGGGCAACGCCCTGGCCCTGGGCCATGTGGACTTCGCCTACGGCGACAAGCAGGTGCTCTTCGACGTGTCCGCCCGCCTGGAGCCGGGGCGCTTCCTGGCGCTGGTCGGCCCCTCGGGGGCGGGCAAGAGCACCCTGGCCCGGCTGGTGCCCCGCTTCCGGGACGTGACCGGGGGCGCCATAACCCTGGGCGGGCGCGACATCCGCGACATGCCCCTGGACACCCTCATGGCCAGGACGACCTTCGTCTTCCAGGACGTGTTCCTGTTCAACGACACCGTCGAGGCCAACCTGCGCGTAGGCAGGCCGGACGCCAGCCCGGCGGAGATGGAGGCCGCGGCCCGCGCGGCGCGCTGCCACGAGTTCATCGCCGGCCTGCCCGGCGGCTACGGCCATGTGGTCGGCGAACGGGGCGCGGTCCTTTCGGGCGGGGAGAAGCAGCGCATCTGCATCGCGCGCGCCCTGCTCAAGGACGCCCCCATCCTGGTCCTGGACGAGGCCACCGCCTTCATCGACCCCGAAAACGAGGCGGACATCCAGGCCGCGCTGGGCGCCCTGGCCCGGAACAGGAGCCTCATCGTCATCGCGCACCGGCTGTCCACCATCACGGCTGCCGACGAGATCCTGGTGATGGACCGGGGCCGGGTGGCCGCGCGCGGCACCCACGAGGGCCTGCTGCGCGAGAGCCCCCTGTACGCCCGCCTGTGGCAGGCCCACCTGGCCAGCCGCAACTGGTCCTTCAACACGGGAGGGGCGGCCTGATGCTTCGCCTGATGCAACGCCTCGCGGCCCTGGTGCCGCAGCTTGGCCCGCGCATGCGCCTGGCGGCCGCCCTCAAGGTCGGGGAGGCCCTGTGCATGGGCGCGCCCTACGGCGTCCTGCTGCTGGTCCTGCACAGGCTCCTGGAGCGGACCCTGACCGGGGCGGACATCCTGGCGGCCACGGCGGTCATGGCCGCCTGCTTCCTGGCCCAGGGCGCCTTCTGCCTGCTGTTCACCCGCGTGGCCTACCCCATCGGAACCGAGCTGTGCCGACAGGTCCGCGTCATGGTCGGCGCGCACCTGCGCACCCTGCCCATGAGCCATTTCTCCCGCTCCAGGGCGGGCGACACCACGGCACTGGTCTCCGACGACCTCGTGCTGCTGACCCTGATCCCGCGCATGGCCTTTCCGCAGTTCGTCGTGGCCCTGGCGCTGCCCCTGGCCCTGGCGCCGTTCCTGGTGGCGGTGGACTGGCGGCTGGCCCTGGCCGCGCTGCTGCCGGTGCCCCTGGCCCTGCCCGTGCTCGGGCGCTGCCGCAAGGCGCTGGACCGGGGCATGCGCAGGCGCAGCGAGGTCATGGTGGCGGTCAGCTCCGCGGTCATCGAATACGTCCAGGGCATGGAGGTCATCAAGGGGTTCGGCCTGGCCGGAGGGCGCTTCGCCGCCCTGGCGGCGCTCCTGGAGCGCGCCAGGCGCGAGAACCTGGCCCTGGTCTTCCGCGCCCTGCCCCTGATGACGGGCTTCCAGGCCATCCTGGACGCGGGGTTCGTCGCCCTGCTGCTGCTCGGCGCCCACCTGCTTGTGGGCGGCGCAACGTCCCTGTTCGCCTACCTGACCTTCCTGGTGCTGGCCCTGCGGATGTACGAGCCCGTCAAGGCGCTGGGCACGGTGTACGAGATCACCCAGGCCGCCGAGGTCACCCTGGACCGCCTGGAGGCCCTGCTCGCCCTGCGCCCCCTGCCCGCCGGGAACGCCGCCCCGCCCAGGGGCCGCGAGGACATCGCCTTTCACGACGTGTCCTTCGCCTATGACCGGCGGCCGGTGCTCCGCAACGTGAGCTTCACCATCCCCGCCAACCGGGTCACGGTCTTCGTCGGCCCCTCGGGAGCCGGGAAAACGACCATCCTGCGCCTCATCGCCCGCTTCTGGGACACGGACTCCGGGGAAATCCGCATCGGCGGGACGCCCGTGCGGGAGCTGAGCGGCGACGCGCTGTTCGACCGGCTGAGCATGGTCTTCCAGGACGTGTACCTGTTCCAGGGCACCATCCGGGAGAACATCGCCTTCGGCTCGCCGCACGCCACGGACGAGGCCGTCCACGCGGCGGCCAGGGCGGCGCGCTGCCACGAGTTCATCCAGGCCCTGCCGCGCGGCTACGCCACGGCCGTCGGCGAGGGCGGGGCCACGCTGTCCCAGGGCGAAAAACAGCGCATTTCCATTGCCCGGGCGATCCTGAAGGATGCCCCGGTCATCCTGCTGGACGAGGCGACGGCCTCCGTCGACCCCGACAACGAAAGCCAGATCCAGGACGCCATAAGCGCCCTGGTCAGCACCAAGACCGTGGTCATGGTGGCCCACCGGCTGGCGACCGTCACCGGCGCCGACCAGATCGTGGTCCTGGACGGCAAGGGCGGCATAGCGGCCACGGGAACCCATTCCCGGCTGCTGGAGGACTGCGAAATCTACCAGCGCTTGTGGGCCGCCCGCCAACAGGCCCTGGGGTGGAAGGTCGGCATATAACGAATACAGGAGGACAACACGGTGAACGCATTCATTTCCCTTTCCCTTTCCCGCCGGGGGCTCCTGGCGGCGGCGCTCCTGGCGCTGCTGCTGGCCCCCGGGGCGGCCCGGGGCGCGGACGGGCCGGACGCCGCCGCGCAGGAAACCGCCGCCACACAGCTGCCCACGGTCGTGGTAACGGCCCAGAAACGCGAGGAGAACGTCCAGAAAGTCCCCATGAGCATCACCGTCGTCACCGACGAGGCCATCCACGACAGCGGGGTCAAGGACACATCCGAGCTGATGCGCTACATCCCCAACGCATTCGTGCGCGACGCAGGCAACTACCACCAGGTCAACATCCGCGGCGTCGGCGGGTTCACCAACGGCCTGCACTCCCCCGTTGGCCTCTATGTGGACGACGTGAACCTGCCCAACGTGTTCATGCAGAACCCCGAGCTGTTCGACGTGGAGCGCGTGGAGGTGCTCAAAGGGCCCCAGGGCGCGCTGTACGGCCGCAACAGCGAGTCCGGCGTCATCAACATCGTGACCCGCCAGCCCGACAACGAGCTGCGCGGCAGGATCAGCACCGAGTACAACGCCTACGACACCAGCCACGGCCTGTCTTCCGGCGCCCGGATCGGCGCCGCCGCCAGCGGCCCCCTCAAGCAGGACACGCTCTACCTCGGCCTGTCCGGCAAGTGGGACTACACCGGCGGCTTCGTCAAGAACTCGTACGACGACGACGACAGAGCCACCTCGTTCAACGACTTCATCGGGCGCGGCACCCTGCGCTGGACGCCGGACCCCAGATGGGACGTGCGCTTCACCCTGGACGGCAGCAGCAACGAGGACGGCATGGGCTACGGCCGCTACCTCGCCGGGCCGAGCCGGACCGCGCCCGGAACCATCAACGCCGACGAGGACAGCGACCGCCTGCGCCGCGCCAACGGCCAGACCCTGCGGGTGGCATACGCCGACGACGACCTGGCCTTCACGTCCATCACCGGACGCCAGTACTTCGACGACAGGTACGGCATAGACATGGACATGACCCCCGCCTCCGTCATGATCGGCGACAACAAGAGCACAAACCAGCTCCTGAGCCAGGAGTTCCGCCTGGCCTCGGCCCCCGGCGCCGGGCCCCTCGAATGGCTGACGGGCGTCTATGCGTACAAGGAGGACATGGACGTCAAGACCGTCTACCGCTACCCGGCCTTCCTCGGCGCCCAGAGCCGGGACACGGACATCGACATCCAGGGCGGCGCCCTCTTCGGGCAGGCCACCTACACCCTGTTCGACCGGCTGCGCCTGACGGGCGGGCTGCGCTACGACTACATCGTCGGCCCTGAAAATAATTTATTCACCTGAAAATACTTAACAAAGTGTCGCCTTCAATGTATCATTCTCGACCAGGAAGCGCAGTGGTTCTGCAGAAAACCGGTCGCGCCGTCGCCGAGTCGG
>NZ_JALNWM010000185.1 GCF_023230885.1 Desulfocurvus sp. | reverse complement strand
CGGGCCGACCCCGGGGCGCCTATTCCGCCTTGGGCGGGTTGGCGTGGGCCGGGCCGAGGGCCACGAAACGGTGGCGCACCTCGGCCAGCAGCGCCCGCACGGCTTCGGCCTCCTCGTCCTGGAAGCTTGCGCGCAGTTCGTCGCAATAGCGCTCCAGCAGCTCGCGCACGTCGGCCTCGCCCTCGGCGGTCAGGGGCGTGATCCGCACGTCGGCGCCGGAGGCCAGGCGGCGGGTGAGGCTGGCGCGCGTGAAACCGAACTCGGGATAGAGGCACTGGTAGATCACCCCGCCGGTCATGCCCGAGCAGATCCACGGCCCCGGATCGCCCAGGACCACGACGCGGCCGCCGGTCATGTACTCGAAGGCGAAGCCCTTGAGGTGCGCGCGGGCGGCGATGTTGCCATCCTCGTCGCGCAGGCGGGCGGTGATGCGCGCGCCGAACACGGCGTCGGCGCCGGACATGCGGATGCAGGCCCGCGAGTCGGCGTAGTTCTGGACCATGAGGGTCCCGGCGATGGCGCCGTAGGCGAAGCTCTTGCCCGTGGAGCCGTCGACGCGCCGCCCCAGGAGGTTGGCGCCCTTGAAGACGCCGCAGGCCCCGCCGAAGCTGCCCTTGGCCGTGCCGTCCTGGGCGCCGCCGTCGACCATGACCTCGATGCCGGGGATGTTGAAGGCGCACAGGCCGTTGCCGGGCACGGAGGCGTCCAGGCGCAGGCGGGCGCGGCGCTGCCCTTCGGTGCCGAAGCGCCGGACCACGGCCCCGGCGAGATAGGTGCCCATGGCGCGGTCCACGCTGCGCACGGAGCGGTCGGTGTAGCGCACCTCGCGCACGGCGTCGGACCCCAGCTCGTCCAGGGAGATATCCGACACGAGGCGGGTCAGGAAGTTCAGCGGCTTGCGCACCACGCGCACGGCCCCGGCGGGGCTCGCCGCGCCGTCCTGGGCCGGGGCGCGCAGCAGCTCGGCCAGGTCCACGGCCTGGAAATGCGAACGCTGGCGCAGGAGGTCCGTACGGCCCACGGCGTCACGCACGCGGGCCACGCCCAGCCCGGCCAGCAGGGCGCGCATCTGCTGGCCGGTGTTCGTCAGCAGGCGGGCCAGGTTTTCGGTTTCGGCCTCGCGGTCCAGGGGGGTGAAGCCCTTGACGCCCCGGCTCCGGGCCTCCTCGCAACTGCGCAGCTGGGTGGAGATGCCGCGCGGGCAGGTGTCGAGGTGGCAGCGCTGGCAGCTCACGCAACCCACGCCCATGAGCGCGGCGGTGCCCATGCCCACGCGGTCGGCGCCAAGCAGGATCATCTTCAGGGCGTCGGCGCCGCTGCGCAGGCCGCCGTCGCACCACAGCTCCACCTGGGCGCGCAGGCCGGACTCCACCAGGGCGCGATGAGCCTGGCTCACGCCGATCTCGGCGGGCAGGCCGACGTATTTCTTGCTGTGCTCGCGGGCGGCGCCGGTGCCGCCGTCAAAGCCCGAGACGTTGACGATGTCCGCCCCGGCCTTGGCCACGCCCACGGCGATGGTGCCCACCCCGCTGGTGACCGGGATCTTCACCGAGATGCGCGCCAGGGGGTTGGCGGTCTTCAGCTCGGTGATGATCTGGGCCAGGTCCTCGATGCTGTAGATGTCGTGGTGGTTGGAGGGCGAGATGAGGCCGATGCCGGGCTTGCAGTGCCGCGCGCGGGCGACCATGGCCGTGACCTTCTGCCCGGGCAGGTGCCCGCCCTCGCCGGGCTTGGCGCCCTGGCCGACCTTGATCTCCAGGAAGTCCACCGAGTTGAGGAAGCCCATGTGTACGCCGAAGCGTCCGGAGGCGATCTGCTGGCCGCGGTTGTGACGGTATTTGCCGAGCATGTCGGGAATCTCGCCGCCCTCGCCGTTCATGCAGACGATGTTCAGGCGCAGGGCTGTCTCGGCGTAGGTGCGAAAGGAGTTCTCGCCCTGGGAGCCGAAGCTCATGGCCGGGATGACCAGGGGCATGGCGTGGCTGCCCACGGCGAGGTCCACGTCCTCCGGGGCCAGGGGCGCCACGCCCTGGGGGTCGGCGAAGCCGAGCACATGGCGCAGGGCCACGGGAGCCTCGCGTTCCAGGTCCTCCAGGGCCCGGGCCGTGGTTGCGGCGTCGGCCTCGCCCAGGGCCGCGCGGCGCAGAACCCGGCCCACCCGGGCGTTGCGCGGCGGGTCGGCCCACAGTTTCGCGGCCTGGTCGCCGGTGGCCAGGGCCAGGCGCCGCGCGGCCTGCTCCTCCAGCCGGGCCAGGGTCAGCCCGGCGCTGTCCGACGGGCAGAAGTTGGGACAGGCGAAAACCTCCGCCAGCTCCGGCGACAGGCCGATGGAGGCGAAGATGCGCCCGTAGCCGCACAGTTCATGGATGCCCATGGTGGACATGACCTTCTCCATGCCCTTTTGCAGCACGTCCAGGGTGGTGCGCAGCACGGTCTCGGCCGGGCGCTCCGGGGTGGCGTGCTCGCGGGCCATGCGCCAGATCATGTAGGGGTTCACGGCGTCGGCGCCAAGGCCCAGCAGGAACATCACGTCGTGCAGGTTGCGCACGGCGGCGGAACGCACGATGAGCGAGCAGCGGCGGCGCAGGCGCCGGGCGTCGAAATCACGCCCGATCCAGGCCAGGGCCAGCCCGGGGTCGATGTAGACCCGGCCGTCGGAGAAGGAGCGCGAATCGTCGAGCACCACCAGCACGGCGCCGCGGGTCACGGCCTCGCGCCCCTCGCGGGCCAGCTCGTCCAGACGGGCGGCCAGCCCGCTGCCGGGCTCGAAGGTGGCGTCGAGAATGGCCACGCGCCGGGGATCGCGGCCCTGGGCGGTGAAAAAGGACAAGACGTCGTCGAGGGTCTGGGTGCCGAAGGCGTGGGCCAGGCGGCTCAGGGCCGAGCCGCAGACCACGCTGTCCAGGCAGCCGCCCAGGAGCAGCGGCATGCGCAGCTCCAGGCCCACGGCGGCGGGCACGCGCCGCCCCTCGGCGTCGGGCCGGTCGCCCAGGATGGTCCGCGTGGTGAAGTGGTCGGCCTCACGCTCGCGGTCGATGGCCGGATTGGTGACCACGGCCACATTTTCCTTGAAATATTCCGATATGTTGGGCAGCCCCTGCTCGTTGAGGCAGGCCAGGGGGCCCTGGTAGCCCATGGAGCCGATGATGGCGCTGCCCACGTTGGCGGTCTTTTTGCGCGTCTCCACGTCGTATTTCTGCCAGCCCAGGGCCGCCAGCACGGGCTCGGCGGTCATGCGCGCCGTGGCCATGCGCGCGGCGCCGTCGGCCAGCAGGTGTTCCAGGTGGACGGGCTCGCCCTTCTGGGCCGGAATGGCCGTGTAGAGCGCGTCCGTGCTGTCCAGCAGGCCGCTGCGGGCCTGCATGAGCCGCAGCACCCGGCGCTGGAAGGCCGTGTAGTCGAAGACCACGGCCCGGCGGCCCTTGGTGCTCAGGATGGCCACCTTCTCGCCGGGGGCCAGGGGCCTGGGGTCGCCCGCCGTGTCCTCCAAGTCCACAACGCCCTTTTCCGAGGACAGGTAGTAGTCGTAGTCGCTTTCGCCCAGCCACAGCGGGCGCAGGCCCAGGGCGTCCACGCTGCCCATGCACACGTCGCCGTGGCGGGCGATGACCGCCGCCGGGCCCTGGGCCGAGGGCGGGAAGAACCAGCGGAAGAAGCCGTACACCCGGCGCAGCTCCTCGGGGTACTGCTCGACCTCGCTGTGCACCGCCGGGAAAACCATGGCGAAGGCCTCCAGAGGGTCGAAGCCGTAGCGGTTGATGAGCCCTTCGAGGACGCGGTTCAGGTCCTGGGAATCGCTGCCGCCGGGCACGGGCGGGATGTCCAGCACGCTGCCGGAGCTGCGCAGGCGCTCGATGGTGTTGATCTCGCCGTTGTGGGCGAGCATGGAGAACGGCTGGGCGCGCTCCACCGTGGGCAGGGTGTTGGTGGAATAGCGGCTGTGCCCCAGGCAGGCGCGCGAGCGGGTGTCGGGGTCGCGCAGCTCGGGGTAGACGCGCGGCAAAAGGTCCGGCACGCCGCGCACCTTGTAGACCACGCTGTGGCACGACAGGGACGCCGTGTGCAGCGCGGGCTCCCGGCGCTCCAGCTCGCGCTCGATGTCGAAGAGCAGGCGGCCGACATCGTCGCGGTCGGCCTCGGCGGCCAGGCCCGCCACCTGCCAGAACAGCGGGGCCTCGGCCCGGGCCATCGGTCCCAGCTCGTCGTCGCGGGTACGGCCCTCGAGTTCGAGCACGACCTCCGCCCCGCGCGCGGCGAAGACCTCGCGGGCCGCGGCGCAGACCTCGGCCGCCCGGGGCCGCAAGGCGTGGGGCACAAGGAAATGGCCCACGAAAAAGCCCGTGGACTCCGCCAGGTGCGGCGAAAGCCCGGCGGCCTCCAGCCTGCGGGCCCACAGCTCCCGGGGGATGTCGGCCATGATGCCGCAGCCGTCGCCCTCGTCGTTGATGTCCCCCGAGCGGTGGGCCATTTTCTTCAGGGCTTCGATGGTCTTGACGATGTTGGCGTGGGTGCTGTGGCCGCGCTTGTCGATGAAGGCGATGATGGCGCAGGCGTCGCGCTCCTCGACGAGGGAGCTGCGGACAGGGGCGGATTGCCGGGGCAGTGGCATGGGCGTCCTCGCGGTGGTCGTGGCAGGCTTGATTCGAAAAAGGGATGAACACCCTAGCGCGCCCGGGCGCGAAGCGGAAGCCGGGTGCCATTTTTCACAATCACTCCCGAGTCCGCGGCGGATATACTGTCCGGTATGCGTTGCTGGATTTTACGGCCGACAGGTGCTATGCGGTGGCCAGGGCCCCACAGGCCCAAGGGGGGAACCATGACGACACACGACGCCTGCACGGGACGTCCCGTGCGCACCTTTTCCGGCGCGGCCCTGGGGCTGGCCCTTTCCGGGGGCGGCTTCCGCGCGAGTTTCTTCCACATCGGCGTGCTGGCGCGGCTGGCGGAACTGGATCGCCTGCGCGACGTGCAGGCCCTGTCCACCGTGTCCGGAGGCTCCATAGTCGGCGCGCTGTACTACCTCTTCCTCAAGCGCCTGCTGGAGGAAAAACCCGACGAGGCCATTGCCCGCCAGGACTATCTGGACCTTGTGGCCGCCGTGGAGAAACGCTTCCTGGAGGGCGTGCGCACCAACGTGCGCATGCGCACCTTCCTGGACCCGCGCAAGAACCTGCGCATGTTCCGGCGCGACTACTCGCGTAGCGACCGCATCGGCGAGCTGTACGACAGCGTGTTCTACCAGGGCGTGCTGCCCGGCGCGGCCCCGGGCATGATCCGCATGCGCGACCTGCGCGTCCGCCCGGCGGGCTGGGCCGGGAGCGACCCCTTCCACCCCATGCGCGACAACGCCGGACGCCGCGCCAAGGTGCCCGTGCTGCTCATCAACGCCACAGTGCTCAACGACGGCCACAGCTGGCTCTTCGAGGCCTCGACCATGGGCGAGCAGCCGCCGGCGGACCCGGCCGTCTGCTGCGTGGACAAGAACTTCCGCCTCTGCCGCCCCGACTCCTACGCCAACACCGCGACCCAGAAGGACATGGAGCTCGGGCTGGCAGTGGCCGCCTCGGCCTGCGTGCCGGGCGTGTTCCCGCCGCTGGCCCTCTCGGGGCTCTACGCCGAGGGCGTGCGCGTGGAGCTCGTGGACGGCGGGGTCTACGACAACCAGGGCGTCCAGGCGCTGCTGGCCCGCCAATGCACCGAGCTCATCGTCAGCGACGCCTCGGGCCAGATGGACGACGTGGCCGAGCCCGCGCCGAGCCTGTTCTCGGTGGTGCCCCGGTCCAACAGCATCCTCATGGACCGCACCCGCGACGAGCAGCTCATGGATCTGCTCGGCGCGCACACCCCGCCCGCCACCCTGCTCCACCTGCGCCACGGCCTGCCCGTGCGGCGCGTTCCCTGGATCGACGCCCAGGGCAACCCCGCCCGCGAGCCCGGCACCGGCGGGCACGTCCCGGCTCCCGACCAGCCCGTTCCCGGTGTCCCCGCCGCCGTGCAGGACCTTCTGTCCCGCCTGCGCACGGACCTGGACTCCTTCAATGACGTGGAGGCCTGCGCCCTGATGCTCGACGGCCACCGCCTGGCCACCGCCCTGCTGCCCGGCGCGGGGGCGCAGGCCCGGGATGAACCCGCGCCCGACGCCGGAACCCTCGCCCCGGCCCCCCCCGCGACCGACGCCGGGCCCCAGGGCGCCACCGCGTCCGGCGCCGGACCTCTGGGCGCGGACACATCCGCGACCGGCGCCGCACCGGCGCCGGGCCCCTGGGGCTTTTCGGCCATCGCTGCGGAGTTCGACCGCCCAGGCGGCCCGGCCCAGGGGTTCCTGGACATCCTGCGCGTGGGCCAGCGCACGGCCCTCAAGCCCCTGGCCCTGTGCCGCCGCCTGCGCTACGCGGCCTGTGCCCTGGCCGCCGTGCTCGTCCTGGCCCTGCTGGCCATGCTGCGCGGCGGGGTCAGCGTGGGCGTGAGCCTCGGTTTCTGGCAGGCCGTGTTTCTGCTGCTCGGCGCGCTGGCCTTCTTCCTGCCCGACATCGCCCGCGTGGTGCGCATCGCCAAGTGGGCCCACACCCCGGCGCTTCTCTTCCGCCGGGTGGTGATCCACACCGTGGTCGCCCTGGCAGGCGCCGCCGCGGCCTGGGTGACCCTGCGGTTCCTGGACCCGGTCTTCCTCAAGGCCGGGCGCTACCCGCAGGAGTTCAAGTAGCGGCGAAGGACCGGGAAGCGGCAAGCCGCACGCAGCCCCGAAGGCTTCCGGCCCGCCCGGCCCGCGCCAGAATCCGGAGGGCCGCGACCCCGGGATCTGGCGGCGGATGCAAAAGGCCCCCGGCGCGGTGAACCAAGGAACCGCACAGGCGGCTGGACGGCCAGGTTCGCCGGACTGGAAGGCCCCCGGCGCTGTGTGCGGAGGGGGCGCACAGGGGTTCGCCCTTTCTCCGCGTCTCCGGCTTGGGCCTCCGGCGCGATGTGCGCAGGGGCAGGCGGCCAGAGGCCCGGGAGCGCGAAAAGATCGGCTCCCCGGCGCTGTGTGCGGAGGGGGCGCACAGGGGGACAGAAAAAACAAAGAATCCTCAGCGGTATTGCCAGCCAGCCCCTTGAAAAAGAGCCCCGGCCCGCCCGGCATGCCTCCCTCCTG
>NZ_JALNWM010000184.1 GCF_023230885.1 Desulfocurvus sp. | reverse complement strand
TCCGGCTGATCCGGTGGCCCGTGTCCCTTGGCTGGGGGCGGCGGGGGCGCGCCCCGGGGGGCGGTGGAAGGGATTGCCGAATGTACGGGAGATATCTTGGCGGGGTCGACGAATCGCGGCCTGCGGGGTCTCCCGGGCCGGGTGGCGTGTGGCGTGTGGCGTGCCCGGCCCGGGGCGGAGCGTGGCGCGTCGCGGGCCGGGCCGCGCGGCCCGGGGGCGGGGTGCCTTCATCGCGCCCCGCCCCGGGGCGCCGGTCTGCCCGGTCCGCCCGCGGTGGCTACACCTCGAAGCGCGAGACGGAGTTGATGTAGACCGGGTCGCCGGGAACGTCCTGGTATCCGGCCACGGACTTGGTGCGCACCTTGCGGATCTTGTCCACGGTGTCCAGGCCCTCGACGACCTTGCCGAAGACGCAGTAGCCCCAGCCCTGTTCGGTCTTGGCGCTGTGGTCGAGGAAGGCGTTGTCCACGGCGTTGATGAAGAACTGGGCGCTGGCGGAGTGCGGGTCCATGGTGCGGGCCATGGCCAGGGTGCCGCGCTCGTTCTTCAGGCCGTTGTCGGCTTCGTTTTCGACGGGGGCGTGGGTGGCCTTTTCCTTCATCATGCCGGTCATTCCGCCGCCCTGGATCATGAAGTTCTCGATGACGCGATGGAAGATGGTGCCCGCGTAGTGTTCCTCGTCCACATAGCGCAGGAAGTTGGCAACGGTCTTGGGGGCCTTGTCCTCGAAGAGTTCGACGAGGATGTCGCCCTTGGAGGTCTCGATGAGGACCATGGGGTTGGACATGGGGATCTCCTTGTGGGTGTGTCTGGGTCGGCTGGTCATAGGCAAAATCGGCGCGGCTGTCACCCCTGGGGCGGGCCGGGGCGGCCGTCGGCCAGGGCCAGGAAGCCCGCGCGCAGGGCGGGGTCGGGCAGGGCCTCGGCGAAGTGCAGGTAGAGCACGCGCAGCACGGAGCGCAGCTGCTGCCGCGGGCCTTCCAGGCGCGCCGCGACCAGGGCCGGGGCGTCGTGGCTGGCGAGCCAGGCGGCGTAGTCGCGGGCGCGGTGGGCGGCGCGGTGCCCCGCGTCGATGCGGGCCAGGCCGTTCTCCCCGGCGCGGGTGCGGGCGGCGGGGTCGGCCAGCAGGGCGCGGACGGTGCCCAGCAGGGCGTCCATGTCGCCGGGCGGGTAGGTGAACAGGTCGCGCCCGGGGGTAAAGAGGCTGTCCTGCCCGTGGCCGACCTCGGGGGTCAGCAGGCAGGCGCCGGTGCCCAGGGCCTCGAAGACGCGGAAGTTCAGGTCGCCGCGTTCGCAATAGTTGAGCACGATGCGGGCCTTGGGGAACAGCTCGCCGAAGTCGCCCCGGGCGATGTGCAGCCCCGGGAAACGGGCGCCCAGTTCGCGCAGGAAGGCGTGGCGCCCGGGAGTGGTCGCGGGGTTCACGGTTCCGGCGAAGAGCAGGTCCCACTGTCTGGGGCCGGGCCGGGGGCCGGTGTGGTCCGGAGCCCAGGGGGGCAGCCAGATGGTCCGGCCCGGGCCGGGCCGCTGTTCGGCGAAGCCCGCCAGGTGGTCGCGCAGGCTGACGGAACACAGGTCGAAGGCCCGGGAATAGAGGGGGTGCCAGGAGTGGATGTGCGAATCCACGAAATGCATGGCCGTGAGGCAGGGCCAGCGCTCCACGCCGAAGAGCGCGGGGGGCAGGCTGGCGTCGCCCATGACCACGGCGTCGGGCGCGCGTCCGCAGGCGGCCACGACCTCGTCCCAGGTGACGAAGCCGGGGCTGCGGCGCTTGATGAGGGTCACCTCCCAGCCGTGGGCGGCGAGCCCGGGGCCGAAGTAGGGGTGGCCGATCCAGCAGAGGTGTTTCATGGCCGGTCCTGGCGGGCGGTTCCCGCTCGGGGGAGCATATGCCATTCGGGCGGCGCGGGGAAGGGCGAAGCGCGCGCGGCGGGGATGCGCGCGGCGGGTTGAGCCCGGGGGCAAAAGAGTTTATGCAACTCCTCCACGGGCCGCGCGCCCGGCAACAGTCAAGGAGGCGACAATGAGCGCACTGCAGGTCAAGCCCGTGCAGCCCCGCCCGGTCTTCGATTTCATGTATTTCCTGGAAATCTGCGGCGAATCGCGCATCGACGGCGCGCTGATGGACCGGCTGGAGGCGGCGTGGAGCGACTGGCGCGACCGGCTGCACGCCTACCATCTGGTCCCCTCCACCGCCGGGCCGGACGAGGGCTTTTTGCTCGTCTGGCTCACCGAGGGCGTGGAGGACGCGGTGGAGCAGGGCTGGTCCGAGGGCGAGAAGAGCGGCATGTTCTTCCATAACCTGGCCATCACCCTGGTCATGAGCGCGGCGCGCAGCCTCGTGCCGGAGTTGGAGGAGAACTGCACGCCCCTGCCGCGCCCGGGCCAGGAGGTGCTCGACTTCATGGAGAGCATGGACCTGGAGTGGAACCCGCAGCTCGGGGCGCTGAACCGGCAGTACGCTGTGTACACGCCCATGCCCTACCGGGGCGGCTGCGAGATGTGCATGCAGTCCCACACCTGCCCCAACTCGACCTTCGGCTCGCAGGCCCCGCAATGACGGCGGCGGGCGCGGGCCGGGACCTGCGCGCCCATGTGCGCGCGGTGGTCCTGGGGCGGCTGGAGCGCCTGGGGCGCGAGGAACTGCGGCGCGAGGCGCTTTCGGAGTTCTTCACCGTGACCCTGGGGGCGGACCCGGGCACGGCCGGGCGCACGGCCGCGCTGGTGCCGCCGCTGCTGGACGAGCTGCACGCCCGCTGGGTGGACATGTTCGTGGAGCGGCTGTTCGAGACTGTGCCCCGGGAGCAGCTCGGGCTGCTTTGCGAGGGCGGGGAGCAGAACGACGCCGCCCTGTGCCTGGTCTATGTGATGTTCCTGGAGTCGGAGCGCATGGAGCGCCAGCGGGAGCGGGATCTCCTGGAATACGCCGCGCGCATGGGCGGGGCCGACGACACCGGCGACCTGGCGGCCTCGTACATCCGGGCGCGCATGGCGCGGCTGGGCGCGGCCCTCAAGGCCCCTGCGGGGGGCAACGGGAACGGCCAGGGCTGAGCCCGGCGCCGGGCGCGGGAAAGCCCGCCCCGCCTTGGGGCGGGGCGGGCTTTTTTTAGCGGTTGGGGGCGGAGTTTACCAGCGGCGGGGCGGCCGGGGCTGACGGGGCTTGGCCTCGTTCACGCGCAAGGTTCGGCCGCCGAACTCGGTGCCTTCCAGGGCCTCGATGGCCTTGGCGGCATCGGCGTCTTCCATCTCCACGAAGCCGAAGCCGCGCGGACGGCCGGTTTCGCGGTCCGAAACGAGCTTGACGGAGGTGACGCCGCCGAACTGGCCGAACAGGTCGCGGAGTTCCTCTTCCGTGGCACTCCAGGGCAGATTGCCGACATAGATGGACTTGGGCATTTTGCAAAAACTCCTTGCAGGGAAAAAGTCGCGCGCCCATATCACACCGAGGGAAACCCCTCCTCGGCGTATGGACCATGTCGTCCTCATGGATGGTCGTGAATCAAATGTCAAACTTTTTTTTATAGGGAAACACGGAGTTCCGGTGTGATTGCCTGTTCGCAGCATAGCCTGTGCGCAGTGGCTGGCGGGGCGGCGCCGCGAGGCCGGGGCGCGGCCCCGGGCGGCGGGGCGGCGGACGCCGGGCCGGGGCGCGGTGCGGGCCGGGCGCGGTGCGCGGGGGCGGCTGCCCTGTGGGCCGCCCTGTGGGCCGCCCTGTGGGCTGCCGTGGCCCTGGTGCTGCTGTTGCCGCTGTCCCCGCTGCCCGGGGGCGGCGGGGTGGCGCGGGCCCAGGCCCCCGGCGCGGACGGGACGCTGGCGCCTCCGGCGCCCTGGCGGCTGGCGGCCACCCTGGCCCACGACTCCGGGGCGTTCACCCAGGGGCTGTTTTTTGCCGGGGGGCGCCTGTTCGAGACGACGGGGCTGCGCGGGGCCTCGCGGATCATGGAGCTGGATCCGGCCAGCGGGCGCGAGCTGCGCCGAGCGGAGCTGCCCGCGCGGTTTTTCGGCGAGGGCGCCACGGCGGTGGACGGGGCGGCCGTGTGGCTGACCTGGACCTCGGGCCGGGCCTTCGTCCTGGGGCTGGACGATTTCGCCCCGCGCGGGAGCTTTGCTTACTCCGGCCAGGGCTGGGGCCTGACCGGGCACGGGGGGCTGCTCTACATGAGCGACGGCTCGGACACGCTGACCCTGCGCGACGCGCGGACCTTCGCCGAGCTCGGGCGCGTGGCCGTGCGCGACGGCGGGCGGCCCGTGGAGCTGCTCAACGAGCTGGAATGGGTGGAGGGCGAAATTTTCGCCAATGTCTGGCGCAGTTCGCGGGTGGCCGTCATCGACCCGCCCACGGGCCGGGTGCGCCGCTGGCTGGACCTGGGGCCCCTGGTCCCCCCGGGGCTCGGCCCCGAGGCCGTGGCCAACGGCCTGGCCTGGAATCCGGCCACGCGCAGGCTCTATGTCACCGGCAAGCGCTGGCCGGTGATGTATGTGCTGGAGCCGGGCCCGGCGACGCCCTGAGGCCCGGCCTCGCCCCGGCGCGCCCGGGGAGGGGCGGGCACGACGCGCCAGGGTCCCGTGGCTATGCCCCTCGCCCCGGCGAGCCCGGGGAGGGCGAGGGGGGGCGCGTCGCCCCGGGCTGCCCCGTTTCGTTCCGGCGCGCCGGGGGGCGCCTCGCCCCGGCCCCGCGCGGCCCTGTCCGGCGGCCCCTGGCCGCGACGTGCCTCCGGCCAGGCGGCCCGCCCCCCCTGCGCCGCGCACCGGCCCTCGGCCAGGCGGCCCGCCCCCCTGCGCCGCGTATCGGCCTCCGGCCCCGGCGCCCGCGTCCCGGCCCCCGGGAGTCCATGCACACCGCAGCCCGCCGCCGCTGCCGGGCCGCGGTCCGGCCTTTCCGCCTCGCGTCTTTGGGCTGGCGTCCGTTTCGGCGTTCCCGGGGGCTGGCGCCCGCGCGGTCCCGTCTTTCGTGACAAAAACGTCGCGGCCCCATTTTTTCTAGACAAAGTCTTGATTCCATGCTCTAAAAAGAGGGTCAGTATGCAGTGACGAATCCCGGGGCGCCCTCCCGGCCCGGAAAAAGGCAAGGGGGACAAGGAATGCCGCAGGTCGCAGCGCGCGTGTCCGATGAGCACGAGCAGTGGCTCAAGGAATACTTCCGCACCAAAAGCGCGGGGGCCGAGTTCGTGGTGCCCTGGGCCGTGGATACCTTCTTCCGCTCCATCAATTCCATTCGCGGGCAGTTCTCCGCCGCCGAGCTCAAGACCATCCTCGAAGCGCACAAGGACGTGAAGCTCCTGCCGGACCAGTCGCGGCTGGCCTATCTGCAACTGCGCGTGCAGGACGCCTGCGAGCTGGGCATGGTCAACACCAGGTACGGCGCCAGCAAGGCCAACCTGGAGGCCAAGATCAAGCGCCTGAACGACACCCAGGCCGCCGCGCTGATGATCTGGGCCACGGCCTACTGGGTTTCCAAGGAATGGAAGGACATCGACATGGACGACTACGTCCGCGACGTGAGCTAGGGTCCATTCCGTCCGCCATCCGCCGCACGCTTCGCCGCCAGGGCCCGCCCTGCGCGGCGTTTTTCGTCCGTTTTCGGGGCCGCGCGGGGCCTTAAGTCCCGGGGCGGGGCCGCCGATAAGACCCGTGAGCCCGGTCCGGGGTGCGCGCCGCGTGGCGCCGCCAGCCGGGGGCCAAGGAAGCCGACATGATCAAAGCGATTCTCGCCGCCGCCCTGGGGTGCGTGCTGCTGGCGGGCTGCCAGTCGCAGCTGCCCTACGCCACGACCTACAAGATGACCGCGCAGCCGAAGATGCAGGCCGCGCACCACTGGGACGTGCTGGCCGGCGACGTGGCCGACCGCGTGCGCGCCGCCCTGGACGACCGCGTGGAGCTGCGCCTTCTGGCCATCGACGTGGATACGGACCAGGCCCCCGGGCCCTTCCACCGGGTCTTCCGCGAGCTTCTGGTCTCCAAGCTGGTGCAGCGCGGCATCCAGGTGGCCGAGCACGAGGAGAACCAGCTGGAACTGGTCTACACCGTGCAGGTGCTGCGCCACGGCGCGCGCATCCAGCGGCCCGTACCGGGGCTGTTGACCCTCATCGGCGCGGGCATCGCCGTCTCGCGCGACGTGACCACCGAGTTCATCTACGGCGCCGGGCCGGCGGGGCTGCTGGCCGATGTGGCCGCCGGGCATCTGGCCAGCCATTCCGACCAGGAGATCATCGTCACCACCCGGCTGGCCTGGAAGAACCGCTTTGTGATGCACGCCTCGGACATCTACTACATCAACGACGCGGATTACCGGCACTACGGCGAGCCCTTGCGCGCCGCCGGTTCCGGCCTGGGCGGGCCGGGCGGGGTCGGGGCCACGTCCCTGGGGGTCCGCAATGAATAGGCAGTCACGGTTTCCCGGCGCGTGGGCGGCGGTGCTGCTCCTGGCGGCGGCCCTGGGCGGGTGCATGAGTTTCGGCGCGGCGGAGCCCGAGGCGCCCGAGCCCTACCGCCAGCCCTTGAATGTGCGCTGGGAGGGCGACGCCTTCATCGCCGGGAACCACAGCGCCGCCGATGGGCTGGTGGAGAACCTGGAGGCCCGCCTGCCCCGCGAGGCACGCATCCTGTGCGCGACCTTCGTGCGCCAGGACGACCTGGAACGCACCTCGGCCTTCGGGCGGCTGGCCTCGGCGCAGTTCGCCTCACGGCTGGTGCAGGCCGGGTATTCGGTGGTCGAGTTCCGCCTGCGCGCCGAGATGGGCGTGCGCACCGGGCAGGGCGAGTTCCTGCTCACGCGGCGCACGGCCCGGTTCCTGCGCGAGCGCTACGACGCCCACGCCGTGCTTGTGGGTAGCTATGTGGCCGACCGCGAGGCGGTTTTCGTCTCCGGGCAGGTCGTGCGCCTGGATTCGGGGGTGGCCGTGGCGGCCTACGACTACGCCGTGCCCAACCGGGGGCTGGTGGCCCGCCTGGTGCGCGAGGACGGGGAGTCGGCCGGCGCCGGATTCGAGGCGTTCCTGCGGCCCCGGGCCGTGGCGCAGCTGGCCACGCCCGCCGAGGTCAAGGCCGCCAAGGGTCAGCCCGCGCCCGGGGCGGGCGAGCCCCTGGCGCCCATCCGTCTGTTCCCGCCCACCGGCAAGCAGTAGGCCCGCCCGC
>NZ_JALNWM010000183.1 GCF_023230885.1 Desulfocurvus sp. | reverse complement strand
TTAATTTTAATGCCAATAATTAAAGAATTTGGTATTACCACTTTTTCTGAAAGCGCTGTTTCATAAGTTTGCAGTGTTCAGAATAGTGCCGTATCATGCTCTTGGATGCTTGTTCAGCTAATTGGTTATACCAATTTCGCGCCAAGAAAAAGCTTGCTCCAACAGAGCATCTATTCTAGGCCAGTCCCCCCGGCCGCAGCCGGTTGGACCTTTGTGTCGCAAGGAGTTTGTATGCCTCGCTTTTCGCAGTGGCGGAACGGTTTTCCCGGCTTGTTGTGGAGCATCCGGCGGCGGGAGTCGCGCCTGAAGCTTTTTTCACGCTGGCACTTGGATGGCGTGGACGCCTCCCTGCTGCTCAAGAACGCCAGCTATCGCAAGCAGGCCGTCATGCCAGAGGATTACCCCCTGCTGGTGGAGTTCTGGGACATGATCCACGCCGCGCGCCCGGCGGCGGCCATTTTCCGGCTGCGGGCCGACGCGGGCCGCAAGCCGCTCATGCTCCAGGGCTGGCCCGAGCCCGGCGACGAGGTGTACAGCGGGTTCCTGAAGGGGGCCTTCCTCCCCGGAGGCTACGGCTCGGAATGCTACAACGCGCAGCTCAGCATGCGCGTGGGCGATGCGGACTACCCCGTGTTCACCATCGACCTGGAACGCGACGCCATCAAGGAGGCCAACGCCGCGGCGGATGGCCTGTTCATGCGCCAGAAGCGGGGCGCGGGGCTGCTGACCCTGGATGATGTGGCGCCGCAGGACCTGGGGCAGCAACTCATGGGCGCCGCTCGCCAGGCGGCCCAGGACGACGCCTGGTCGGGCACGCTGATGCTGGGCAACACGGAGCGCGGCCTGTTCTCGGCCCATGTGCGGCTCACGCCCTGGGGGCGGCCGGAAGAGCGGGTGGTGCGCGTGGCCCTGGTCAGCGTGGAGGACAAGACGCTGTTGCAGCCTTTCGACACCGCCAGCGACGAGGCCCTGCGCCCGGGCGACCTGCGCCCGGCCCTGGAGAGCCTCTGGGAGGCCTGCGGCCCGGAAGTGGACGGGCTTATGCTTTCCCATATCCAGTCGGGCCGCGGCAAGGTGACGGTCTTCGGCGTCGGCCGGGCGTTCGCCAGCCTGGAGTGGGGCGCGGTCCATGCCTACGAGGGCACCATCGCCCAGGACATCGAGCGCTTCGACCTCAGCTCCCTGCTGGTGGAGGATACCCTGGACAGCGTGAAGTCGGTGGACTGGGCGCTCTTCGCCCCCCAGGGGGTGCGTTCGTACTATGCGCTGCCGTTCTACGCGGAGCACGGCCTGCACGCCGTGCTCATCCTGGCCAGCCGCAAGGCCAAGACCTTCGGCGCCGACGCCGACGTGCGCTACGCCGACGTTGCCGAGGCGTTCGGAAACCTCTTGCGGCGCTGGCGGCAAAAGCCGTAACGGACGCCCGCCAGGGTGAAGGCAGGGGCATGCGCCAGCGCATGCCCCTGCTTTTTTTTAATGAAAAATCCCTCGCCGCGGGGGACGGCTCCCCCTGGGTGCGCGGAGGCCGGGCCGGGCTGGACGGCCCCTGTCCGGCGGGCAGCCGCGCCCGGCGGCGGGGATTTTAGGTTTTGACAGCACCCGGCGCCAGCGGCTAGCCTTCCGGCGGATGGTTCTCCGCGAGGAGACGAACAGGGAATCCGGTGCAAGACCGGAACGGACCCGCCGCTGTGACCCGGCCTGCGCCCCGCGCAGGAAGCCGCGAAGCCCCAGGACGCCACTGCCCCCACCCGGGCGGGAAGGCGGGGCCCCCGCCCGGGAAGTCAGAAGACCTGCCATCCAGCATCCCGCGTCCAGCAACGGGTCTTTGTCGGCGGGGGGCTGACGGCGGCAGGGGTCCTTCCCGCCCGCCGCTCCTCCTCGTCCCGTTGCCTTTTCGCCCTACGGGAACCCACGAGGAGGGGATATGTCCCGCGCCAGCCACGACCACGAACACGCCCGCGGCCATGAGCACGCTCATGACCGCTCCCACGCCTGCGGCCACGACCACGGCGACCACGGCCAGGGACACGACCAGTCCCACTGCCACGACCATCACGGCCACCACGGCCACGACCATGACCACTGCGGCGATGGTCACCATTCCCACGATCATCACCATCACGGCGACGACCACCACCATCACGGCCATCACCGCCCGCGCCCGGTGCGGCCCGGCATCCTGCTGGCGGCCTTCGGCGTGGCCCTGCCCGACGCCCGCGCGGGCTACGAGGCCCTGGACCGCGAGGTGCGCCAGCGCTTCCCCGGCGTGCCCGTGCGCTGGGCCTACACGGCGCACAAGATCCGCCGCAAGCTCGCGGCCCGGGGGTTCGAGAACGACTCCGTGGCCGTGGCCCTCTCGCGGCTGCACGACGAGGGCGTGACGCATCTGGCCGTGCAGTCGCTGCACACGGTGCCCGGCGTGGAATACCACTGGACCCTGGACCAGGCGCGCGTCTTTCATCATCCGCGCAAGGGGTTTCTCGATGTGGCCGTGGGCGGCCCGCTGCTCATGGCCGGGGCGGACCTGGAGGCCGCCGCCGCCGCCCTGGGCGGATACCCGCCCCCGGAGCGCGGCCCGGGCGACGCCCTGGTGCTTGTCGGCCACGGCACCTACCACGAGGGGCACCGGCGCTACCTGGAGTTCGAAGCCCTGCTGCGCCGGAACGACCCGCTGGTGTTCATGGGCACGCTCATGGGCGAGCCGGGATGCGCGGCCGTCATCCGCCGGGTTCTGGCCGCCGGTGCGCGGCGGGTGTGGCTGCTGCCCTTCATGAGCGCACCGGGGCACCATGTGCGCGTGGACATCGCCGGGGACGGCCCGCACTCCTGGAAGAGCCACATGGCCGCCGCCGGGCTGGACGTGCGCGTCTGCATGACCGGCACGATGGAGCACGGGCCGTGCCGTGCCCTGTGGCTGGAGCACCTGGAGGGCGCCTGGCGGACCGTGGCGCCGCAATCCGCGGCCCGGGAGGTTTAGCCATGCATATTTCCGAAGGCGTCCTGTCCGCCCCGGTGCTGCTCGCGGGCGGCGGCGCGGCCCTGGCCGGAACCTGGGCCGGGCTGCGCCGCCTGGACCACGACCAGCTGATCACCGCGGCCACCCTGTCCTCGGCCTTTTTCGTCGGCTCCCTCGTCCATGTGCCCCTGGGCCCCAGCAGCGTGCATCTGCTGCTCAACGGGCTCCTGGGCATGATCCTGGGCTGGGCCGCCTTTCCCTGCATCCTGGTGGCGCTGCTGCTCCAGGCGCTGCTTTTCCAGTTCGGCGGGCTCACGGTGCTTGGCGTGAACACGGTGAACGTGGCCGTCCCGGCCATCCTGTGCCGGCTCCTGCTGGCGGGGCAGCTGCGGGCCGGGGGGCGGCGCGCCGCCGTGGCGGGCTTCCTGGGCGGGGCGGGCGCCGTGCTGGGCACGGCGCTCATGGCCGCCCTTTCGCTGACCTTCACCGACGAGGGCTTCCTCGGCGCCGCCCGGCTCATCGTCGCCGCGCACGTTCCGGTCATGCTTATCGAGGGCCTGGTGACCATGTTCGCCGTGGGCGCCCTGGCCAGGATGTATCCGTCCGTCCTGGGGCTGGGCTGCGCGGCCGGGGCGGACGCGGCCCGGGAGGCGCGGCCATGCTGACCCGCGCGCTGCTCGCGGCACTGCTGGTCCTGGCGTGCGCGCCGGACGCCAGCGCCCACAAGGTCCTGCTCAACGCCTGGGGCGAGGGGCGCACGCTCGCGGCCGAAATCGGCTTCAGCGACGGCAGCCCGGGGGCCGGGGCGAAAATCACCGTGGCGGACGCGGCCACGGGTGAGACGCTGCTTCGCGGAGTGGCTGACGGGGCCGGGTTCTTCGAGGCGGAGCTTCCGGGCGAGGCCCTGGAGCGCGGCCACGACCTGCGCGTGGTCGGCAACGCGGGGGCCGGGCACCGGGCGGAAACGCTGGTGCCCGCCAGCGAATTCGCGGGCGTGGCGCCCGCCGCGCCCGCGGCCGTGGCGTCCGCCGATGGCGGCGGGGCCGCCGCGCCCACCGGCCTTGCCCCCGGCGAGTTGGAAGCCCTGGTGCGCGCGGCCGTGCGCGAGGAGCTGCGGCCCCTGCGCCGCGAGCTGGAGGCCCAAGGCGGCGGCGGCCCGGAGCTGGGCACCGTCCTTGGGGGCATCGGCTACATCTTCGGGCTGGCCGGGGTGGCGGCCCTGGCGGACAACCGGAGGCGGCGCAAGGCCTCCGGCGGGCGATGATCCGCGACGCACCCCTGCCCGGCGCCGGTCCCCTGGTGCGCCTGGACGTTGCCCACAAGCTCGTGGGCGCCGGGGTGCTGGCCTGCGCCGTGGCACCCCTGCGGACCCTGGACGCGGCCCTGGCGGCCCTGGCCCTGGGCCTTGGGCTGCTGGCGGCCTGCCGGGTGCCCCCGGGGGCCGCGCTGCGCCGCCTGGGGCCGCCCAACGCGTTCTTCGCGTTCATGTTCGCGACCCTGGCCCTGACGTACCCCGGGCGGCCCTGGCCCCTTTGGCCCGCCGTGAGCCTCGACGGCCTGGAGCTGGGGCTGCGCATCGCCGTGAAGGGCAACGCCATGTTCTGCGTCCTGCTGGCCCTGGTGGGCACCAGCACCGTCGCCTCGGCCGCCCGGGGGCTCCAGCGCCTGGGCCTGCCGCAGAAGTTCGTGCTGCTTCTGGCATTTTCCTACAGGCAGATATGGATCACGGCGGGCGAGTTCGAGCGCTTGCGCCAGGCATGCACGGCGCGCTGCTTCGAGCCGGGCATGAACATGCACACCTACCGCACCACGGCCTGCCTGCTCGCCCAGACCATCGCGGGCAGCCTGCACCGGGCCGTGCGTGTCCGCGACGCCATGACGGCGCGCGGGTTCGACGGCCATTTCCGGACCCTGGAGCCGCAGGCCGGGGCCGCGGGGGCCGGGGTGCTGGCCGTGGCCCTGCTGGCCTGCGCCGGGGGCGGCCTGCTCCTGCTGGACCGGGGTTGGCTCCCATGACGGCCATCGTGGCCCTTGAGCGGGCCGTGGTGCGCTACCCGGGCCGGGCGGCCCCCGCCCTCGGGGCCCTGGATTTCGCCCTGCACCCGGGCGAGCGCGTGGGGCTGGCGGGCGACAACGGCAGCGGCAAGACCACGCTGCTGCTGGCCCTGGCCGGGCTGCGGCCCCTGGCCGCCGGGCGCCTGCTCCACGACGGGGAGCACGCCGTTTCGCCGCGCCGGTTGCGGAACCTGCGCCGGGCCGTGGGCATCGTCTTCCAGAACGCGGACGACCAGCTGTTCATGCCCACCGTGCTGGAAGACGTGGCCTTCGGGCCGCTGAACCTGGGCTGCGGCCAGGAGCAGGCCCGGGCGCGCGCCCTGGAGGCCCTGGAGGGCCTGGGCGCGGCGGGCCTGCCCCGGGCATTGCCGCACACCCTGTCCGGCGGGCAGAAGCGCATCGTGGCCCTGGCCACGGTGCTGGCCATGCGGCCCCGGGCCGTGCTGCTGGACGAGCCCACCAACGACCTGGACGCGCGCGGCGCGGCCCGGCTGGAGGAGCTGCTCCTGGCCGGGGGGCTGGCCCTGGTGGTGGCCTCGCACGACCGCGACTTCCTGGCCCGCGTGGCCACCCGGACGGTGCTGCTGCGCGACGGCGTGCCCGCCGCACGGCAGGGCTGAGGCCGGGCCGCGCGGCGGACGGCGGGGCGGCGGGGGCGGGTTTTCCCTGCGGCCCGGCGTGTTGCGTTTTCTCGCGCCCTGGTGTAGGCGCTGGCTATTCTTCTGAAAGGGGCCCTTCATGCATCGTGTTTCCTAGCCGTTCGCGACCGGCGTGCCTCCCGCCCGGGGGTGCGCGCGCGGTCCTTTGACTTCCAGGAAGCACTCCCCATTCATGCTTCATCCGGCACGCCCGGATGTCGGCCGCCCGGACGCTGTTCCCGGCGGCCTTTCCTTTCAGGAGGCCCCATGTCCCGTTCCCTTCCCGACGGCCCCGGCGCCGCGTGGCGCACGCAGGCCGCCCTGTTCCTGGTCAGCCAGAACCTGTCGCTGTTCGGCTCCTCGGTGGTCGGCTTCGCGTTGGTCTGGCACATCACCCTGGAGACGACCTCCGGCCTGTGGATGACCCTGGCCACCGTGGCCTGCCACGGGCCCCAGGTCCTGGTGCTGCTGTGGGGCGGGGTCTGGGCCGACCGCCACGACCGGCGGCTGCTCATCGCCCTGTCCGACGGCTTCGTGGCCCTGGTGACCCTGGGCTTGGCCCTGGCCTTTCTCGGCGGGCTGGGGGCCGGGGAGGCGGGGGGCCTGTGGCCGCTGCTGGGTGTGCTGGCCCTGCGTTCGCTGGGCGGCGGCGTCCAGGGCCCGGCCTCGGCGGCGCTGTATCCGCAGATCGTGCCCCCGGAGCACCTGGCCCGGGTCCAGGGCCTGAACCAGAGCATCAACGCCCTGCTGATGCTGCTGTCCCCGGCGGCGGGCGGGCTGCTGCTGGGCACGGTGGACCTGGCCTGGGCCATGCTCCTGGACGTAGTCACGGCGGCCCTGGCCATCGCCGTGCTCTACCGCATCCGCCTGGACCGGGCGCCGCGCGGGGCCGGGGACGCCTCGGCCTGGGCCGACATCCGCCGGGGGCTGTCCTACACCTTCGGCCACGGCCGCCTGCGGCTGCTGGTGCTGTGTTACGGGGCGTTCTATTTCCTGGCCACTCCCGCCGCCGTGCTGTGTCCGCTGATGGTCGCCCGCAGTTTCGGCCCCGAGGTCTGGCGGCTCACGGCCAACGAGCTGGCCTGGTCGGGCATGTCGCTGCTGGGCGGAGCCTTCGTGTCCTGGCACGGCGATTTCAAGGACCGGCCCCGGGTCATGGCCCTCTGCATGGCCGTGTTCGGCGTGGCCTTCGGGCTTCTGGGCCTTGCGCCCAATTTCGCCGTGTTCCTGGCGCTGGTGGGCCTGGGCGGGTTCTTCATGCCCGTGTTCGCCACGGCCAGCACGGTGTTCATCCAGAAGACGGCGGCCGGGCCGATGCTCGGGCGGGTCTTCTCCATTGTCCAGCTCATCGCCTCGGGAGGCATGCCCACGGCCATCCTCGTCTTCGGGCCGCTGGCCGATGTGGTTTCCGTCGAGTCGCTGCTGGTCTTTTCCGGGGTGTCCATGGCCCTGGTGGGCGGGGTGTATTTCCGGTTCGACCGCCGGGCGCGCGGCGGCTGAGGCTGCGGGCCG
>NZ_JALNWM010000182.1 GCF_023230885.1 Desulfocurvus sp. | reverse complement strand
CTCCGCCTTCCCCCAAAAGAAGTACAAGTACAACCTCAGTTCCTACGACAGCACCCTTCTACACTCCCGGCTCAAGGAAGAGGGCATCCTCGACGCCATACCCGGCTTTACAGCCTACGCCGCAGGCGCGACCTGCCCGTAGCCCGGGGCCACGGCGCCATGACGCCCGGGCCGAATCCTTGCGGGGATTCGACCCGGGCGTCCGGACAACAGCCGGGGCCTGCATGCCGCCCCGCCAGCCCCGCGCGCATCCTAGTAGTGCGGCGGCGCCTCGTCGGGCGGGGCGGCGGTGGTGGCGCCTACGGTGAACGCGGTTTGCAGGCGCGTGGCAACGGCCTGGAGCAGGCGCTCCACGGCATCGAGCTGCTTTTGTTGCGCGGCAAGCACGTCGGAGAGGTCCTCGATGGTCTTTTCCTGGAGGGCGACGGTTTCTTCCAGACGAATGATACGGTCTTCCATAGTCTCCTCCTTTGGGTTGGAGGCCGGGCCGGCCTAGCGCCGACGGGCCAGGGCCATGACGGCCTGGAACTCCTCGGGACGCACGGGCTGCACGGACAGGCGGCTGCCCTTGCGCAACAGCTCCATCGCGGCCAGGGCGGGCACGCCGCGCAGAAGCGCCAGGGGCAGCGGCGCGGCGAACTTCTCCACCAGCCGTATGTCCACCATATACCATAGTGGGCGCTCCTGGGAATGGCGCGGATCGAAGTGTCCGCCTTCGGGGTCCAGGGCGGTGTGGTCGGGATAGGCCCGGCTGGCGACCTCCGCCAGCCCGACGACGCCGGGGCTGGTGACGCTGTGATAGAAGAGCACGGGGTCGCCGGGGCGCATGGCGTCGCGCATGAAGTTGCGGGCCTGGAAGTTGCGCACCCCGTCCCAGGGGGTGGTCCGGCCGGGGGCGGCGGCCAGGTCGTCGATGGAAAAGCAGCCGGGCTCGGTCTTCACCAGCCAGTGGCCCGGGGCAGAGGGGGCGGTCATGAGGCGTCCTCCTCGGGGAAATGGGTTTCCAGGTAGGCGCGGAAAGCCTCTTCGGCGCGGGCGGCGTAAAGTTCCATACGCTTGCGCTTGCCGGCGCGCACACCCAGTTCGGGCATGAGGCCGAACTGGACGTTGGAAGGCTGGAAGTTCCTGGCCGGGGTGCGCAGATGCCCGAGCAGGGCGCCCAGGGCGCTTTGCGCTGGCGCCGGGGGCACCTCGCGCCCGGCCAGGCGCGCGGCCAGGCTCATGCCCAGCCACAGCCCGCAGGCTGCGGATTCCACATAGCCCTCCACCCCGGTGATCTGCCCGGCGAGATAGGTGCCGGGGCGCTGGCGCAGTTCCAGGGTGGCGGTCAGGGCCTGGGGCGCGTTGACATAGGTGTTGCGGTGGATGCTGCCCATGCGCTCGAACTCGGCGCGCTCCAGCCCGGGGATCATGCGGAACACCCGGCGCTGCTCGGGGTAGGTCAGCTTGGTCTGGAAGCCGACCATGTTGAAGCGGGTCCTGGCGCGGTTTTCGGCGCGCAGCTGGACCACGGCGTGGGCCTGCTTCCCGGTGCGCGGGTCGGCCAGGCCCACGGGCTTGAGGGGCCCGAAGAGCAGGGTCTTGTCGCCGCGCTCGGCCATGACCTCGATGGGCAGGCAGCCTTCGAAATGCATTTCGCGCTCGAACTCGCGGGGCTGGACCTTCTCGGCAGCGAGCAGGGCGTCCAGGAAGGCGCGGTACTGGGCCTCGTCCATGGGGCAGTTGAGGTAGTCGTCGTCCTCGGGGCGGTAGCGCGAACCCCAGTACGCCTTGTCCATGTCCACGGAATCGGCCTCGACGATGGGCGCGATGGCGTCGTAGAAGTACAGCCCCTGACCGCCCACAAGGCGGACCAGGTCCGCGGCCAGGGCGTCGGAAGCCAGGGGCCCGGCGGCCACGACCACGGCGTCGAAACCCTCCAGGGCCGGGTCGTCCAGGGCGGCGATCTCCTGGCGGCGGACGGTGATGCCCGGATGGCCCTGCACGGCGCGGGTTATCTCCTCGGAGAACAGGGCCCGGTCCACGGCCAGGGCCTTGCCCGCGGGCACGCGGGTGGCCTCGGCGCAGGCCATGACCAGGCTGCCCGCCCGGCGCATCTCGGCCTTGAGGCAGCCCACGGCGGTATCGGGCAGGTCGGAGCGCAGGGAGTTGGAGCAGACCAGCTCGGCCAGCCCGGCGCCGGTGTGCGCGGGGGTGGTGCGCCCGGGGCGCATCTCGAAGACGACGACGGCCACGCCCCGGCGGGCCAGCTGCCAGGCGCACTCGCACCCGGCCAGCCCGCCGCCGACCACGGCGACAGCATGTTGCGGCACTAGTACCTCGGTTGCTTGCGCATGGCGGCGAAAAAGGCCTCGGGCCCCCGGGCGGCCATGCGCTGGTTGTTGGCGCGCCAGCGCTCGTGCAGCGCGGGCGGCAGGTTGGTCCGGCGGCAGGGGAACTCCGGGCACTGGAAGCACCAGCGCACCCCGCGGGCCGCCGCGCAGTCCTTGACCCCGCACGACGACAGCAGGCAGCGCCCGCTGCGGCAGCCGGTGCACTGCCCGCCGCCCAGGCGGTCCAGCAGGCGCTCGAACCCGCCGTAGGCGCCAAAAGCGGGGTCCATGCCCGCGAAGCGCTCGGCCAGGGCCGCGAAGCCGCCCAGCTCGGCGCGCAACTCGCGCGCCAGCCGCGCTATGGCGCTGCCGGGGTTGGACAGGCAGCGCCCGCAGTCGAGCCCGCAAGGGGCCATGTCGTCCAGGGGGTCCGGCGCGCCGGGGCCCGGGTTCCGTTCGCTCATTGACATTGCCTCGGCCTCCCGTTCACTATGCGGGCGACCCGCCCAAGTATGACCGCTTCCCCCCAGCGAGGCAACCATGGACCTGCTCTGCATCCGCGACCTGGAAACGACGTTCCTCACGGACCGGGGCCCCGCCCGCGCCGTGGACGGGCTGTCCCTGGACGTGGGCCGCGGGCAGACCGTGGCCGTGGTCGGCGAGTCGGGCTGCGGCAAAACCATGCTGGCCCTGTCGGTGCTGCGGCTGGTGCCCGCGCCCGCCGGGCGCATCACCGGGGGGCGCGTGCTCTTCGACGGCACGGACCTCCTGGCCCTGCCCGAGGCGGCCATGCGCTCCATCCGCGGCAACCGCATCTCCATGATCTTCCAGGAACCCATGACCTCCCTGAACCCGGTGCTCCGGGTGGGCGAACAGATCGCCGAGGCCGTGCGCCTGCACCGGGGCCTGCGCGCGAAGGAGGCCCGCGAGGCGGCGGTGGAGATGCTGCGCCTGGTGGGCATTCCCGGCCCCGGGGAACGCGCCCAGGCCTACCCCCACGAACTGAGCGGCGGCATGCGCCAGCGGGTGGTCATCGCCATGGCCCTGGCCTGCGACCCCGAGCTGGTGCTGGCCGACGAGCCGACCACGGCCCTGGACGTGACCATCCAGGCCCAGATCCTGGACCTGATGATGGACCTGGGCCGGAGCCGGAACGCGGCGGTGCTGCTCATCACCCACGACCTGGGCATCGTGGCCCAGACCTGTTCGCGAGTGGCGGTCATGTATGCGGGGCAGGTGGTGGAGGAGGCCCCGGTGCCCGAGCTGTTCCGCGAGCCGCTGCACCCGTATACCCTGGGGCTGCTGCGCTCCCTGCCCGGGCCCGGGCGGCGCGGGCGCGAGCTGGAGCCCATCCCCGGCGTGGTTCCGGGGCTCACGGAGCTGCCCCGGGGCTGCCGCTTCCACCCGCGCTGCGCACGGGCCATGCCCCGCTGCCGCGAAGAAGCCCCGCCCATGCTGGCCCCGGCCCCGGGCCGCGGCGTGCGCTGCTGGCTGCACGCCTGAACCGGCCCCCGGCCCGCGTGCTCCGCGCCCTGCGGGCCTGCGACCCGCCGCCATCCGGCCCCTCCCGCCGCACCCCGGCGCCGCGCCGGGCACGATCCTTGCTCCTCCCGGGCCGTCCGGCCCCTGCCGGAAGATTTTGCCCATCGGCCACCAGGAGGATCCATGAGCATCTATGGCGTTTCGCACAACGGCGTCCTTGGCACGGTCAGCTTCCGCTCGCTGGAAGAGGACGGTGTGGATCCCGAATCCAAGAAGGCCCAGCGCGTGGACCGCGACGGCGACGGCAAGCCCGACACGCTGGACGGCATCACCCTGACCGAGATGGGGGTCAAGCTCTCGCAGCTGACCCGCGATTACCCGAACCTGAACGTGGTGGACACCATGAGCGCCGACCTGGAGCTGCTCAAGACCGGGTTCATGGAGTCGCTGGAGCAGCGGCTCCAGGCCGCCGGGGTCGATGTGGCCGAGGCGTTCACCCTGAAGGCCGACGAAAACGGCGACGTGCGCGTGAACGGCGCGCACCCCGACAAGGAGGCCATCGAGGCGGCCATCAACAACGACGCCCAGCTCAAGGAAGCCTTCGCCAAGATCACCGAGCAGGCCGGGCTGATCAGCAAGGTGCAGGCCAACGGGCGCTACATGTCCCTGCGCAAGGGCCTGGACGCCTACCTGCAGAACTCGGGGCAGTCGGGCTTCGACGGGACGTTCATGGTCAACCTGGCCGAGGGCGACATGCGCCTGGGGCTGGCCGGACTGCTGTAGGCCACGGGCCGCGCCTTCGCGGCCCTCGACGAAGGGCGGCGAAATGGGGTAGCATGCGCGCGGGCCCGATTGCGGGCCCGGCTGCACCCTTCGACCCCGGACGGCCATGTCGCTTTCGGCCCGCATCCTGCTCCTGCTGCTCCTGGCCCTGGCCTGGCCGGGCGTTCACGCCAGCCACGGCGCCCCCCTGGAGCTGACCCCCGAGGAGCGCCGCTGGCTGGCGGAGCACCCCGTGCTGCGCATGGGCGTGGGCACGAGCCTGCCGCCGTTCCAGTACATGGAAACCAGGCGCGGCCAGACCATCTTCAGGGGCATGGCCGCGGACTATGCGGCCCTGCTGGAACAGCGCCTGGGCGTTCGCCTGGAGCCCGTCCCGGGGGTGGACCTGCCCCGCGCCCTGGAGCTGGCCCGCTCCCGCGAGATCGACATCCTGCCCTGCGTGGCCGTGGACCAGGAGCGCAAGGGCTTCCTGCTGTTCAGCACCCCCTACATGTCCTACCCGCTGGTGATCCTCACCCGCGAGAACGCGCCCACCGTCAACGGAATCGACGGCCTGCGCGGCCGCAGTGTGGCCGTGGTCCGCAACCTGGCCAGCAGCGCCAGCTTCCAGGCGATCCTGGGGCTTACGGACCTGGAGGTCCGGCCCGTGGCCTCGACCCTGGACGCGCTGCGGCTGGTGGCCTCGGGCCAGGCCGACGCCTGCGCCGCCAACCTGGCCGTGGCCAGCTATCTCATACGCAACCACGAGCTGACGAACCTGCGGGTGGCCGCTCCCACAGGCTGGAGCCGCCAGGACCTGGCCGTGGGCGTGCGCAGCGACTGGCCCCTGCTGGCCAGCGCCGTGCAGAAGGCCCTGGACGACATCCCCCAGGAGGAGCGCGACACCATCGCCCTGCGCTGGATTTCCCTGGTCGACGACGACCCCCGGCGCCTGCGGCGGGCCCTGCACTGGACCCTGGGGCTGGCCCTGGCGGCGGCGCTGTGCGTGGGGGCGGTGCTGCTGTGGAACCGCCGTCTCGCCCGCGAGGTGGCCGAACGCCAGCGCGCCGAGGACGAGTTGCGCGCCAGCCGCAAGAACTACCGCGACCTGTTCCAGACCATGCAGACGGGCTTCGCCCTGCACGAGATCATCCTCGACGACCAGGGCCGCCCCCGGGACTACCGCTTCCTGGCCGTGAACCCGGCCTTCGAGCGCCTGACGGGCCTGGAGGACAAAAGCATCGCCGGGCGCACGGTGCGCGAGGTGCTGGACTCGGTGGAGCCGGCCTGGATCGAACGCTATGGCCGCGTGGCCCTCACGGGCGAGGCCGACTGCTTCGAGCAGTATTCCGGAGCCCTGGGCCGCTATTTCGAGGTGGTGGCCTACAGACCGGCCCCCGGGCAGTTCGCCACCCTGTTCACCGATGTCACCGAACGCAGGCGGGCGGCCATGCTCATGATGCAGTCGGAGAAGATGCTCTCCCTCGGCGGGCTCGCGGCGGGCATGGCCCACGAAATCAACAACCCCCTGGCGGGCATCCTGCAAAGCGCGCAGAACATCACGCGCCGCCTCGACCCGGGCATGCCCGCCAACGTCCAGGCGGCGCAGGAATGCGGCCTGGCCCTGGACGCGCTGCACCGCTACCTCCGGGCCCGGGGCATCGACCGGATGATCGAGGGCATCACTGCCTCCGGCGCCCGGGCCGCGAACATCGTCTCGTCCATGCTGTCCTTCAGCCGCCAGGAGGGCACCAGCCGCACCCCCTGCGACCTGGCCGCCGTGATCGAGGAAACCCTGACCCTGGCTGGCAGCGACTACGACCTGAAGCACAAGCACGGCTTCCACGAAATCCGCGTGGAACGCGACCTGCCTGCGGACCTGCCGCCCCTGCACTGCTCCCGGGTGCAGATCCAGCAGGTGCTGCTGAACCTCGTGCGCAACGCGGCCCACGCCCTGTCGGGCATGCGTCCGCCCAGCCCGGCCCCGGTGATCGGCATCCGCGCCCGGGCCGAGGCGGGCCAGATGAGCATCGAAGTGGCCGACAACGGGCCCGGGCTCTCGCCCGAAGCCAAGAAACGCATCTTCGAGCCCTTCTTCACCACCAAGCCCCCCGGCCAGGGCACGGGGCTCGGACTGTCCGTGTCCTATTTCATCATCACCCGCAACCACGGCGGCAGCTTCGAGGCCCGCTCCGACCCGGGCCAGGGCGCTCGGTTCATCATCCGCCTGCCCCTACAGCCCTAGCGCCGCGCCCCCGGGCCGGTGCCGGCCTGATGGGACGGCTTCACACGTTGTATAAATGGGCATACCCGCCAGGGCAGCTAGCGTATGCCAAATACACTAAGTCCACTGCTTATAAATCGAAAAACAAGGGCCGGGCAGAAGCGTGGATTCACTTTCGCATCCCCTTTCCTGCCCTGCAGTCGGCCTATCCGCATCCTGCGATGTTCAACGCAAAAAAACAGGCTCTTCGCCGCCATAGCATCGACGCGTGATCAGATCTCCAGGGAAGCGCAGTCGTTCGCCAAGGCCACGGGCAAATTTTGTAGAAACATGGCAACCCCGTGGTGCACCTGGTGAAACAGCCGAAAGAGGCGGCGCGGGGGATATGATTTTTGGTTTTTACATCCAGTCTGGGGAACGCTCTCAATGGCGGCCATCCTCCTTCTGGCAATCATCACCGGGTTTTTGCTCGGCTTTCCCCCGGCGCTCATGATCGGGCAATGGTTCAAGTGGCTG
>NZ_JALNWM010000181.1 GCF_023230885.1 Desulfocurvus sp. | reverse complement strand
CGGCCGGCGGCGCGGGCTTGGGCGCCGGGGCAGGCGCGGCGGGCGCGGGGGCGGGCTTGGGCGCCGGGGCGGCGGGCTTGGGCGCGGCGGCGGGCTTGGGCGCGGCGGCGGGCTTGGGCGCCGGGGCGGCGGGCTTGGGCGCCGGGCTGCCTCCCGCCAGCAGGGCATCCAGCGAGGCGATGAGGCTTTCGGTGTCCACCTCACCCTCGCCGCCCTCGGTCTCCAGGTTTTCGATCATGGCCCGCAGCATGTCGGTGGACGACAGGATCACGTCCATGATCTCCGAGGTCACGGCCATGCGCCCCTTGCGCAGCTCGTCCATGATGTTCTCGGCGCGGTGGGCGAGCTTGTTGATCTTGTTCAGGCCGAGAAACCCCGAGGCGCCCTTGAGGGAGTGCATCGGACGAAAGATTTCGTTGAGCAGGGCCAGGTTCTCGGGAGACTGCTCCAGTTCGAGCAGGTTCGGCTCGATGGTCTCCAGGTGTTCCTTGGCTTCAATGATGAAGTCGGCGAAAATTTCAGGATCCATGAAATCCTGGCTCATTGATGCACCTCAGTATCGTCTTGCGGCGGCCCGCGGAGCCCGCCCGTTCCGTGACCCGGCGCCCCGGGGCCACGGGTTCAGCCAAGCAGCATCTTGACGTTCTTGACCATCTTGTCCGGCTGGGCGGGCTTGACCATGTAGAGGTTCGCCCCCAGGCCGAGGCCCTTCTGGATGTCCTTGTCCTGACCCTCGGTGGACAGCACGATGATCGGCACGTCGCGGTAGGCTTCCTGCTCGCGCACGGTCTTGATGAACGTGAAGCCGTCCATGCGCGGCATGTTCACGTCGGAGATGATCAGGTCCACCGCCGTCTCCAGGGAGTAGAGCTTTTCCAGCCCGTCCAGCCCATCCTCCGCCGTGGTCACCCGGAAGCCTTCCTTCTTCATGATGAACGCCACAAGATTGCGTACAGTCTTCGAATCGTCCACTATCAGGATATGTTTAGACATGGCTCCTCCTAGCCCTTGAGCACCTTCTCGACAATGCGGTCGACGGACAGTACGCCGATGAGCCTGCCGTCGTCAGCCTTGAGCAGTCCGGCCACATACTCGACGTTGGCCCCCAGATGGACCTCGACGCTCCAGTCGATCTTTTCCTGCGCAACCCGGTACATGGTCTTGACCGTATCGATCATCAGCCCCAGTTGCAGGCCCTTGCGGCGGCACACGACGATGAAGCCCGGCCGCTCCGACGCGCCCAGGCCGCCGATCAGGGAGGTCATGCGCACAAGCGGGGTGACCCGCCCGCGCAGGTTGACGATGCCCGCGATGAACGACGGAGCGGCGGGCAGCCGCGTGGGCGGCACATGGCGGATGACCTCCTGGACCACGTTGATGGGCACGGTGAACTCCTGGTCGCCCACCAGGAAGCCCACCAATTGCAGGTCGTGCTCCTCCTTGAGCTGGGCGATGAGGTCCGGCTCGGCCAGGGTCTGGTCCAGATCCTTGCCCGCGTGGTCCGGCCCGGCTCCGGAGCCGGGCCGGGGGCCGAACCCCGGCGCCGATTCCACGCGCGCCGGGCCGGGAATGGGCACCGATCCGCCCTCCCCGCCCCCGGCGTCGTCGCCAAGGCCCATGTATTTGCGCAGGAATTCCCGCTCGGCGGCGGACAGGGTGTCCCCTTCGGCCCCCGAAGGCAGGAAGTCCTTTTCCAGGAAATATTCCTCAGGCGTTTTCATTGGCAATCTCTTTGGCCAGCAGCGAATATTCCACGGCGCCCCGGGAGGACGGGTCGATCTCGTAGATGACCTTGCCCTTGGCGCTGGCCTCGCGGAAGTTGGTGTCCAGGTTGATGACGGTGTCGCACAGGCGCGGGCCGAGCTTCTTGCGCAGCAGGTTGAGCACCCGGCGGCAGGCGCCCGCCCGGCGGTCGAACATGGTCGCCAGGGCCCGGAAGTTGATGGGCCGCGGCAGCACGCGGTTCAGGGTGCGGATGGTGTCGAAGATCAGCCGCAGCCCGTGCAGCGCGAGGAAATCCGTCTGGATGGGGATGATGACCAGGTCGGCCGCCACCAGGGCGTTGACCAACAGCACGCCCACATGCGGCGGACAGTCGATGACGATGTAGTCGTACCTGCCGCGCAGGGGCGCCAGGGCCTCGGTGAGGATGGCGCCGCGCCCCACGCGGGACTTGAGGTCCATCTCCAGCTCCGAGAGCCGGATGTGCGCGGCGGCGAAATCGAAGAAGCTCTCGCGCTCCGCGGGATGGATGATCTTGTCCCACAGCCCGGCGTACTCGGCCTTCTCGGCCTGGAAGATGTCCAGGACCGTGTATTCCAGGTTTTCGGGATAATAGGCCAGATGGATGGACGCGCAGGCGTGCGGGTCCAGGTCCATGACCAGTGTCCTGTGCCCGGCCAGGGCCAGGGCGGCGCCAAGGCTCAGGGACGTGGTCGTCTTGCCGACCCCGCCCTTCTGGTTGGCCACTGCTATGACTTGCACTGTTGCCAAGGCCCGCTCCTGCCGCGCGAAGGCGCCCTACGCGCTCTTGGAGATGAAGTTGCGAAGCGCCTGCCAGTCGTCGTGGTCCACGTCCAGGAAGCGCAGGCCCATTTCGTAACGCGTGAAGGGGATCACGTCGCGCAGGCGCACCACCTCGGCGATGGCCTGCAGGAATTGCCCCGCGTCGCTCTCGAAAACCTTGAAGAACCCCGGATGATACTTGTTGAAGCTCGGGATGAATATCTTCACCTGGAGCTTGGTTTCCGGCTCGAACTTCTGCCCGCACTCCAGCTTCATGCCCCCGGCGCTGATATCCGCGCACAGCACCTCGAACCGGGGCTGGCGGGCAAGGGGAAAGCGGAACTCCTTGATCTCGACCCGGAAGCTCTTGGGCAGCCTGAACTCGCGTCTGCGGTCCTCTTCGGACATGGCGCACGTTCCTCCTTTCAGGCTCATGGGCTACTCCTCCTTGCGGTAGATGATCGCTCCAGGATAGTGCGTCGGCTTGAACGCACGGGAAATGTTGTGCAGCGATTCGGAGTGCCCGATGAGCAGATATCCTCCCGGAAGCAGGTTGTCATAGAACGAACTGATGACCCGCTTCTTCATCTCGTCGTCGAAATAGATTATCACGTTGCGGCAGAAAACGATGTGCGAGCGCTCCACGCGCTTGAGCTGCATCCGGTCGGACAGGTTGATCTGCCCGAAGGAGATCAGCTTCTTCAGGTCCTCGCGCACGGCGTAGTTGCCGTCCGTCTGGACGAAATACTTGCGGATCATCTCCGGCGGCGTGGTGCGCAGGGCGTATTCGGTGTAGACCCCGCGCCGGGCCGAGGCCAGGACGCCCTCGGACAGGTCGTTGGCCGTGATCCGCACGTTCCAGCCCGGCAGCTCGGCCCCGAGCACCTCGCACAGCTGGATGGCCATGGTGTAGGGCTCCTCGCCCGTGGAGCACCCGGCGGACCAGATGCGGATGCGCCGGTCCCCGGCCTTGCGCTGGGCCTCGACCACCTCGCGCAGCACATGGTCCTGGAAGACCTTGAGCTGCGGCGGGTTGCGGAAGAAGCTCGTCTCGTTGGTGGTGACCACCTCGAAGAGCCTGTTCAGCTCCTGCTTGCGCCCGGCGTCGTACTGCAAATAGTAGTAGTACTCGCCGAACGACTTGAGGTTGAGCTGCTTCAGCCGGTTGCGCAACCGGTTTTCCAGCAGGTATTTCCTGTTGTCGGCGATGTAGATGCCGCTTTGGGCGTAGATGAAGTCCCGCAGTTGCGCGAACTCCTCCGGCTCTATGGTGAACTCCTTTTTCAAGGAGATCGTTTTGGTGAACAGCGAGGCCATCTAGAGTTCCTCTTCTCCGGATTCCTGGATGCGCGCCACGGCGTCCTCCGCAGCGGCCTGGAGTTCCGGGTCCTCGGCGTCCAGCACCTCGAGCAGCGCGCGGAAGGCCGTCTTGCCGCCAATGGCGCCCAGGGCCTCCACGGCCTTGAGGGCCAGCAGGGTGTTGGTTCCGGTGGCGATTTCCACCAGCCTGGGCACGGCCGCCTCGGCGCCGCGCCGCCCCAGGGCTTCCACGGCGCGCACGCGCACCCAGTCGTCCTCGTCGTCCAGGGCCTCCTCCAGGCAGGGCAGAAGCTCCTCGCCCTCGCAGTGCCCAAGCAGCTCAACCACCGTCAGGCGCACCTCGCGGTGCTCGTCGTGCAGGCGCTCGCGGATGGCGGGCAGCCACTGGCCCAGGTCGACGCAGGAATCGCCGAAGGACTCCAGGGCCACCTTGCGGATGTCGGGAACCTCGTCGTCCAGGGCGGCGCGGATTTCGTCCACATGCCCGGCCACGCCGAGCTTGCCCATGGCGTAGACGGCCATGAGCCGCCGCACGGGGTCCTGCTCGGCGAACATGGCCCGGAAGCGGTCGTCCAGGCCCTGGCCGCCGACCTGGACACAAGCCTCCAGGGCGGCCTCCTTCACGTCGTCGTAGGGGTGCTCCAGGAAGCCGAACAGCAGCTCCCCCACCCCCTCGCCGCCCAGGGCGCCGATGTATTCCAGGGCCGTCTTGAGCACGGTGCCGTCCTCGTGGCGCCCGAGAACCTCCAGGAAGAACGGCTTGTCCTCCGGCCGGGCGCAGACGCACAGGGCCTGGGCGATCTCGCGCTGGAGGTCGCGGTCCCGGCCCCAGAACACGCTCTTCATGGCCTCGCACAGCGGCGCGGAGCACAGCCGCCGGGCCACGTCCACCACCACCTGCGCCGGGCGCGCGTCGTCGCCCTCCAGGGCCAGTTCCAGGGCCCGGGTGGGGCCCATGCCCGCCAGGGCATCCACGGCCAGCACCAGCCGGTCGTGGTCGCGGTCGGGGTCCAGCCCCGAGGCCAGGGCCAGCACCTCCGCCGAGGCCTTCTCGCCGCCCACGAACCCCAGGCCGGTCATGGCCGCGTCCTGCACGGCCTCGTCCTCGTCGGTCAGGGCGACCAGAAGATAATGGCCGAAGCGTTCCCGCTCGGCCTCGCTCAGCAGCTTCAGCGACTTGCCGCCCAGGATCTGCACGATGGCCTTGCAGATCTTGTTGCGCAGCGCCGTGGAGGCCGCGTCCAGGTGCTTCATCAGCATGGTCACGGCCTTGACGTTGCCCATCTCCCCCAGGGCCTCGACGATCATGGAGGCCACAAGGTCGGAACTCTTGTGCAGGGCCTTGGCCAGGGCGCCGATGGAGCTGTCGTCGCGGATTTTGGCCAGGGCCTCGATGACCGAGAACTGCACCCATTCCTCGTCGCCCAGGGCCTTGTTCAGGTAGCGGGCGGCGTCCTTGAGGCCGAGCTCGCCCAGGCTGACGGCGGCCTGGTAGCGCACGTTGACCTCCGGGTCGCGCAGCAGGGCCTCGCCCAGGGGGGCGACGGCGGCCACGCTGCCGGTGGAGCCCAGGATGTCCGATGCGAAAATGCGGATGTCGTCGTCCTCGTCGTGCAGCAGGCCCACCAGGGAGGGCAGATCCTGGGCGCCGGTTTCGCGCAGGATGTCCATGGCCAGGTTGCGCACCGGGGCCTCGTCGGAACGCAGCAGCGGGATGACGGCCTCCACCGTTGCCTTGCCGCCGATGCGCCGCAGGGCCTGGTCCGCCGCCTCCTGGATGCCCAGGTTGCCGCTGGCCAGCAGCCCGGCCAGGGCCGGGACGGCTTCCTGGCAGCCATTCTCCCCGGCCTGCCACGCGGCCTCGCGGATGTCCGACGAGTCGCCTCCGCCCTGCAACGCCGCGACGATTTTCTTGCAGTCCTGCATACCCTCTCCACCCTTCGGAATGCGCCCCGCGCGGCGAACCTCGGCCGCGCGGAACTCAGATGTACAGCCCTTCCACCAGGGCTCCCGCCATGTCGTCGATATCCACGATCTCGTCGGCCAGCCCGGCGTCCACGATGGCCTTGGGCATGCCGTAGACCACACAGGTGGCGTCGCTTTGGGCCAGCGCCCGGCCGCCGCGGGCCTTGAGCACCTTGACCCCTTCCATGCCGTCGCTGCCCATGCCGGTCAGGACCGCGCCCAGGGCCCGGCGCCCCACGCCCTCGCCCACGGAGGCCATCAGTTCGTTGGCCGAGGGCTTGTAGAGCGCCTCGCGCGGCTCCTCGGACACCACAAGCTCGATACGGCTGATCTTCTGGGCGATGCGCAGATGCTTGCCGCCGGGGGAAATATAGACCGTTCCCGGCCGGAAGGGCTCGCCGTTCTCGGCCTCCTTCACCGTCAGCTTGCTCACGCCGTCAAGGCGCTTGGCGAAGGGCCCGGTGAAGGCGGCGGGCATGTGCTGGGCGATGAGGATGCCGGCCGGAAAGTCCGCCGGCAGGGCCGAGAGCACCTTCTGCACCGCAGGCGGCCCGCCGGTGGACACGCCGATGGCCACCACGTCGCGCCGCTGGCCGCTCTTGGGGCGGATGGCGGTCGAGCGCGTGGCCGGGGCGGCGCCGTGGGCCGGGGCCTGGGCCACGCGGGGGGTCATGGGCCGCAGCTTGCGCCCGGCCACGCTGCGGATCTTGTTCCGCAGGTCCTCCTCGATCTTGATGATGTCGAGGGACACCCGGGACAGCTGCTTGGGGATGAAGTCCACCGCGCCAAGCTCCATGGCCTTGAGGGTGGCCTCGGCGCCCTCGGTGGTCAGGGAGCTGATCATCAGCACCGGACGCGGCATTTCCATCATGATATGCCGCAGGGCGGTGAGCCCGTCCATCTTTGGCATCTCGATGTCCAGGGTCACCACATCCGGCTGGTGCCTGCGGATCAGCTCCAGGCCCTCCTCGCCGTTGCGGGCCGTGGCCACGACCTTGATCCCGGGGTCCTTTTCGAGCATCGTCGCGATGGCCTTGCGCATGAAGGCCGAATCGTCAACAACGACAACCGTTACCACTCGCTACTCCTTTCCGGTCCGCAGGGCCGCGCCCATCACAGTCCCCCCGCGCGGCTCGGGGTCTTTAGATTTTCTCTAGGCTAGCACACTCCACTCCGAAGATACAGAGCGCCCGCACCCTAATCTTCTAATGAAAAAGCCCCCGAAGGACAACGGATAAATTTCCTGCCCGCCACACGGCCGGCGCCCCGCCGCCCCCGGGCGCCCCGCAGCCCGCGCCCCGCGCCCCTCGAACCACCCGCGCCCCCGTCCGCGATTTTTCCCGTCCCAAGGGTTGCCAAAGCCCAAGCCTTCGGATAGAAGCATCTCCTCGCTACGGGATGTGGCTCAGTCTGGTAGAGCGCTGCGTTCGGGACGCAGAGACCGCGTGTTCAAATCACGCCATCCCGACCATGAAAACTAAGGGCTTACGCGCAAGCGTGAGCCCTTTT
>NZ_JALNWM010000180.1 GCF_023230885.1 Desulfocurvus sp. | reverse complement strand
GCCCGTCGCCGTTGCGCTGCGCGCTGCCGTTCGCACGACCCCGCGCCCGGCGCCCGGGCCGCGCCCGGTGCCCCCCCGGGGGGCCGCCACGACCTTTGCCGGCCGTGGTCCTTGCCCGCCCGGTCCGGCGCCCCCGGCCCGCCGTGGTCGGTGCGTTCCCGGTTGCCAACCCGCATCGTCCCTTGGCGCTCCCGCGTATCCTCCCGGCCCCTGCGCAGCCTGCGCCACCCGGCCCCCGCTTCAGGTCGGCGGGTGTGCTTGCGGGAAAAATCAAGATTCCCCTTGACCCGCTATCGCTAATAGTTATTATTAAGTTGCATCCGGGCAGTGCGGCAGGGCCGCAACCCGGGAATGCCGACAAGGATTGACGGATTTCACACACGGGAACGCCGCCCGGGGGCCGGGACCCCTCCGGCCCCCGGGTCCGCGCGCGGCGCGGGCCGGGGCGCGCGAAGAGGACAAGGAGGACGACATGAGCCAGCTGAACCGATTCCGGGACCTGCATATCGATTGGGACATGGAGCCTGCCGACGCCGTGGCGCTGTACCTCGAATGGGGCAACAACGGCTATGGCGGCAGCTACGAGAACCGCGTCAAGGGCAAGGAGGACGTGTCCAACTATTTCGTGGTCTACAACTGGGAGGACGGCCCCACGGTCTGCCTGGTGCGCAGGACCATGCAGGGCGCCGAGGACCTGGCCTGCCTGCGGCCCCCGGCGGAGATCCGCCGCCGTTTCGAGCAGGAGGTCGGCGGCAACAAGGGCGTCTACCCCATCAACGGCGAGATCAGGAGCTGGCTGGAGAAGCAGCTTTACAACTGACTTGCGCACCCCGGCGGGCAAGGGGCCGGACCTTCGGGTCCGGCCCCTTGTTTTTTGGGCGGGCCCCAGACGGGAGAAGGCCCGGAGGGGGCGGCGTTCCGAAAATAATGCTTGCCTTGGCAGGCCGTCAGTGTAGGTTGAAGAGGCTTAACAGGCACATTCCCGTTTTGGTCCGCCGTGGCGGGCCTTGCCATTCAACACCAGGGTTTCTTTGACTGTTTTTTTCTTGGCGCCTGTGGCTTTCCCGGGGGCTGCGCGGCCGTGAGACTGAGAGTCGTTTGCGGGGCTGTACGACCCGTGTCAGGCATGCTATTTCGCCAATGCGTTCGGGCCTTTTGAGTTGACAAAAACCGGGGTTCCGGCCTAGCGTTCAGTAGTTTATCCGTTGTGAATTTGTTCACGACGGGTGCCTGGGCGCAGGGGGGCGCCGGGCAGAGGACCAAGAGCGATCGTGGGGCAATCCGTCGCCAAACGGGGCCGCAAAGGACCGCGAGGCGCCGCGTTTTTCATGAGGCAGAAACATCATTCAAGAACAATGGAGGTAAGAGAATGGCAAAACACAAGACTCCGTTGTTGGACCAATTAGAGTCTGGGCCTTGGCCTAGCTTCGTGTCCGACATCAAACAGGAGGCCGAACACAGGCACGCCAATCCGGATGGCATCGAGTACCAGATCCCCGTTGACGTCTGCGACGACCTTCTGGGCCTTCTGGAGATGTCCTACGAGGATGGCGAGACCCACTGGAAGCACGGCGGCATCGTCGGCGTGTTCGGTTACGGCGGCGGCGTCATCGGCCGCTACTGCGACCAGCCCCAGAAGTTCCCCGGCGTGGCCCACTTCCACACCGTGCGCGTGGCCCAGCCCGCCGGCAAGTACTACTCCACCGAGTACCTGCGCAAGCTGATGGACCTGTGGGACTTCCGCGGTTCCGGCCTGACCAACATGCACGGCGCCACCGGCGACCTCGTGTGGCTGGGCACCACCACTCCTCAGCTGGAGGAGATCTTCTGGACCCTGACCCACGACCTGAACACCGACCTGGGCGGCTCGGGCTCCAACCTGCGCACCCCGGCCTCCTGCCTGGGCCAGTCGCGCTGCGAGTACGCCTGCTACGACACCCAGTCCCTGAACTACGCCATGACCCTGGAATACCAGGACGAACTGCACCGTCCGGCGTTCCCCTACAAGTTCAAGTTCAAGTTCGACGGCTGCCCCAACGGCTGCGTGGCCTCCATCGCCCGTTCCGACTTCTCCGTCATCGGCACCTGGAAGGACGACATCAAGATCGACCATGACGCCGTGATGGGTTACGTCAAGGGCGAGTTCGCCCCCAACGCCGGCGCCCACTCCGGCCGCGACTGGGGCAAGTTCGACATCGAGAAGGAAGTCGTGGCCCTGTGCCCCACCGGGTGCATGAGCTGGGACGGCTCCAAGCTCTCGATCGACAACAAGGAATGCTACCGCTGCATGCACTGCATCAACACCATGCCCCGCGCCCTGCACATCGGTGACGAGCGCGGCGCGTCCATCTTCGTCGGCGCCAAGGCCCCGATCCTGGATGGCGCCCAGATGGGCTCCCTGCTGGTGCCCTTCGTCCCCGTCGAGGATCCCTACGACGAGGTCAAGGAAGTGGTCGAGAACCTGTGGGATTGGTGGATGGAGGAAGGCAAGAACCGCGAGCGCATCGGCGAGACCATTCGCCGCATGAGCTTCCAGAAGATGCTGGAAGTGACCGGCATCAAGGCCGACCCGCGCCACGTCCAGGAGCCTCGTACCAACCCCTACATCTTCTGGAAGGAAGAGGATGTCACCGGTGGTTGGGAGCGCGACATCAACGAGTTCCGCAAGAGACACCAGAGATAGGGGGTCGAATACAATGGCATTCATTTCCGCTGGATACAATCCTGACAAACCCATGGAAGGCCGTATCTCCGATATCGGCCCGCGCAAGTTCGACGAATTCTACCCGCCGGTCATCGCCCGCAACAAGGGCAAATGGCTGTACCATGAGATCGTCGAGCCCGGCATCCTCATGCACAAGGCCGAGAGCGGCGAGGAAGTGTACACCGTGCGTTGCGGCGGCGCCCGCCTGGTGTCCGTCACCCACGTCCGCGAGATCTGCGACATCGCCGACAAGTTCTCGGGCGGCTTCGTGCGCTTCACCACCCGTAACAACATCGAGTTCATGGTCGAGTCCAAGGACGAGGCCCTGAAGCTCAAGGCCGAGCTGAACTCCCGCAAGTTCGCCGCCGGGTCCCACAAGTTCCCGGTCGGCGGCACCGGCGCCGGCATCACCAACATCGTGCACACCCAGGGCTGGGTCCACTGCCACACCCCCGCCACCGACGCGTCCGGCACCGTCAAGGTCGTCATGGACGAGGTCTTCGCGGAGTTCGGCGCTCACAACATGCCCGCCCCGCTGCGCATCTCCATGGCTTGCTGCCTGAACATGTGCGGCGCCGTGCACTGCTCGGACATCGCCATCCTGGGCTACCACCGCAAGCCCCCGCTGATCGACCACGAGTACCTGGACAACCTGTGCGAGATTCCGCTCGCCGTGGCCGCCTGTCCCACCGGCGCCATCCGTCCGTCCAAGACCGAGATCAACGGCAAGACCGTGAACTCCGTTGCCATCAAGAACGAGCGCTGCATGTTCTGCGGCAACTGCTACACCATGTGCCCCTCGCTGCCGCTGTCCGACAAGGAAGGCGACGGCCTGGTCATCATGGCCGGTGGCAAGATCTCCAACCGCATCAGCAACCCGAAGTTCTCCAAGGTCGTTGTGGCCTTCATCCCCAACGAGCCGCCCCGTTGGCCCACCCTGGCCAAGGTCGTCCGTCAGATCGTGGACGCCTACGCCAAGGATGCCCGCAAGTACGAGCGTCTGGGCGACTGGGCCGAGCGCATCGGCTGGGAGCGCTTCTTCGAGAAGTGCGACCTGGAGTTCACCGAGCATCTGATCGACGACTTCCGTGATCCGGCGTACTACACCTGGCGCCAGACCACGAACTTCAAGTGGTAGAACGAGTCCATTAAACCGGGGCGCGGGGAAACCCGCGCCCCGAATCACTCAAGGGGTGGATCATGGCTATCGACATGTCGACCGCGAAACAGCAGGTCGTCGACTTCTGCAATTCCAAGAGCAAGACCAAGTTCTATTTCAACGACTTCCTCAAGGTCTTCCCCGACGAGAAGGCCCGCGACGTGAAGAAGGTCCTGACCGCGCTGGTGCAGGAAGAGGTTCTGGAGTTCTGGTCCTCGGGCAGCACCACCATGTACGGCCTCAAGGGCGCTGGCAAGCAGGCGCACTCCGAGGGCGAGGACTAGGGCCCTGCCGCACCGGCCGCGCTCGTCGGCGCTGGCCGCGTGCGGGCCGCACGCTCCGCCCGGCGGAGCGCAAGGATTTCAACGGACCGACGAAAGGCCGATTCCGACGGGCAGCCACGAACTGGCCCGAGGAATCGGTTTTTTTTGGAGCACGCGCATGGATTGTCTGAGCCCCCCCCGTATCGTTCTGGCCGGATTGTCCGGCGGCGCGGGGAAGACCATCTGCACCCTGGGCCTGTGCCGGGCCCTGGCCCGGGCGGGCCACGGGGTGGCCCCCTTCAAGAAGGGCCCGGACTATATCGACGCCGTCTGGCTCGGGCTGGCCGCCGGGCGCCCGGCCACGAACCTCGACCCATTCTTCTTCGACGCCGCCACCCTGCGCGCCCTGTTCCTGGAGCGGACCCGGGGGCTGGATATCGCCGTGATCGAGGGCAACCGCGGCCTGTTCGACGGGCTGGACCGCGAGGGCTCCTGTTCCACCGCCGCCCTGGCGAGGAACCTGGAGGCGCCGGTGGTCCTGGCCCTGGACTGCACCAAGATGACGCGTACCGCCGCCGCCGTGCTCCAGGGGGTGGCCGGGTTCGAGGCCGGGCTGCGCCTGGCCGGGGTGATCCTCAACCGCACGGCGGGCCACCGCCACCGCGAAATCCTGCGCGAGAGCATCGAGCACCACACGGGGATCCCCGTGCTGGGCGCCCTGCCCAAGTTGGACCCCGACCCCATCCCCGAGCGGCATATGGGGCTTGTCTCCAACCGCGAGCACGGCGGGCAGGAGGCCATCCTGGACGGGCTGGCGCGGGTTTTGGCCGACAACGTGGACCTGGAGCGCATCCTGGCCCTGGCGCGCTCGGCCCCGGCCCTGCCCGCGCCCCAGGCGCCCCTGTGGCCCGCGCCCGCCCCCGACGCCGGGGTGACCATCGGCTATGTGCGCGACGCGGCCCTGTGGTTCTACTACGAGGAGAATCTCGAAGCCCTGCGCCGCGCCGGCGCGCGGCTTGTGGAGCTGTCCCTGCTGGACGCGGCCTCCTGGCCGGAAATCCACGGCCTGTACCTGGGGGGCGGCTTTCCCGAGACCCTGGCCGAGCCCCTGGCGGCCAACATGGCCGCCCGCGAGCGCGTGCGCGCCCTGGCCCTGGCCGGGCTGCCGGTCTACGCCGAATGCGGGGGCTTCATGTACCTGGCCCGCAGCCTGCGCTGGCAGGGCCGCACCTGGCCCATGGCCGGGGTCTTCGAGGTGGACACCGAGGTCTGCTCCCGGCCCAGCGGGCTGGGCTATGTCCGGGCCGAGGTGGTGCGCGAGAACCCTTTCCATCCCCTGGGCGCCCTGCTGCCCGGGCACGAATTCCACTATTCGCGCTGCGCGGCCCCCGTGCCCGAGGGGCTGGACTTCGCCCTGGCCATGCGCCGGGGCCACGGCATGCACGACCGCCACGACGGGCTGGTATGCGCCAACACGTTCGCCGGATACGCGCACATCCACGCCCTGGCCGCGCCCTGGTGGGCCCCGCGCTTCGTGGCCGCCGCGCAGGGCTGGCGCGCCCGGGCCCAAGAGGAGCAGGCATGAGCATCGCCGTACTTTCCGACATCCACGGCAACCTGGACGCCCTGCGCGCGGTGCTGGCCGACATGGACGCCCTGGGCGTGGCCGGGGCCGTGAGCCTGGGCGACGTGATCGGCTACGGCCCGGACCCCGAGGCGTGCCTGGCGCTGCTGCGCGAACGGGGCATCCCCACGGTCATGGGTAACCACGAGCACGCCATGCTGCGCGAGTCGCACAAGCGCTGGTTCAACCCCCAGTCGCGCGCGGCCGTGGAGATCACCGAGACGCTCATCGGTCCGGACACCCGTGAGGCCCTGCGCACCCTGCCCACGTCCCTGGTGCGCGGCGGGGCGCGCTTTGTGCACGGCTATCCGCCGGACAACCTGCACCTGTACCTGCACGCGGTCTCCGACGAGCGCCTGGGGCAGACCCTGGCCCAGATGGCCGAGGAGGTCTGCTTCGTTGGCCACACCCACGATCTGGCCTGGATCCGCTGGGATAACGGACACCTGACGCGCGGCACCCTGGCTCCCGGCGTCCTGGCCCTGGATCCGGGCTGCCGCTATCTGCTCAACGTGGGCAGCGTCGGCCAGCCGCGCGACGATTTCGACACCACGGCCAAGTATGTGCTCCACGACCCCGCCGCCCGCCGCTGCGAGGTGCGCCGCGTGGCCTACGACGCCCGGCCCGTGGCCGCGCGGATGCTGGCCCAGGGCGTACCGGAAACCTTCATCCGCCGCCTGGGCTCGGGGCGCTGAGGCCGCGGTGCGCACCATCGGCGGCTACGCGGTCCTGGGGCTGCTGGGGCGCGGGGGCATGGGCGCGGTGTACAAGGTGCGCCACCTGGCCCTGGGCCGCGTGGCGGCCCTGAAGCTCCTGGCGCCTGCGGACGAGCTGCTCGCCGTGGCCGGCGAGGCGGAGCTGGAGCGGCGTTTCCTGGCCGAGGCCCGGATCATGGCCTCCCTGCACCACGACAACATCGCCCCGGTCTGGGACCTGGGCCGCGCCCGGGACGGCCACGGGCGCGAGCGGCCCTATTTCGTCATGGACCACTGCTGCGCCTCCCTGGGCGGGCTCATCGGCGAGACCTACCGGGCCGAGGCCCCCACGCGGACCCTGCCCCTGCCTCGCGCGGCCGACGTGGCCCTCCAGACCCTGGAGGGCCTGGCCCGGCTGCACTACGCGGGCGTGATCCACCGCGACGTGAAGCCCTTCAACCTGCTGCTGGACGGCCCCCGGGTGCGGCTCATCGACTTCGGGCTGTCGCGCCTGCGCGGGGAGCGCACGGCCCTGCACCCGGCCGAGAAGGTCGGCTCGCCGTTCTACGCCGCGCCGGAGCAGGAGGCCGACCCGCGGGCCGCCGATTCCCGCAGCGACCTCTACGCCGTGGGCGTGACCCTGGCGCGCCTGCTCACGGGGCGGCTGCCCCTGCCCGGGGCGCCCCGGCCCTCGGCCCTCAACCCCGACCTGGACGCGGATTGGGACGCCTTCCTGGCCCGGGCCTGCGCGCCGGACCCGGCCCGGCGATTCGCCTCGGCCCGGGAGATGGCCGCCGCCCTCGGGGCCCTGGCGGCCCAATGGACCGCGCGCACGGCCCGGGCCTGCGCCCTGGC
>NZ_JALNWM010000179.1 GCF_023230885.1 Desulfocurvus sp. | reverse complement strand
GGGGAACGTGCAGCGCCGAGAAGGGCGACTGGCGCAGGACCCGGGTGTTGGCCACGCAGTTCAGGGCCAGCCCACCGGCCAGGCACAGGGCCTGCATGCCGCCGGACACCTCGTGCAGCGAGGCCGCCAGGGCGACCATGGTCCGCTCCGTCAGCGCCTGCACCGAGGCCGCGATGTCCATGTGCCGCTGCTCCAGGGGGCCGTCGGGCGTGCGGGGCGGGCCGAAGAGTTCGGCGAAGCGCTCGGAGTGCATGTGCCGGGTGTCGTGGGTGAAGCTGAAGAAGTCGAGGTTCAGCCGGAAGCTGCCGTCGGGCCCCTGGCGGAAGACGCGCTCCAGCCGGTCGGCGTATGTCGGGCGGCCGTAGGAGGCCAGGCCCATGACCTTGTACTCGTCGTTGTTGACCTTGAAGCCCAGGAATCCCGTGACGGCGCTGTAGAGCATGCCCAGGGAATGGGGGTAGCGGATTTCGCGCAGGCGGCGGATGGTGTTGCCGCGGGCCACGAACTGCGCGGTGGAGGCCCATTCGCCGACGGCGTCGACGGTCATCAGCGCGGCGCTGTCGAAGGGCGAGGTGAAATAGGCGCAGGCGGCGTGGGAGAGGTGGTGGTCGCAGTAGCGCACGGGGCCCGCGTAGCCCAGGCGGTCGGCCAGCACGCGCTCCATGAACAGCCGCTCGTGCAGGAACAGGGAAAGCTGGCGCGCCGTGGCGGCGTCGCCGCGCCGGGCCCGGCCCGTGGCCAGCAGCCGTTCGAGCTTGCGCAGGGGTTTTTCATAGAAGCACACCGCGTCCACCTGGCCCATGTCCAGGCCGCCCTCGCGCAGGCAGTAGCGGATGGCCTCCTCGGGCAGGCGGCTGTCGTGCTTCTTGCGCGTGAAGCGCTCCTCCTCGGCCGCGGCGACGATGGCGCCGTCGCGCACGAGGGTGGCCGACGCATCGTGGAAATAGCAGGAAACGCCCAGGATGTTCATGGCCGTCTCCTAGTACTGGCTGTCCAGGTCGCACCCGGGGTCCTGGGCGACGACCCATGAGGAGCCGCCGTCAAAGGCGGTGTCCGGTTCCGTGGCGACAAGGTCGAACAGGGCGTCGAACAGGGCGTCGAGTTCCTGGCCGGGGGCATCGTCCTGATGCATGGCGTCCTCCTTCCCGAGGGGGGTCTGTTCCGCCTGCTGGCGGCGACCTCTTGTTGCAGGACGCATGCCAATCGGCGACCGGCCTTGGGCGCGCCGGGGCCCGGGCCCCGGCGCCCAGGGGCGCGGCGGCGGCTTGACGCCGCCCGGCCCGGGGCCGTACCGTGCCCGGCGCGGCGGCACTCCGCCACGGGAGGCACATGCTCAAACACACCTTCTGCCATATCCCGCGCGTGGGCGTGGGCACCGAGGAGAAATACTGGCGCCAGGGCCTGGCCTGCTGGGACGACGCCCTGGCCGGGGGCGCGGGGGCCCTGGGGCCGCGCGCGACCTGGGTCCGCCAGCATCTGGAGCAGTCGTGCGAGCGGCTGGCGGCCGGCGACGCGCTGTGGTTCGCCCGGCGGCTGCCCTCCGGGCAGGACTGGCGGCTGTTCGCCGACTTCCGCCACGCGGCGGCCTATGTGGACATCGAGACCACCGGCCTGTCGCGCGACGGCGCCGACCATGTGACCACCATCGCCCTCTACGGCGGCGGGCGCGTGCGCACCTACGTCCACGGCCGCGACCTGGAGCGCTTCGCCGACGACATCCGCCGCTTCTCCCTGCTGGTGACCTTCAACGGCAAGAGCTTCGACGTGCCCTTCCTGCGGCGCGACCTGGGCATCGACCTGGACATGGCCCACATCGACCTGCGCCATGTGCTCCGGCGGGTGGGTCTGTCGGGCGGGCTCAAGGCCGTGGAGCGCCAGCTCGGCCTGGCGCGCCAGGGGCTGGACGGAGTGGACGGCTATTTCGCCGTGCTGCTCTGGCACGAGTACCGCGCCACGGGCAACCCGGCGGCCCTGGAGACCCTCCTGGCCTACAACGCCGCCGACGTGGTCGGCCTGGAGCCGCTCATGGTCCACGCCTGGAACGCCCTGGTCGCCGGGACGCCCCACGGCGTGGCCCTGCGCCTGCCCGCGCCCGGGCCCCCCGCGCCCGTGCCCCACCGGCCGGACGCGGCCCTGGTGGCCGCCCTGCGGCGGCGCCACGGGCTCTGAGCCGCCCCGGGCGGGCGCCCCCCGGGGGGCGGATTGCGGGGCGCCCCGGGTTCTGCTATCGTGCCGCGCCGCGCAGGGCGGCCCGCCGCCCCGGCGCGCGGCGGCATCCACAACCGAACCGGGGCCCGGATGGTCTTCTCCTCGCCATTTTTCCTGTTCCTCTTCCTGCCCCTGGCGCTGCTGGGCAATTTTCTCTTGCCCGCGCGGGCCCGCAACGGCTTCCTGCTGGCCGCGAGCCTGCTGTTCTACGCCTGGGGCGAGGTGTTCTACGTCGGGGTGATGCTGGCCTCCATCGCCGCCAACCACGCCTGCGGGCTGCTGCTGGCGCGCGCCGCCACGGCCCGGGGGCGGCGCCTTGTGCTGTGGGCCGCCGTGGCCTTCAACCTCGGGCTGCTCGGCTGGTTCAAGTACGGCGGCTTCCTGGCCGCGAACCTGGGCGCCGCCCTGGGGGCCCTGGGCTGCGCGCCGCTGCCCGCCCTGGAAACGCACCTGCCCATCGGCATCTCTTTCTTCACCTTCCAGGCCATGTCCTACGTCATCGATGTCTACCGGGGCCAGGCCGCCGCGCAGCGCAGCCTGGTGAACCTGGCCCTGTACGTCAGCCTGTTCCCCCAGCTCATCGCCGGGCCCATCGTGCGCTACCGCGACGTGGCCGCGCAGCTCCTGCGCCGCCATGTGGACCTGGACGGCTTTGCCGAGGGGGTGCGCCGCTTCGTGGTCGGCCTGGGCAAGAAGATGCTCCTGGCCAACACCCTGGGCGAGGTGGCCGACCAGATCATGGCCCAGGAGCCCGGGGCGCTTCCGGCGTCGGTGGCCTGGCTGGGCATCGGCTGCTACGCGTTGCAGATCTATTTCGATTTCTCGGGCTACTCCGACATGGCCATCGGCCTGGGGCGCATGTTCGGATTCCGCTTCCTGGAAAACTTCGCCCACCCCTATGCCGCGGCGTCCATGCGCGACTTCTGGCGGCGCTGGCACATCTCGCTGTCGACCTGGTTTCGCGACTACCTGTACATCCCCCTGGGCGGGGGGCGCGTGGCGCCCTGGCGCGTGGCCTGCAACCTGTGGATCGTCTTTCTGCTGTGCGGGCTGTGGCACGGGGCCAGCTGGAACTTCGTCATCTGGGGCGCGCTGCACGGGCTGTTCCTCAGCCTGGAGCGCACGGCCTTCGGGCGGCTGGTGGACGGCCTGTGGCGGCCCCTGCGCCACGGCTACGTCCTTGTGGTGGTGCTTGTGGCCTGGGTCTTCTTCCGCGTGGAGGAGCTGCCCCGGGCCCTGGACTACCTGTGGGCCATGACCGGCGCCGGGGCCGCCGGGCTCGCCGGGGGGGCCGGGGGCCTGGGCGCGGGAGCCTACCTGCCCCGGGAGAAGCTGCTGACGCTTCTGGCGGCCGTGGCCTTCGCCCTGCCGTGGGCCCCGGCCCTGGGGCGGGCGCGGGCCCTGCTGGCGCGCTGGTCCGGGCCCGCCGTTCCGGCCTGGGGCCCCGAGGCCCTGCGGACCCTGGGGCTGCTGGCCGTCCTGGCCCTGTCGCTGCTGCATGTGGCCTCGGCCACCTACAACCCTTTCATCTACTTCAGGTTCTAGGATGGGCGACACGGGAGCAAGGCGGGTGCGCGGGGCGCTGGTGGCATTGTTTCTGGCGGCGCTTTTCGTGCCGCTGGGCGGGCTGGCCCTGCGCTGGGGCGCCACCGTGGCCACCGGCGAGAACAGGACCCTGGCCCCGCTGCCGCAATGGCCCGCGACCCCGGAGGCCGCCCGGGAGTTCCCCCGGGCCGTGGAGCGCTTCGTGGGCGACCGCTTCGGCCTGCGCGACGAGATGACCGCCCTGTTCAACCTGTTCCAGCTGCGGCTGCTGGCGCCCAAGCCCTCGCGCTGGGTCGTCTGCGGGGCGGACGACTGGCTGTTCCTCGGGCGCGCCGTGGCCTACGGGCGCAAGGCCGCCCCCCTGGACGCCGCGCGCCTGGACGGCTGGGCCGCGCTGCTGGCGGCCAAGGGCCGCTGGCTGGCCCGCCGCGGCGTGCGCTACGTCTTCGTCGTCGCGCCCAACAAGGCATCGGTCTATCCGGAGCCGCTGCCCCCCGAGCTTGCGCCCCTGGAGCCCACGGCGCTGGACCAGCTCCTGGCGCGCATGGCCGGGGAGCCGGATTCGCCCCTGGTCGACCTGCGGGCCGCGTTGCGCGCCCGGGCCGGGGCCGAGCGCCTCTACCACCGGACGGACACCCACTGGAACGACGCCGGGGCCGCCCTTGGCGCCGGGGCCGTGCTGGCGCGCCTGGGGCTGCCCGTCCCGGGGCCCGGGGCCTTCGTGCGGACCCGGGTTTCCGGCCTGGGGCTCGAACTGGCGCGCATGCTCGGGCTGCAATATGTGCTGACCGAGGACTACGAGACGCTGGCCCCCGCGGCGGGTGGCGCGGAGCAGACCCTGGCCCCCGGCTGGCTGGGCCGGGAGTGGAAACGCTATCCGGTGCAATTGTTCCGCGCGTCGGGGCGCGGCGGGCGGGTGGCGCTGGTGGGGGATTCCTTCGTCATGGGCACGAGCTTCGCCGCGCGCGTGGCCGAGGGGTTCGCGGCCGGGGTCGCCGTGCACCGGGACCTGCTGCGCCCCGATGTCCCGGCCGAGCTGGAGGCGCTGCTCGACGCGGCGCGCCCGGACGTGCTGGTGGAGGAGCTGGTGGAACGCGACCTGCTGACCGCCCGGCCCGACCCCGCCCCGTTCCTGGACGCCCCCGGGGCGCCCTGACCCTCGCGCGGCCTCAGGCCGTGGCTTCCTCGCGCATGTCCTCGGTGAAGGATTGCAGGTTGGCCCGCAGTTCTTCGAGCAGGCCGATGCTGTCCAGCACCCGGGAGTCGGGGATGCCGTTGTAGAGGGCCTTGTCCAGCCGCCGCATGGAAAACATGAATATCTTCACGAACTCCTGGGCCTTGGGCTCCATGGAGACCAGCTTGATGCGCCGGTCCAGGGGCGAGACCCGGCGGCGGACCCAGCCGTCGCGCTCCAGCGCGTCGATGATGCGCACCAGGGTCGCGCCCTCGATGTCCATGCGCAGGGCCAATTCCTTCTGGGACATGGGCTCCAGGGCGTCCTTGAGGATGGCCAGGGCCATCCAGCGCGAACTGCTCATGCCGTAGGGCCGGAACATGTCGTCCATGGCCTGGCGCAACTCGCGGACGAACAGGATCATGTTCATGGCGTGGGTCTTGAAGATCGGGGTGGCGCCGGTGGGGTTCCGGGTGTCCATGACTCTCCTGGCTGGGGGCGGCGCCCGCCGCCCGGCTGCTGGTTGCGCGGGGCCCCGCCCGGAGGAGTGTCGGGCGGGGCGCCGCTTCTGGGGGGTCAGCCGTCGCCCTTGGGGCGGCGGCGCAAGCGCTCGGTGAGGCCGATGATGGTCTTGTAGAACGTCGGGATGAAGAACGGCGCGATGAACGTCGCCGCGATCATGCCGCCGATGACGCCGGTGCCGATGGCGTGGCGGCTGGCCGCGCCCGCCCCGCTGCTGATGGCCAGGGGCAGACAGCCCAGGATGAAGGCCAGCGAGGTCATGACGATGGGCCGGAAGCGCAGCTCGGCGGCCTTGGCCGCGGCCTCGGCTATGCCCATGCCCGCCCGGTGCTGCTGCACGGCGAACTCCACGATGAGGATGGCGTTCTTGGAAGCCAGGCCGACCAGGGTCACCAGGGCGATCTGCAGGTAGGTGTCGTTGGACAGCCCGCGCAGCAGGGTGGCCCCGGCCGCGCCGAACAGGGCGAAGGGCACCACCAGGATCACCGCCAGGGGCAGGGTCCAGCGCTCGTACTGCGCCGCCAGGATCAGGAAGACCATCAGCAGGCCGAGCAGCAGCACGGTGACCGAGGTGCCGCCCGTGGCGCGCTCCTGGTAGGCCGAGCCGGTCCAGGCCAGGTGGTAGGTGTCGGGCAGCTCGGCGCGCGTGAGTTCCTCCAGGGCGTCCATGGCCTGCCCGGAGCTGTAGCCCGGGGCGGGGCTGGCCATGATCTTGGCCGCCGGGAACACGTTGAAGCGCTCCACCACCTCGGGGCCGGTGGTCCGCTCGACCCTGGCCAGCACCGTCAGCGGGATCATCTCCCCCGAGTCCGAGCGCACATAAACGTCGGAGAGGTCGTCGGGGTTGTCGCGGAACTCGCCGCGCGACTGGAGCTGGACCTTGAACGTCCGGCCCAGGCGGTTGAAGTCGTTGATGTAGTAGGAGCCGAAGGTGGCCTGCATGGTGTCGAAGACGCGGTTGATGGGCACGCCCATGGCCCGGGCGCGCTCGCGGTCGAGGACCACGTCGATCTGCGGCGAGTTGACGCTGAACATGGCCTGCACGCTGGCCAGCTCGGGGCGCTGGCGGGCCTTGGCCACCAGCTCGTTGACCTGGGAGGCCAGCTCGGCCAGGCTCTTGCCGCCGCGGTCCTGCACATAGCCCTCCACGCCGCCGGTGTTGCTCATGCCCATGATCGGCGGCAGGTTGAAGGCCAGCACGAAGGCGTCGGTAATGGAGGCGCCCGCGCCGAAGGTCATGCCCACCACCTGGTCGACCGTGGGGCCGTCCTTGCGTTCGTCCCAGGGGGCCAGGGTCACGAAGGCGGTGCCGATGTTGGTGCGCAGGGCTCCGGAGATCAGGTCCAGCCCGGCCAGGGTCATGATGCCGTCCACCCCGGGGGCCTGGAGCATCTTCCCGGTCAGGGCGTCCATGGCGTCGTTGGTGCGCGAGAGGGAGGCCCCCTCGGGCAGCATGGTCACCGACAGGATGTTGCCCTTGTCCTCCTCGGGCACCAGGGCGCTGGGCAGGGCCGCGAACATGCGCCAGGACACCACGCACAGCACAGCGAAGATGGCGAAGGCCAGGAGCGAGCGCTTGAGCAGCAGGCGCACGCCCGCCGTGTAGCCCGCCGTCAGCCGGGTGAAGAAGCGCTCGAAGAGCAACAGCGGCAGGATGGGCTCGCGGTGCTCGTTTTTCAGCAGCAGCGCGCACAGGGCCGGGGTCAGGGTCAGGGCCACGATGCCCGAGATGACCACCGAGACGGCGATGGTCACCGCGAACTGGCGGTACATCTCGCCCGACAGGCCGCCCATGAAGGCCACGGGGACGAACACGGCCACGATGCTGAAGGTGGTGGCCAGCACCGCCAGG
>NZ_JALNWM010000178.1 GCF_023230885.1 Desulfocurvus sp. | reverse complement strand
GATGGCCTCGATCTGGGCGCCGACCTCGCTGGTGGCGTTCATGGTCTTCTCAGCCAGCTTGCGCACCTCGTCGGCCACAACGGCGACGCCCCGGCCCGCGTCGCCCGCTCGGGCGGCCTCGATGGCCGCGTTCAGCGCCAGCAGGTTGGTCTGGTCGGCGATGTCGTTGATGACCCCGATGATCTGCCCGATGTTCTCGGCCTGGGCGCCCAGGCCCTGGACCACGGCGCCCAGCTCGGCGGTGCGCGTCCGGGCCGCCTGGATGGCGGCCACGGTCCGCTCCACGGCGCCCGCCCCGGCGCGGGCCTGCTCCTGGGATCCGGCCGCCGCCCGGGCGGCGGCCTCGGCGCCCTCGGCCACCTGGTTCGCCGCGGCGTTCATCTGGCTCATGGCCGCGGCGGTCTCGGCGGCCAGGGCGCGCTGCTCCTGGGCGCCCCGGGTCGCGTTCCGGGCGGCGGACTCCAGCTCCCCGGCGCTGCTGTTGATGTCGGCGATGGCCGCGCCCAGGGTGGCGGCGGCGTTGCGCAGGCTCTGGCAGCGCGATGCCTCGGCGCGCCGGGCGCCGTCCCGGGCGCGGGCGGCTCCGGCCTCCAGGGCGGCCTCCAGGGTCCGCACCCGGGCCCGCAGCTCGCCGCGCTCCCGGTTGACCCGGCGGATGCTGACAAAAATGGCATGATCACCGGAGTCCGGACGTACGGAATTGTCATCCCCGGGGTCGGCGGCGTCCTGGCCGTCCAGCAGGGCCTTCGCCCGGGCCAGCAGGGCCTCCCCGGCCCGGCGGCGCCGGGCGGCCAGGGCGCAGCCGACGGCCCCGGCGGCCAGGGCCGCGCCCAGGGTCAGCAGGGCCAGGGGCATGGCCCAGGCGGACTGGATCGCGATTCCGTTTTGCATATTTGGCATTGTTGCCGGGGCGGGGGCGGTGCCCGCCAGGGCGGCCAGGACCAGGGCGCAAAGCGCGACGGGCAGGGCCAGGGCGCCGGGGATGAGATCGCTGCGGTGCATGGGGAACTCCTGGTGGACGGTTGGGGCCGCCGGGGGTGGAGCAAGAACGAGGCCAGGGGGCGGGCCCGGGGCGCCCGCCGCCGCCCGCCCGCCCGCGGGCCGCCGCGGCGACATCGGGGCCGCGTTGTCGCCGCGCTTGTCCTGGACCGGGAGAGTGGGTTAGGACAGCGGACAGACCGGAAACCGGCAGACCCGGAGAAGCGGAATTGAGCGCGAACCACGAGGATCAGGGGGCGGCGGGCCCCGGGAAGCGGCCGGACGGATGCTCCGCGCCGGGACCGGAGCTGGCCGCCGCCCTGGACAGCCTGGACACCCCCGTCTTCGTCAAGGACGAGGACCACCGCTGGGTGTATCTGAACGAGGCGGCCTGCCGCGTGCTGGGGCGCGGGCGCGACGAGCTGCTGGGCGGGCACGATGCCGACTTCTACGACGACGGCTACGCCCGCTTCCTGTGGGAGAAGGACGAGCGCGTGCTGACCACGGGGCAGCCGCAGCAGTACGAGGCCCGCGTGATCTGGGACGGGCGCCCGCACCACATCGTGGCCCGCAAGAGCCTGCACGTGGACCCCGCATCCGGGCGGCGCTTCGTGGTCGGCGTCATCCAGGACATCACCGACATCCGCGTCACCGACCTGAGCCTGCGCGCCAGCGAGCGCAGGCTGCGCACCATTTTCGAGAGCGCCAGCGTGGGGGTGCTGGTGCTGCGCGACGGGCGCCCGCTGTTCATCAACCCCTGGGTTGAGGCCCTGTGCGGCTACAGCTTCGCCGAGTTGTGCGGCCGCGACCTGCTGGATCTGGTGCCGCCCGAGGGCCGGGAGACGGCCGGGCGCCTGCGCCGCCAGCTGCTGGAGACGGGCGCTGTCCCCGGGCAGACCATGCTGCCCGTGCGCGCGCGCACCGGGGCTTCGCGCTGGGTGGGCGTGTCGGGCGTGCGCATCGACTGGGAGGGGGCTCCGGCCCATCTTCTCTTCGCCGTGGACCTGACCGGGCTCAAGCTGGCCCGCGACGAGCTGGCCCTGAGCGAGCAGCGCCTGCGCCAGGTGGTGGACCTTGTGCCGCACATGATCTACGCCCGCGACGCCGCGGGCCGCTACCTGCTGGCCAACCGGACCATGGCCGAGGCCTGCGGCACCTCGGTCCGCGCCCTGACCAGCCCCGGGGCCGGGCCCGGCCCGGGCCACGCCGGGCTGGCCGAGGTCGACCGGCGGGTGCTCTCCACGGGCCGTCCGGCCGGGGAGGCCGCCCTGGAGTTCGAGGACGCCTCGGGGGCCCGGCGGGTGCTGCGCTGCGCGGCCATGCCCTTCCCCACCCGCGACGGCGCCCGGGCCGTGCTCGGCGTCTGCACGGACATCACCCTGCTGAGCCGGACCCTGGAACGCCTGGAGCGGCTGACCCGCACCCTCCTGCGCTTCGGCAGCGATCCGGCGGGCAACACCCGGGCCCTGGTGGCCCTTTGCGGCGCCATGCTCGACGGCGCCTGCGCCCTCTACAGCCGGATCGAGGGCGACGACCTCGAGGTGGTCGCGGCGTGGAACCCGCCCGAGGGCTTCGAGTTCCAGGACGACGCCCGGGGGCACATCTGCACCCATGTGGCCCGCCAGGGCGACGGCGCGCCCATGCTCATCCGCGACCTGCACACCTCGCCCTTTGCCGACAGCGACCCCAACGTGCGCCGCTACGGCCTCAGAACCTACCTGGGCATCCCCGTGGCCATCGGCGAGAGCCGCCTGGGCACGCTGTGCGTGGTCTTCACCCGCGACGAGCGGCCCGGCGACGAGGATCATTGGCTGCTGGGCGTGGTGGCCTCGGCCATCGCCGTGGAGGAGCGCCGCCTGGCGGCCATGAACGCCCTGCGCAGGCGCGAGGGCGCCCTGCGCGCCCTGTTCGACGCCATCCCCGACCAGGTGGTGCTGCTGGCCCTGGACGGGACGGTCCAGGCCGTGAACAGCCCCGCGGCCGACGCCCTGGGGCGGCGCCCCGGCGAGATCATCGGGCGGCCGCTGCGGTCCTTTCGCGGCGGCGGCCCCCGGCCCCCGGACGAAAGCGTCTTCGCCCGGGTGCGCGGGACGGGCGGACCCGTGCGCTACGCCGAGGCCCGGGCCGGGCGCTTTTTCGAGGGCGAGGCGCTGCCCGTGTTCGACGAATCCGGCGCCGTGGGCGGCTATGCCCTGTATTCGCGCGACGTGACCGCCGAGCGCAACGCCCAGCGCGAGCTGGTGGAAAGCGAGGCCCGCTTCCGGGCCACCTTCGAGCAGTCCGCCGTGGGCATGGCCCATTGCGGGCTGGACGGGCGCTTCCTGGCGGCCAACGACCGGCTGTGCTCCATCCTGGGCTGCTCCCGCGAGGAGCTGGCCGCCCTGCGCTTCCAGGACGTGGTCCTGCCCGGCGACCTGCCCGCCAACCTGCTGCTGCGCCAGGCCGCCTCCAGCGGGGAGCTGCCCGGCGGCTCCCTGGAGGCCTGCCACCAGCGCAAGGACGGCCGCACGGTGTGGACCAACGTCACCGTGAGCCGCATCCAGGACGAGGGCGGCGAGCACAAGTACAACTTCGTGGTTCTGGAGGACATCACCGCGCGCCGCGAGATGGAGGCGGCCCTGCTGCGGCGCGACGCGGTGCTGGAGGCCGTGGGCGTGGCGGCGGAGCGCCTGCTGCGCGAGCCCGACTGGCGCGGGTCCGTGGCCACGGTGCTGGAGACCTTCGGCGTGGCCGCCGGGGCCAGCAGGGCCTACCTGTGCCGCAACGTGGACGGGCCGGACGGGCGGGCGCGCATGGAGCTGCACAGCGAGTGGAGCGCGCCCGGAGCCCCGCCCCGGCCCCGGGACGGCGACCCCAGGCCGACCTACGAGGACCCCGCCATGCGCGAGCTGGCGGCCGCCCTGGCCGCCAAGCGGCCCTTCCATCGGGTGGCGGGCGACCTTGCGCCCGGCGAGCAGGCACGCATGCGCGTGCAGGGCATCCTGTCCCTGGCCGTGGTGCCGGTGTTCGTGGGCGAGCAGTGGTGGGGGTTCATGGGCTTCGACGACTGCGCCCGGGGCCGCCGCTGGACCCATGCGGAACTGGAGGCGCTCATGGCCGCGGCGGACATCCTGGGCAACGCCATCGCCCGCAGGCGCGTGGAGCTGGCCTTCCGCGAGAGCGAGCGCAAGCTGCGCATCATCGCCGAGACCGTGGAGGAAGTGTTCTGGATCACCAGCCCCGACCGCAGGAGCATCATCTACCTGAGCCCGGCCTTCGAGCGGCTGGTGGGCCCGCGCGAGGAGTTCTTCCGCGAGCCCGCCGGGTTCCTGGCCCGGGTCCACCCCCGGGACCGCAGGCGGCTGGCGGCCCACTACGGCAGGCCCGCCCGGGGCCCCAGGGAGATCGAGTACCGCATGCTTTCCCCCGACGGCACCGAGCGCTGGATCCGCGAGCGGGCCTTCCCGGTGCTGGACGAGGCCGGGGAGGTGGAATGGCTGGCCGGGGTGTCCAGCGACGCCACCCTGCGCCGCGAGGCCGAGCAGGAGACCCTGCGTTCCCTGCGCGAAAAGGAGCTGCTGTTGCAGGAGGTCCACCACCGGGCGAAGAACAACCTGCAGATCATCTCCAGCCTGCTGGACATGGCCGGGCGGCGCATCGAGGACCACCGCGCCCGCGAGATCATGCGCGACACGCAGTCCAAGATCCACAGCATGGCCATGATCCACCTGCAACTCTACGGCTACGAGCGCTTTGACAGCATCGACATTGCAAGCTACGCCCAGATGCTGACCTGGCAGCTGGCCCACATGTACAACGCGCCCGCCGTGAAGCCGCGTTTCGCCCTGGAGGAGGCATTTCTGCCCCTGTCCAAGGCCATCCCCTGCGGGCTTGTGCTCAGCGAGGCGCTGTCCAACGTCTTCAAGCACGCCTTTCCCGGCGGTCGCGCGGGCTCGGTCCTGGTGGCCGTGGGCCCCGGGGAGGGCGGGACGGTGGTCCTGCGCGTGGAGGACGACGGCGTGGGCCTGGCCCGGGACGCCGAGGCCCAGGGCGACAGCATGGGCCTGAAACTCATGGGCAATATCGTGCGTTACCAGCTCGCGGGCGAGTTGGACATCGCCTCCGGCGACGGCGGCACCCGCATCCGCATCACCTTCAGCAGGCAAGACGAAGGAGCCACAGCATGACCCCTCACGACGACGGCGCCAATCGAATCCTGGTGGTCGACGACGAGGCGATCATCATCACCCAGCTCGAAGACATGCTCGGCGCCCTGGGCTACGCCGTGGTGGGCAAGGCATCCTCGGGGGCCGACGCCGTGCGCCTTGCGCGCGAGCTCGCGCCCGACCTGGTGCTCATGGACATCGTCATGCCCGGCGCCATGGACGGCATCGCCGCCTGCGCCGCAATCCAGGAGGAGCTGGACACCCCGGTGGTCCTGCTCACGGCCTACGGCGACGACGGCCACATCGCCCAGGCCAAGACCGTGCGGCCCTACGGCTATATCCTGAAGCCCAGCCAGAACGACCAGATCAAGGCGGCCATCGAGATCGCCCTGGAGAAGAAGGCCGTGGAGCGGGGCATGGCCCGGGTCATGCAGAGCCTGCGCACCCAGGCCGTGGACCGCGAGTTGCAGCTCAAGGAGATCCACCACCGCATCCGGAACAATCTGAACATGATCTGCGGGCTGCTGGCCCTGCAGGCCATGCGCAGCGGCGAGGACTGCGTGGACGCCCTGCGGGCCGTGCGCTGCCGGGTGCTGGCCGTGGCCAAGGTCCACGAGGCCCTGTACTGCTCGCGGCACATGGATTCCATCCACGCGGGCGACTACTTCGCCAGCCTGGCCGACGCCGTGCGGCGGACCTACTCCATGCCCGGGGAGCCGCCCCTGGACCTGGACTGCCAGGACCTGGAGCTGGAGCCGGACAAGGCCATGCCCGTGGGGATCATCTGCACCGAGCTGCTGACCAACGCCCTGCGCCACGCCTTCCCCGGCGGGCGGAGCGGCCGCGTGCGCGTGGCCCTGGCCAGGGTGCCGGGGTTCTACGAGCTGGAGGTGGCCGACGACGGGGTGGGCCTGCCGCCGGGCCTGGACGTGCGCAACAGCGGCACCCTGGGCCTGGAGCTGGTCCACGACCTGGCGGCCCGGGTGGGCGGCGAGGTGACCTTCGCCCCGGGCCCGGGAACAAAGGTCCGGGTGCGCGTGCCGGTGTAGGGGCCTTCCGGGCGGCGGACCCCCAGCGGACCCCCGGCGGACAAGGAAAGGGCCGGCCCCGGCCAATCCGGAACCGGCCCTCTGCACGGAGGTGCCCGGCGGTGCGGAGCCTGCCAGAACGTCCGCCGCCGAACCATCGATCCGCCTTGTGCCGCGCAGCCCCGGCGCGGCGGCGGAAAATTCAACTCAGGGCGGCGCCTGCCCCGCCCGGGGCGCGTCCTCCCCGTCCCTGGCGATGACGGCCAGCTCGTTGAGGAATGCCTCGCGCATGAGCCGCACCAGGTGCCCGTTGCGCGAATAGAGGCACTGGGCCGCGCCCGGCGGCTCCAGGCAGCCGGTGAGCACCGCCGCGGTGTCGGCGATGATCTTCACATGCCCGCGCTCCTGGGCCTTGTGGTGCAGCCGGACTCCGGGCAGCCCGGGGTCCGCGTCGCAGATCAGCACCGTCTTGCGCCCGCGCGCGGCCAGGTCCGCCAGTTCGTCCGCCATGTGGGCGGCCTCGGCGCTGTGGGCGGAGACGTACACATGGCTTTGCACCGCCCGCAGCATGGCCCGCATCTTGTCCACCACATTCCCGTGCCCCGACACGGTGAGGTAGGGCTCCTCCCCGGGGGCGCGCTCGGGCAGCTCGCGCTCCAGCAGGGCCAGGGCCTCGTCGCTGGCGGCGCGCAGCCGGGCCAGGAATTCGGCCCGGGGCGTGGGGCTGAAGCGCTGGGCCGGTCCGCCCGAGCGCATGGCCCCGCCCTTTTCCGCCAGCCCGGCCAGGGCGGCGTAGGCGTTGGAGCGCGAAATCCCGGCCCGCTTGGCCGCCTCGTAGCCCGTCTGCGGCCCGTGTTCCAGCAGGGTCGCGTAGAGCAGCGCCTCCTGGCGGGTCAGGCCGAACCTGTTGAGGGCGTCGATGCAGTCCATTGGGTAGTGGTTCCTTTTGGAACTACTATCCCTGCGGGCCGGAGGCTGTCAAGTCCGGTGCGGGAAAAATACGCAGCCGCCGCGCCCCGGAAGAGCGGGAGGCCGGGCCGCGCACTGCGGCGGCAGCGGACAGGGGCGGACAGCGCACGGCTGCCGGGGGGGCAGGGCAGAAGCGGACAGCGCACGGCGGCGGCGGGGGGGCAGGGCAGAAGCGGACAGCGCACGGCTGCCGGGGGGGCAGGAGCGCATGCCGCCACGGCGGCGCGGGGCAGGGGGCGGGCTCGTGCGGCGGCGCGGACAGGATGCGGACGGCCCGGCGCGGGGGCGCGGGCAGGGGCCG
>NZ_JALNWM010000177.1 GCF_023230885.1 Desulfocurvus sp. | reverse complement strand
GCAGCAGCGCCCAGGGGGCTGGGCCGCGGATTGGCGCCGCGGCCCCGCCAATGCGGAAAGGGGCGTGAGCGAACGCCCCGAAAGGCCAGGGCCGTCCCACAAAGAGAATGGACCCCGGATACTCGCGCAGGGCGCCGCCGGACGTGAGCTGGTGGAGGCCCCTCCGCCCTGGCTTCAGCGAGTCCGCCCCCACGGGCACACCGACACGCACACGCCGCAAAGCAGCCCCGCGACGTGCGGCAGTTGCCCAAAAACATCCCTGACCTGGGTGACGCATTTTGCGAAGTCCAGGGCCTCGTCGCGCGAGGAGTAGTGGCTGGTGGTATTCACGCCGCGGATGGCTCCGGCGGGGCAGGCGTCGCGGCATTTGGTGCAGCGGCCGCAGCGGTTCTTGAGCGGGGCGTCGGGGGCCAGGGGGGCGTCGGTGAGCACCGTGGTCAGGCGCAGGCGCGGGCCGTGGTCGGGGCTGACCACCAGCAGGCTCTTGCCCTGCCAGCCGAGTCCGGCGGCAATGGCCACGGCCTTGTGCGAGAGATAGGAAGTCCAGCGCTCGGAGTCGAGAATCTGGCTGGCCGGGATGGGCAGGACCCGCGCACCGCCGGACTGGAGCAGGTTCGTCACGCGCACGGCGATGTCGTCCAGCACGGCGTTGACCCGCGAATAATGCGACGAATACAGCGGCGTGGGCCGGTCCACAATGGCGTCGAGCATGGGGTCGGACAGGCGCACGCCGATGCTCACCGCGCGCGGGAAGGCCGCCAGCAGGTCGGCGGGCTCCGTTTCCAGCCCCGCCAGCCGCGCCGTGTCGGCCACGCGCAGCACCGTGGCGCCCCAGCCCCGGGCGGCCGCCCGTAATTCCGACACCTCCACCGGCTCCCTGTGTGCCCTGCGACCCATATGCCCTCCCGGCTTCGCGCCATCCGCACCGTTCTCCGACTCCGGCGCGCCACGCCGCCCCATGCGAACCGGACGCCCCGCGCCGAGCATAACCGCCTGGCGCCCCGGGCGCAACGCACCGCGCAAAGAGCCCTCCCCGCGCGCAAAAACAGGGAAGCCGCCGGGCTTCCCCGGCGGCTTCCGGCCTTCCCGGCGCGGGTGCCGCCCGTGGCCGGGCCGTGCTGGCCGCCGGCGGGCGGCGGGCCCTGCTCCTGGCCGGGGGCGGCGCCCCGCGCGGGCACCGCGCGGCAACAGCTCCCCCGGTGCGGGGCGGCGCCAGGGGCCCCGCAGCGCCCGGCGCGGGGATCAGAACATGTCCTGCATGGAATACAGCCGCCCGGCCCCCCGGCCCGCCATCCACTTGGCGGCGCGCAGGCTGCCCCGGGCGAAGTTCTCGCGCGAGTGGGCCTGGTGCGTGATCTCGATGCGTTCGCCGGGGCCCATGAAATACACCGTGTGAACGCCGACCACATCGCCGCCGCGGATGGTCTGCACGCCGATTTCCTTTTTCGGCCGCGCGCCGATGATGCCCTCGCGGCAATACGCGCCGACCTCGGCCAGGTCCCAGTCCCGCGCCCCGGCCAGGCATTCGGCCAGCTTCAGCGCCGTGCCGCTGGGGGCGTCCTTCTTCTGGTTGTGATGCAGCTCGACCATCTCGATGTCGTAGCTCTCGCCCAGGGCGCGCGTCAGTTCGGGCAGCACCTTGAGCAGCACGTTCACCCCCACGCTCATGTTCGGCGACCAGAACACCGGCCCCGTTTCGGCCACGGCGCGCAGCTCGGCCTGCTCCTCGGCGGACAGGCCCGTGGTGCCGATGACGATGGGGTTGCCGTGCCGGGCGCAGGTCCGCGCGTTGGCCAGGCTGACCTGCGGCGCGGTGAAATCGATGACCACGGCCCCGGGGAACTCGGGCAGCATGGCCGCCAGCTCCGTGCCGCACAGGCAGCCGTAGGCGTCCAGCCCGTCCTCGCAGCCCTCGCGCTCCACGACGCCCACCAGGGTCAGCTCCGGGTCGGCGCGCACCAGCCCGGCGATGGTCGAGCCCATGCGCCCCTTGGCGCCCATGACGATGATCGAAATGCTCATGACCTCGCTCCTTTCACGTTCGGTTGTCTAGGAAATGTCCAGCAGGGAGCCCTGCATCCCGGCCGCGTCCGACGCGTCCGGCCCGCCCGGCGCCCGGCCCTGCACAAGGGCCAGGAACCCGGCGTAATCCGTCACGGCCACGCCCAGGGACAGGGCCTTGTCCAGCTTGCTGCCCGCCTTCTCCCCGGCCACCAGCCAGTCCACCTTCTTGGAAACGGCGCTGACCACGCGCGCCCCGGCAGCCTCGGCCAGGGCCTGGGCCTGGCCGCGCGCCACGGGCAGCGCCCCGGTGAACAGGAGCGTGCGCCCCGCCAGGGGCTGGGCGGACGGGTCGGCCTCGGGCCGCGGCGCCGCCACGGGCCACAGCCCGGCCTCGCGCAGCCGCGCCACCAGGCGCTTGTTGTCCTCGTTGCGGAAAAAGGCGCGGACGGCCCCGGCAACCTCGGGCCCGATGTCGTCCAGGGCGGTCAGGTCCTCCTGCGTGGCCCGGCCCAGGGCGTCCAGGTCCGCGAAGGCCCCGGCCAGGGTCCGCGCCGTGCGCTCGCCCACATGGCGGATGCCCAGGGCGGCGATGAGCGCCTCCAGGCTGGCGGCCTCGCGCGCGCGGGCGATGGAGGCCACCACGTTCTCGGCGGACTTGGCGCCCATGCGCTCCATCTGCGCCAGCACCCCCGGCCGCAGGGCGAACAGGTCCGCCGGGGAGCGGACCATGCCCTGGGCCACCAGCTGTTCCACCAGCTTGCGGCCCACGCCCTGGATGTCCAGCCCGGCCTTGGACACGAAATGGACGATGCCCTGGCGCAGCACCGCCGGGCAGGACACGTTGACGCAGCGCCAGGCCACCTCGCCCTCCAGGCGGACCACCGCGCTCCGGCACACCGGGCACTCCCGGGGGAAGACGAACCCGGCCTCCGCCCCCGTACGCGCCTCGACCACCGGGCCGACCACCTCGGGGATCACGTCGCCCGCGCGCTGCACCAGCACCGTGTCGCCCACCAGCAGGCCCTTGGCGCGGATCTCGTCCTCGTTGTGCAGGGTCGCGCGCGACACCGTGACCCCGCCCACGCTCACGGGCCGCAGGTGGGCCACGGGCGTGAGCACCCCGGTACGGCCGACCTGGATCTCGATGGCTTCGAGCACCGTGCGCGCCTGGCGCGGGGGGAACTTGAGGGCCAGGGCCCAGCGCGGAGCGCGCGCCGTGAAGCCCAGGGCCTGTTGCAGGGCCAGGTCGTCCACCTTGGCCACCAGCCCGTCGATCTCGAAGGGCAGCTCGTCGCGGGCGGCGGCCATTTCCTCGTAGCGCGCGGCCACTGCCCCGGGGCCCTCGCAACGCCCCGCCCGGGGCGGCACGCCCAGGCCCAGGCGCTCCAGCTCGGCCATGAGCTCGCCCTGGGTGGCCCAGCGCTCGTAGGGCGAGCGCGCGCCCCCGGCCCAGCGCGCCAGGCCCACGCCATAGGCCAGGAAGCGCAGGGGCCGCGCGGCGGTGATCCGCGAATCGAGCTGGCGCAGGGATCCGGCGGCGGCGTTGCGCGGGTTGGCGAAAACCTTGGCGCCGTCCTCCTCCTGGGCCTGGTTCAGGGCGTGGAAATCGTCCTTGGCGATGACCACCTCGCCGCGCACTTCGAGCAGCTCCGGGGGGGCCTCGCCCGGGGCCGTGCGCAGGGTCAGGGGCAGGTTGCGCACGGTGCGCATGTTGGCCGTGACCACCTCGCCGGTTTCTCCGTCGCCCCGGGTCAGGGCCGCCACCAGCGCTCCGCCCTCGTAGATGACCTCCACGGCCAGCCCGTCCATCTTGGGGTCGGCCCAGAAGGCCAGCTCGGCCTCGGGCTCCAGGCGGCGCAGCCGCTCCACCCAGGCCTGCCAGTCGTCCAGGGAAAAGCCGTTGTCCAGGCTGAACATACCCAGGGAGTGGGCGCGCTTCTCGAAGCCCTCGCGCGGGGCGCCGCCCACGCGGCGCGTGGGCGAGTTGGGGTCGTCCAGCCCGGGGTGCTCGCGCTCCAGGGCTTGCAGTTCGCGAAACAGCGCGTCGTACTCGGCGTCGGTTATCTGCGGGTCGTCCAGCACATAGTAGCGCTGGTTGTGCCATTCCAGCAGGCGGCGCAGTTCCGCCACGCGGGCGGCGGGGCCAGTGGCCCCCGGGGCGTCGGTCATGGGGCGGTCGTCCTTGTCTTGCGGGGCGCGGCGGGGATCACCGCGGGGGGGCGTAGCGCCGCCGCGCCGCCAGGGTCTCGTTGCGCGCCAGGGTCTTGTCCCGGCGCTCGGCGGTGTCGGGAGCCAGGTAATACAGGCCGAGCACCTCGGGCAGCAACAGGAAATCCTCGGTCCGCGCGACGCGCAGCCAGAACTCATAGTCCCCGGCCACCTGGAAGTCGCGGTCGAACCAGCCGTGGCGGGCGTGCAGGCTGGCGCGCCACATGGGCTGCGGCCCGATGTAGTTGTAGGTGAACAGGGCCTTGCGGTCAAAGGCCGGCCAGTCCGTGCGGCCGATGGGGGTGGCCTGGTCGAAGGGCTGGTTGGGCGTGGCGGTGATGAGCGAGTTGGCATAGACCAGGGCCGCGCCGGGGTGCGCGTCCAGGGCGGCGGCCATGCGCTCCAGGGCGTCGGGGCGGTGGCGGTCGTCGGCGTTGGCGTTGGTCAGGTAGCGGCCCCGGGCGGCCTTGCAGCCCCGGGTCCAGGCGGCGTAAATGCTCTCGCGCCGCCTGGTGCGCAACACCGAGATGTTCCCGTGGGCCGCGCGGCAGGCGTCGATGATCGCCGCCTCGCCCTGCTCGGTGCCGGAGATGACGGTCACGATCTCCAGGCGCGGGCCCAGGGTCTGTGCCAGCAGGTCGTCCAGGCAGCCGCGGATGAAACGCTCGCAGTTGTAGACCGAAACGATGGCCGAAACCACCGGCTCCGCCCCCGGGGCGAAGCGCGCCAGTTCCCGGACCACCCCGGGGGCGCCGTCCCGCTGGGTCATGCTCCGCTCCGCCCTGGCCGCCCGCGCGGGGCTAGCTGGTTATTTCCCACAGCCCCTGCAAGCCCTCGTCGCCGCCCACGGCCAGCAGGGTGTCTCCGGCCTGCATCTCCATCTGCGCCGGCGGGTTGAACACGAGCTGGCCGTCGACGCGCTTGATGGCGATGATGATGACGTTGAAGCGGTGGCGGATTTTGGAGTCGATGAGGTTCACGCCCGCCAGCTCCGAGCGCGCGGAGATGGGCAGCTCCTCCATGCTCAGGTCCAGCCCGTTGCCCGAGGCCGTCAGCTCCAGGAAGCTGGTCACCGTGGGCCGGATGACGGACTGGGCCATGCGCACGCCGCCCAGGGTGTGGGGCAGCATGACGCGGTCGGCCCCGGCGCGCTCCAGGCGGTGGATGTGCGACTCCTCGTTGGCCCGGGCCACGATGTGCAGCTCGGGGTTCATCTGCCGCGCGGTGAGGGTCACATAGACGTTGGCCGCCTCGGAGGACAGGGCCGCGATGAGCGACTTGGCCCGCTCGATGCCCGCCCGGCGCAGCACCTCGTCGTCGGTGGCGTCGCCGTGGACAAAGAGCACGTCGTCGTCCTCCATGCGGCCCACCAGGGCCTCCTCCTTTTCCACGCAGACCACGGGCAGGCCCTCGCGCACGATTTCGCGCACGGCGATGGAGCCGATGCGCCCGTAGCCGCAGACGATGATGTGCCGGTGCAGCTTGTCGATGGCGCGTTGCAATCTGTGTCTCCCCCAGACGTTTTGGATGCGCCCCTCCACGAGAATCTGGGTGAAGGAGCCGATGAGGAACGCGAAGTTGCCCACCCCGAGCAGGATGAGCACGCTGGTCAGCACCATGCCGTCGTCGGACAGGGGGCGGACCTCCTCGAAGCCCACGGTGGCCAGGGTGATGAGCACCATGTAGAAGCTTTCGAGGTAGCTCCAGCCCTCCACGGCCATGTAGCCGTAGACCCCGGCGAAGAACAGCACCAGCAGCGACACCAGGCCGGAAATCATCGGCCACAGCCCGCCGTAGCGCCGCTGGAGGCGGCGCAGCCGGGGCCAGCCCACGGCCCGGGGGCGCCGGGTCCGGGAGCTGTGGCGGGCGGGGCGGGCGGAGGACGGTGCGACGCTCACAAGACCCTCATCATTTCGCGCAGTTCAGCGATGCGGTCGCGCAGGCGCGCGGCGTTTTCGAACTCCAGCTCACGGGCGGCGGCGCGCATCTCGCGCTCCAGGCGCTTGATCTCGGCGGCCAGGGCCTTGGCGTCGCCCGGGGCGGCGGGCGCCTCGGCGCGCCGCTGTGCCTCCTGCTGCCCGGCATAAAGCGCTTCGAGAACGTTGTCCATATCCTTGCGGATGGTCTGCGGAACGATGCCGTGCTCCTGGTTGAACCGGGTCTGCAACGCGCGGCGCCGGGCGGTCTCGTCCATGGCCTCACGCATGGAGCGCGTCACCGCGTCGGCGTAGAGGATCACGCGGCCCCTGGTGTTGCGCGCGGCGCGCCCGAAGGTCTGCACCAGGGAGCGCGTGCTGCGCAGGAAGCCCTCCTTGTCCGCGTCGAGGATGGCCACCAGGGTCACCTCGGGGATGTCCAGGCCCTCGCGCAGCAGGTTGATGCCCACCAGCACGTCGAAGGCGCCCTGGCGCAGGGCCTGGATGATGGCCACGCGCTCCAGGGTGTCGATGTCCGAGTGCAGGTAGCGCGTGGCGACGCCCATCTTCTGGAGGTATTCCGTCAGGTCCTCGGCCATGCGCTTGGTCAGGGTGGTCACCAGCACGCGCTCGCCCGCGTCGCGCCGGGCGCGGCACTCGGCCATGAGGTCGTCCACCTGCCCGCGCGTGGGGCGTACCTCCACCTCGGGGTCCACCAGCCCGGTGGGCCGGATGATCTGCTCCACCACGAGCCCCTGGGCGCGCGTCAGCTCCCAGGGCCCCGGCGTGGCCGAGACGTAGACGGTCTGGTGCTGGCGGGCGAGGAACTCCTCGAAGGTCAGGGGCCGGTTGTCCAGGGCCGAGGGCAGGCGGAAGCCGAAGTCCACCAGGGTCGTCTTGCGCGAGCGGTCGCCGTTGGACATGCCCCCGATCTGCGGCACGGCCACGTGGGACTCGTCGATGAACATGATGGCGTCGTCGGGCAGGTAGTCCAGGAGCGTGTGCGGCGGCTCGCCGGGCGCCCGCCCGTCCAGGAAGCGCGAATAGTTCTCGATGCCGTTGCAGTAGCCAAGCTCGTCGATCATCTCCAGGTCGAGCTGGGTGCGCTGCTCCAGGCGCTGGGCCTCCACGAGCATGTTACGCTCCTGGAACCAGGCCAGGCGCCGGCGCAGCTCGTCGCGGATTTCGCCCATGGCGCGCTGGAGATTCGCGCGGTCGGAAACATAGTGGCTGGCGGGGAAGATCAGCGTCTTGGGCACCGCGCCGAGCACCTGCCCGGTGACGGGGTCCGTCTCGGTG
>NZ_JALNWM010000176.1 GCF_023230885.1 Desulfocurvus sp. | reverse complement strand
GGCCCTGCTGGAGGCCTGGCGCGCCGTGCCCGGGCGCGACTACTGCCCCCACGGCCGCCCGGTGCGCATCGCCTGGACCCCCGCCGACCTGGAGCGCCTGTTCAAGCGCAAGGCCTAGCGCCGCGCCCGGGGGATGCGCCCTGGCCACCAGGCACACAACACGCCGAAATACAATTTTTATTTCGAAAGCACCGCCCCCTTCGAGGAAGCCACACCGGCGCGGCGGGCCGCGCCGGGCCGCCGCGCCGGGCTGCCCCCGCCAGCGCAGCGCCGTGCAGGCAGGCGCCCTGGCCGACGGGGGTATGGGCGCAGGCACCGCCCGGGCCGGGGTTGCTCCCGCCCGTCGGCAACGGCCCGGGGCCCCGGGGCGCCCCACACCCGCGAGGGGCGCCCGGGCGCGGGCGGTCCGGCGGCCCCTGGTTTTGCTTGCGCCAAAGCCGCGCCCGGGGCTATCATCGCCCGAAACCGGGGCCCATCCCCCCGCCGCGCAAGGAGTTTCCCCGTGCAGCTCAGCATCGAAATCGCAGGCTACAAGAACGAGGTGGCCATCTCCGCCGTGCCCCGCGCCTTCCTGGCCCGGGTGGCCCGCCATTGCCACGGCAAGAACAACACGCCCTACTTCGCGCACAACTGCTTCAAGGGCGTGCTCTATTTCGACGAGGAGCTGGCGCGCAAGTTCGCGCGGCAGGTGGGCTACGACTGGAGCGGCTGGTGGGAGGAGTGCAGGTTCCACCACCGCGCGGCCTACGTTTTCGAGGCCGGAATGCGCATCCAGGTCCGTCTGGGCGGCCAGGAGCAAACCATCTACCCCTCCCAGGTCACCCACGCCGAGACGCCCGTCTCGCAGCAGCAGTTGCTGCACCGGCTGGATCCGAGCGAGGTGCTCGTATTCATGGGCTCCATCGACAAGGGCGCCCAGACCTTCCTGCTCGACGGCTTCGAGGGCGAATTCGACCCCGCGCAGCTCGCGGTGTTCATGGAGAGCTTCGCGGAGTTCGGCCATGAGGACAAGCTCATCACCGGGCTGACCTACGCGGGCCGCCCCATGACCCCCGGCCACGACGACAGCAAGGGCAAGCGCATGATCGTCCCCGCCCTCTTCGCCCCGGACGGCGCGGAAGTGGAGCTGGACGACCTGCTGGGCGAGGGGGAGAGCTGCTGAGCCCGGGGCAGGATTCCCCGCCGCCAGCCGAGGCAAAAGGGCTCCCCCCGCGCGGGGGGAGCCCTTTTGCGTGCGGCCCGGGGCCGGATCGGGGCGGCGCGCCGCCTACAAATACCGCTCCTCCCGCGCCAGGTATCCCTGCACATAGTCCTTCACGGCGTCTTCCAGGCTGGTGAACCGCACGGGGCAGCCCGTGGCCGCCAGCTTGGCCATTTCGGCCTGGGTGAAGTACTGGTACTTGCCGCGCAGTTGTTCGGGCATGTCGATGTAGTCGATGTTCTCGGGCAGGTTCATGGCCGCGAAGACGCTGCGGGCCAGGTCGTTCCAGGTCCGGGCCTGACCGGTGCCCACGTTGAACACGCCGCCGACCTCCGGATGCTGGAGCAGCCACCACATCACGTCCACGCAGTCCTTCACATAGACGAAATCGCGCATCTGGCCGCCGTCGGGGTAGTCCGGGTGGTAGCTCTTGAAGAGCTTGAGCCGCCCGGTCTGGCCGATCTGCGTGTGCGCCTTGCAGACGACGCTCATCATGTCGCCCTTGTGGTACTCGTTAGGCCCGAAAACGTTGAAGAACTTCAGACTGGCCAGGGAGCCGAGCACGCCCTCGCGCCGGGCCCAGAGGTCGAAGAGCTGCTTGGAATAGCCGTACATGTTCAGCGGGCGCAGCTCGCCCAGGCGCGCCTCATCGTCGGAGAAGCCGCGCGAGCCGTCGCCGTAGGTCGCCGCCGACGAGGCGTTGATGAAGCGCACGTCGTGCTCCAGGCACCACGCCGCCAGGGTCACGCTGTAGCGGTAGTTGTTCTCCATGAGATAATCGGCGTCCAGCTCGGTGGTGGCGGAGCAGGCGCCCATGTGCGTCACGCTGTCCACATCGAAGGGCAGCTCGTCGTGCAGCACAAGGTCCAGGAAGGCGTCCTTGTGCAGATAGTCCGCATAGCGCAGCCCGACGAGGTTCTTCCAGCTCTCGGACGTGCCCAGCTCGTCCACCACCACGATGTCCGTGATACCCATGCCGTTCAGTTTCCAGACGAACGCGCTGCCGATGAATCCGGCTCCGCCGGTGACGATATGCATGCTGCTGTTTCCTTTCGCGCGGTGCGCGGTGGTTGCGGGTTGCGCCGTGCGGGCGGGGGCCCGGCGGCCGGCGGCCCAGTCTTACCCTCCCCGGGGCCGCAGGGCAAGCCGCCGCCCGGCGGAGTGCGGACGCCCTCGCGCAAGGCGACCGCCACAGCCTCCCGCGCCACCTCCGGGCGCCCCGGACGCGCGCGCCCCGCCCCGCGCGAGACGACCTTCACAGCCTTGCGCGGCGCCCGTCCGCGCGCCCCCCGGGCCGAAATCGCGGCGAATCCGGCCCGGGGGCTCCGGCCGCCCTTGTCTTGGCGGCGGATATTTACTATTGCGCGAAAGCCGTCCCACGCGGGTGCGCACGGCCCCGCCCCACCGCAACGGAGAACCGCACATGCTCGCCATCCTCGACTACAAGGCCGGAAACCAGACCTCGGTGCGCCGGGCCCTGGATTCCCTGGGCATCGCCTGCGAAATCACCGCCGACCCGCAGCGCATCCGCGCCGCCTCGGGGCTTGTCTTCCCCGGCGTGGGCGCCGCCGGGCAGGCCATGGGCCAGCTGCGCTCCAGCGGGCTGGACCAGGCCCTGGCCGACCATATCGCGGCGGGCAAGCCGCTGCTGGGCATCTGCGTGGGCTGCCAGATCATGCTCGACTACTGCCAGGAGAACGACACCAGGACCCTGGGCATCGTGCCCGGCGAGTGCCGCATGTTCAACCCCTCCTGGGCCGACGAGGACGGCGTGCCCATCCGCGTGCCGCACATGGGCTGGAACAGCGTGCGGCTGAAAAACCCCGCCGAGCCGCTTTTCGCGGGCATCGACCCGGCCGCGGAGTTCTATTTCGTGCACAGCTACTACCCGGCCCCGGCCCCGGAATATGTGCTCGGAACCACCGCCTACGGCATTGAATTCTGCTCGGTCCACGGCCGCGAGGGCCTGTGGGCCGTGCAGTTCCACCCGGAGAAGAGCGGCCGCCCGGGCCTGGCCCTGCTGGCCAACTTCGCCGCCTACTGCAAGGAGGCCGCCCGTGCTCAGTAAGCGCGTCATCCCCTGCCTGGACGTTCGCGACGGACGCCTGACCAAGGGCATCAAATTCAAGGACAACATCGACATCGGCGACCCCGTGGCCACGGCCAGGACCTACTACGAGGAGGGCGCCGACGAGCTGGTGTTCTACGACATCACCGCCTCCCACGAGGGCCGGGGCATCATGCTCAAGGTGGTGGAGCAGGTCGCCCGGCAGATCTTCATCCCCTTCTCCGTGGGCGGAGGCATCGCCACGGTGGAGCAGATGCGCGACGTGCTCCTGGCGGGCGCCGAGAAGGTCTCCATCAACTCCCCGGCGGTGAAGGACCCCGACCTCATCAGCAAGGGCGCGGCGGCCTTCGGCTCGCAGTGCATCGTGGTCGGCATGGACGTGCTGGCCGTGCCGCCCTCGGACCAGTGCCCCTCGGGCTACGAGATCGTCATCCACGGCGGGCGCCAGCGCATGGGCATGGATGCCGTCCAATGGGCCAAGACGGCCGAGGCCCTGGGCGCGGGCGAGCTGTGCGTCAACTCCATCGACGCCGACGGCACCAAGGCGGGCTACGAGCTGAAGCTCACGCGCATGATCTGCGACGCGGTGTCCATCCCGGTCATCGCCTCGGGCGGCGCGGGCACCCCGCAGCACATGGCCGACGCCTGCCAGGAGGGCCGCGCCAGCGCCGCGCTCATCGCCAGCATCGTCCACTACGGCGAATACTCCATCCGCGACTGCAAGAACGTCATGAAGGCCCGGGGCGTAAAGGTCCGCGAGGTCTGGTAGGGACGCGCCAAGCGCCAGGGCGCCCTGGCAACGGGGCAGCCGGGGCGCGAAACGGGGCGGCGGGGCCGCAAGGCACAGCGGCGACCAGGCGGCGCCGCGCCGGGACGGCGGGCCGCAAACCGGCGGGGCGGCCGGGGCGCGGCGCCGGAGGCCGCACCCAGCCCCCGCCCCGGCGCAAGGCCGCGCGCAACGCAAAGGCCCCCCGGAACCGAGGTTCCGGGGGGCCTTCGTCCGCGCGCCGACCCGGCGGGGTCAGCGCCCGGGGGCGTCGTAGGTGCCGCTCCTGCCGCCGCTCTTGTGCAGCAGGCGGCAGTCGGTGATCAGGATGTCCTTCTGCACGGCCTTGCACATGTCGTAGAGGGTCAGCGCGGCCACCTGGGCGGCCATGAGCGCCTCCATCTCCACGCCCGTGGGGCCCGTGGTGCGCGCCTCGGCCTCGATGTGGATGGCCGCCTCGGCCTCCACGGGGGCGAAGCGGACGTCCACATAGGACAGGGGCAGCGGGTGGCACATGGGGATCAGCGCGTGGGTCTGCTTGGCCGCCAGGATGCCCGCCACCTTGGCCGTGGCCAGGGCGTCGCCCTTGGGCAGGGCGTTTTCGCGCAGCAGGGCGAAGGTTTCCGGAGACAGGCGCACCGTGGTCCCGGCCAGGGCCACCCGCCGGGTGTCGGCCTTGTGGCCCACATCCACCATGCGCGCATCGCCCGAACCGTCGATATGCGTCAGCCCGCTGTGTCCGCCGCCGTGTCCGTCGCTCATGGCCTCACCCGCCCATGGCCTTGTCCACGGCCTTCTTGAAAAGGTTCTTCATCTTCTTGCCCACCTTGCCCTCCTCGATCTCGCGGAACTCGCGCAGCAGTTCCTCCTGGCGGCGCGACAGGCCCGTGGGCGTGGTCACGATGACCTCCACCAGCAGGTCGCCCGTGCCGCCCCGGTTCACGAAGGGCAGCCCCAGGCCGCGCAGGCGGAACACCGCGCCGCTCTGGGTGCCCTTGGGCACGGTCAGCTTCTCGGGATCGTCCAGGGTGGGGATGTCCACGGTGGTGCCCAGGGCGGCGGCCACCATGTCCACCTCGACGGTGTGCACGAGGTCCTGGCCCTGGCGGCGGAAGGTCTTGTCCTCCTCCACATAGAGCACGACGTAGAGGTCGCCGGGGGGGCCGCCGTGGACGCCGGGCTCGCCCTCGCCGCGCAGGCGCAGGCGCGAGCCGTTGTCCACCCCGGCGGGGATGTTCACCGCCAGCTCGCGGGTCTGCTGCACGATGCCCACGCCCCGGCAGCCGGGGCACGGCTCGGCGATGACCTGGCCCTTGCCCCGGCACGAGGGGCACGGCGTGGCCACGCGGAAGAAGCCCTGGGACTGCACGACCTGCCCCGTGCCGCCGCAGTGGCGGCAGGTCTCGGGGCGGGTTCCGGGGGCGGCGCCGCTGCCGTCGCAGTCCGGGCAGGGCACGTTGCGCGGCACCCGGATGGTCACGCTGTCGCCCTTGGCGGCCTGGCGGAAGCTGATGCGCAGGTTGTAGCGCAGGTCGGACCCCTGGGCCGGGCGCGGCCCGCGCGAGGCGGCGCCGAAGCCGAACAGGTCGCCGAAAATGTCGGAGAAGGAGCTGAAGATGTCGTCGGCGCTGGAGAAGCCGTGATAGCCGTTGCCGCCCAGCCCCTCATGCCCGAAACGGTCGTAGCGCGCGCGCTTGTCGGCGTCGCGCAGCACGTCGTAGGCTTCGGCGGCCTCCTTGAAGCGGCGCTCGGCCTCGGGGTCGTCGGGGTTGCGGTCGGGGTGGAACTCGAAGGCCTTCTTGCGATAGGCCCGCTTCACCTCGTCTTCCGATGCGTCCCGGGCGACGCCCAGCACCTCGTAGTAGTCTGCCTTGGCCATGACCTACCCGTTGTGCGACGCGACACCGATCTCGCTGAGATCCTCCGAAGGCAGCACCTTCCCGGAGGCGATCTCGCGCAGGGAGGACACCACTTCCTTGTTCTTGCACGGCACCAGGGTCTCGTAGCCCTCGCGGTACTGCTTCACGCGCTTGATGCCCATCTGCACGATGAGGAAGCGGTTGTTGACCATTTCAAGGCAGTCTTCAACAGTGATTCTGGCCATGTGTGTCTCCCTTGGCAACGCTGGGCACCCGGTGGGTCCGGGCGCTCCGGTTTGAGCCCGCCTCCGGCGCCGGAGGCAAAAAGCCCTTCAGATCCTTGTAGAACTGGTCGTGGACGCGGTAGAAATCCGGACGATCCCCGCAGGAAATCCAGCACCGCCCGGGGGGCAGCCCCGGATCGATGTGGAACACGAACTCCCGCCGGGCGCCGTCGCGCAGCCCAAGCTCCAGGCGCAGCCGCTCGCGCGCCCCGGGGGGCGGCGTGGCCTGCGGCCCGGCCTCGTACCGCAGATCACTAAGTCGCCACAGGAGCATGTCAATCCCCGTCAACCGCCCGGGGAGCCCCTGGCCCCGCCAGCGGCGGCCGTCGCGCTCGGCGTGCAGCCGCTGGCCGGAGGCGGAAAGCACCAGCCGGTCGACCGCGCCCGGATCGAGGGCGGCCAACCGGCGATCAGCGAACGAAAAAGCATTTCTATCTACTTTGGCGGCCTGCCCGGGGTCAAGCAGAAAGTGGATGCCCCGGGGGCCGCACACCGCCGTCCAGGGCCCCCGGGCGGCGGAAAACAGCGCCAGGCTGTGCACCCCCGCCCCGCGCAGGCGCAGCTCCACCCGCAGGTCGGCCCCCGGGCCGGGCGGCGCCGCGCCGCCCGGGGCAGGGCCCAGGGCGCGCAGCCCGGCCAGCTCGTGCAGCCACAGGTCCAGCTCCTCGGCAGACACGGGCTGCCCCGCGCGCGCCCCCGGGCGCACGAACACCGGCCCCCCGGGCCGACGGACCATCTCGACAACCTCGGCCGCCCGTGCGCCCCCCGCGCCGCCCCCCGCGCCACCCCGGACAAGGGTCACCCGCTCCACCCGCGCGGGGTCCAGGTCCACCAGGCGCAGGTCGAGGTAATACTCCGCCGGGCGCTCCAGAACCCGGGCATACTCCCCGGGCAGCAGCAACACCGGGCCGCCCGCGCCGCGCCGGGCGAAAACCCGCGCGCCGTCCCGGTCCGTGGCGCCGATCTCCAGGAAGTCCGCGCCGTCCACCAGCAGCCCCCGCCCGGCGCCCAGCCCGGTGCGCGCCGCCCCGGGGTCGTCCGTGTGCCCAAGGGGCCTGTTGCGGCCCAGGAACTCCACCAGCGCCGCGACGCGCTGCGGGTCCGCAGGCAGCCCGCGAGCCAGGCCGGGCGCGTCGAGCACCCAGCCCCCGTCGCGGGCGCGCAGGGCGTATTCCCCGGCGCCCCCGCGCACGGCCAGGGCCGCCACCTCGCCCGGGGCGTACTCCCGCCAGCCGCCGCCCTGGCGCGAGGGCAGCAGCGGCAGGGCCAGGGCGGCCCCCACGGCCAACACG